>JBBKVS010000220.1:0-41876 GCA_037968555.1 Lysobacterales bacterium | reverse complement strand
TCCTGTGCTTTGGCCAGGGCTTCGTTGCGCTTCACCGAACGATAATTCCGCACCAGCCGCTCCACGTGGCTGGCAGTGCCGAAGTGGGCAATCATCAACAGGTAATTTTCATTCTTGCGTGTGGCCACCCGGGTAATGGCGCGAACCTTGGAATAGCTGATTTTGCCCTTGCGGAATGTCTGGCTGATTTTCGGCAAATTTTTCAGCGCATGTGCCACGCGTACCCGTTCCCGCGCCACACCCAAAGCCATGCCACATTTCCAGTTCAGCCAATGTGCACAGGAGAGTACACCTTCACCCGCCCAAGCCTCGCAGGAATCAAACTCGCGAATCAATTCCAGCAGGCGAAAAGTAGCTGCATGGATATGCGCTGCCAATTCGGTGATCTGCTCTCCCAACTGTTCTTTTTGCAGTTGACGCGCGGTGAGTTGCCCGGCCAATTCAGCCTGAACAGAGCCTGGTTTGAACCGGGAAACGGTGTGGATTTGTGCTTGAAGCATTGCTGATTTCCTCTTTGCAGGCGATCAAATAACTACTGTAATAATATATAGTATAAGAGGAAATAAATCTATATAAAAAACATATAAAACATACAATTAGATGTGAATAGTTCGATTCTTCGTATTGCCGGATTTCAGGCTTTTAACCCACTTGTTGGCTGCTTCACCGGCTGACTAGAAGTAAAATCTGGATATAGGTGAAGTCACTACTGTGGAGCAATTCAAGTTGTGGGCCGATTGATCGGAATAATCATCATTCTCGTCGTGGTCGGTCTGGCGGTGAACCGCTGGACGCCGTTGTCGGCGTTTCTGCACACCTTTTTGGGGAGCAACTCCGAAGCCTGTCTGATAAAGGGAAACATCAACCTCCAGGGTGAACGCATCTATCATGTTTATGGTGGGGAGTGGTATGACAAAACGCGAATCGACTTATTGAAAGGAGAGCGGTGGTTCTGCTCCGAAGAAGAGGCGCGTGCTGCGGGGTGGCGTAGGTCTTATGAGTAAACTATCTTGATTGGTGAGTGAATTACCGGACTTGCGCAACAAGCTTATCCAGCCGACGCGAAAAAGCGGCGCGGCTGATGGGCGGCGTTAAGTTTCAACTTGCCTGGGTATGACCCGGGTGATACCCTGAAAGTATGAAAATCGCAATTTCAGTACCCGATCCCATCTTTGAGGCTGCCGAACGTTTGGCCAAGCAACGTAGTGTTCCTCGCAGCAGAATTTTTTCGGAGGCGCTGGAGGCTTATCTGGAAGTCCAGGGCCCGGATGCGATCACTGCCAAGCTTAATGAAGTTTATGAGCATGAAGAATTCGTACTCAACCCGGTTCTTGAAAAAGCACAGTTTGATTCTTTGAATCATGAAACGTGGTGAAATTTGGTGGGCTTCTCTTGAATCACCTCGTGGCTCAGAACCTGGGTACCGCGGGCCTGTACTGGTAGTTCAGGTTGATTCTTTTAACGAAAGTAAAATAGCTACCGTCCTTGTGGCTGTAATTACTTCCAATCTTGCTTTAGCTGAAGCGCCGGGCAATGTGCGCATTGGCAAATCGGATTCCAGGCTTTCCAAAGCGTCAGTCGTAAACGTGTCGCAACTTCTAACATTGGACCGTAAGTATCTAACCAAGCGAGCAGGCCGTTTACCCAAGGTAGTCATGAACCGGGTATCTGAAGGCCTGGGATTGGTATTGGGGTTGTGAAACATAACAAGCGATTGTGATTCCAAGCCGTCTAAGCAATCACCCAATCAAAATTTTACTTGTCTGATCTTTCCCGGCCTGAAATCCGTACTGGTTTCAGGTCGCCAGCTTAGGTATCCTGCCGGACCGCACAAATCCGGATTAAGCTCATGATTTCACGATTTATCTGCTTGATATTGCTGTCCTCGCTGGCAGCTCCGCTATTGGCCGCCGCTGATTTTTCTGCTGAGGATTGGCTACAACGTGTGCAGGCAGAATCCAGCATCAATCAGCTGGGCCGTTTGTACATCGAATTCCTGCTCGAAGAGAACCCGACAGATGGGTCCGGTTATGGCATTCATGGCAAAGGTCCGGATGCCAGTTATTACGACCGCCGCCTGCCTGAGGTAACTGCTCAACGCATGGCTGCTGATTTGGCCAATCGCAAAGCATTCCTGTCACGCCTGGAAAGCATCGATGCCAGCAAACTGACACGACCCGACCAGATAGACCTGCACATCCTCACGCAGCGGGTGAAGTTGCACCTGTTTTCAGTTGAGAAGCTGGACAGCAACAACAATCCGATGGGATGGGTGGGCCTGCTGGGCGAGGGCTATTCCGGACTGGCCTTGCGTGACTACGCCCCGTTGGAACAGCGACTGGCGAGTTTTGGTTCACGCTGCAGCGCCACGCCGGTCTTCCTGCAACAGGTGCAAGCCCTGTTGAGTCCGGTTGATGTGAAGCCTACCGAAATGGAAAAAGTGCTCACCTCGCAGCAACTGAAAGGCATGACGGGAGAGGGCAGTCTATTGCAGAAGACTTTGCCGGAATTGTTGGCCACATCTTCCCTGGATGAGTCTAAGCAGGCTGAAATCAAGACCTCTTGTGTAGCCGCACTGACCAGCATCAATGCCTTCGCCAGCTGGTTTGAAGAAACTCTGGGGCCGCGGGAGAACAGTGAATGGCGCCTGGGTGCCAAGCTGTATGACGAAAAATACGCTTTGCAGATGGACTATCCACTCGATCCCACCTCCTTGCTGGCAGTGGCCGATGGCTGGTTGACCCTCAAAGGCAACGAGCTGGTCAGCCTGGGCAGGGAAATCCACGACAGCTATCTGGCGGACGAAATCAGCAGCGGCTCCGTTCAACTTGCAGCCACCCTGGATGACCAGAAGGTGGTTCGCGATATCTTTACAAAAATGGCAGAGGACCGGTCTACCACCGCCACGCTGATTCAGGACAGCTATGACATGGCCGAGCAGATCCTCAGTTTTGTCCGTGAGCAAAACATGATGGACCTGCCACCGGCATCAAAACTCCGTATCGAGCCCACACCGCCACATCTGGCTGGAGTTGCGGTAGCACAGATACAAACCGCGCCACCGTTTGAACCGGAGCTGGAATCCGTGTGGTTTTGGGATCTGGACTTGCTGGCCGGTTCCGACAGTTACCTGAAAGAGTACAACCGCCCGGCATTGGCGCTGGTTTACATCCACGAAGGCGTGCCGGGGCATTTTGTCCAGCTGGAATACTCCAACCGCTCTGAACGCATTATGCCCAAGGTGTTCTGGAACGGACCCATGGTTGAAGGCTGGGCTACCTACATTGCCACCCAGATGGTCGCACAGGGCTTCACGGTTTATCCCGACAGCCCCATCGGCCACCAGTTGCAAAAAATGGTGGATATCAAGTTGACCCTGCGATCCATCATGAACGCAATGATTGACCTGCGGCTGCAACGCACCAGTTGGCCGGAAGAAGACGCAGTCAAACTGATGGTAGAAAAAGGTTTCCAGGAAGAAGGTGAAGCACGCGGCAAATTGGTGCGGGCCAAGCTGTCTTCGGTGCAACTGACCAGCTATTTTGCCGGTTATGTTGCCATTGAAGACATACTGGCGGAATACAAAGTCAAAAAAGGCGACAAGTTCCGATACAAGGATTTCAATGAAAAACTGGTGGGCGCAGGTTCGCCGCCGTTCTTTGCCATACGCGAATTCATGCTGGCCGATTGATGTACTGATATGGAATTTCGCACCAACGAAGTACTGCAAGGCGTTCGCTACGAAATTCGTGGCGAACTGGCGGCGCGCGCGGCACAACTGGAACGCCAGGGTTACGAAATCATTTCGCTGAACATTGGCAACCCGGGGCTGTTCGGTTTCCGCACTCCGGAAACCATGCGCCTGGCGATGATAGAAAACCTGCACCAGTCGGAAGCCTACTGCAACCAGAAAGGCATATTCCCGGCCCGTGAAGCGGTGGTTATGCAGCAGCAGATGCGCGGCGTGATGGACCTCACGGCCGAAGATGTGGTGATGGGCAATGGCGTCAGTGAATGCATAGACCTGGCCTTGCGTGCTTTGCTCAACAGCGGCGACGAGGTGCTGGTACCCAGCCCGGATTATCCACTGTGGAGTGCCTCGGTTTCGCTCAACCGTGGCAAGCCGGTGTATTACTCCTGCTTGCCTGAAAACGGTTTCCAGCCCGATCCGGAGGAAATTGAACAGCTGATCACCGAGCGCACCCGCGCCATCGTGGTGATCAATCCAAATAATCCCAGCGGTGCGGTCTATAGTCCGGATCGCCTGCAGGCCATTGCCCGCATCGCTGAAAAGCATGGCCTGGTGGTTTTTGCGGATGAGATTTACGACCAGGTGCTTTATGACGAGGCCAGTCACGTGCCCATGGCATCGCTGGTACACGACACTTTATGTGTGAGTTTTAACGGACTGTCAAAAATCTATCGTGCCTGTGGCTATCGTGTGGGCTGGATCATCTTCAGCGGTGACCGCAGTCATGCGCATGAATACCAGCATGCGGTGGAGTTGCTGGCCTCATTGCGTCTCTGTGCCAATGTGCCTGGCCAGTGGGCTGTACAAACGGCATTGGGCGGTTACCAGAGCATCCATGAACTGACGGCTTCGGGCGGACGTTTGTATGAATCCCGATCAGCTGTAATCCAGGGCGTGGAGAATAATCCCAGCCTGTCCCTGTCAGCGCCGCAAGGTGCGCTGTATGCCTTTATCCGCGTTCAGCCGGCCAATGGCGCAAGCTTTGATGACAAGCAATTTGCCCTCAAGCTGCTGGAAGAGCGGCACGTGCTGATCGCGCCGGGCTCCAGTTTCAATGTGCCCTACCGCGATCATTTCCGCATTACCCTGTTGCCAGAAGCACGTGTGCTGGAAACGGTGTTTGAGCGGATCGGTGATTTATTGCAGCACTGGGGCGATTAGCCAGCAGGCCAGTTCGGTCAGGGTAGTTCGGACTGCTCAGGTAGTGGTTCCAGCTGGGCCATGGTTACCAGCAACTCTTCGGGCGCCAGTTCCAGGGCGCGCGCCAGGCTGACTTCGGCGTCCTGGTGTTTGCCTTCTCGTGCCAGGGTACGTGCCAGTTGATAGTGAAAGCGATACTCATTCTGCTGCAGCTCCACCGCCCGCTCTGCCAGTTCGCGGGATTCGTCCAGGCGGCCCTCTTCATAAGCCAGAGCGGACAGATGAGTCAGGTAGTAGGGGTTTTTACGGCGGTGTTTCTCAACTCGTTTAAACAGCTCGGCAGCTGCTTGCAGATTGCCGGTTCTCTCGTAAATCAGGTAGAGGTTATTGGCCGCCATGCTGCTGCTGGAGTCCAGTTTCAGGGCAGTGAGATAGGCCGCTTGTGCATCCTGAATTTGTTCGTTCCTGGCGTATACCACGCCCAGGTTGGACCACAGGTAGGTTAGCCTGGGTTCAGTTTCAATGGCTTTGCTGAAGTAGGCGTAGGCGGTGCCCAGATCCCCTGCGGTGAGCGCATTGGCGCCCAGGTTATTGTAGTACTGTGCCAGCACGTTATTGTCGCTGATGCGCCGTTGCAGGCGTGAGCGCGAATTATCCATGCCACTGACATCCACCACCCATGAGCTACCGCTCCTGGTACTGTCGATCACCACGTTGACGTGCATGCTGACCAGCAAGGTATCGTTTTCATTGGCCCATTGTTCCGGAATTTCTACCTCCTGGTACCAGGCGTTCAAACCCAGGTGGCGTGCCATCATCATGAACATGGCTGAAAAGGACAGACAATTACCGGTTTTCTGGTCAAAAGCCTGCAGCGGCGGCAAGGTCAATTCCGGCCGGTAATTGAAGCTGCGGATGTTCTGGTCGGTGGCAGCCCATACCAGGCTCCAGATGGCCTGCTCCTTGCCGTGTTTCTGGTCCACAAATTGATCGAGGAAGTCCAGCATGGCCGGGCTTATCTGGCTGAAGTTGGGTTCTATAACAGTGGGAATGGTTTGCCCTTGCAGGGCGGCCGGCTTATGCATTTCAAAGGGCTGGCTGGCACAAGCCCCAAGCAGAAATGTGCAGAGCAACAGGGGCAACAGTTGGCTACCCAGGATGCTGCCCGGGTCAGGTGCATATTTATGCAAATTCCAACCTGCCATGAGTGTTAAATCTCCGGCGCTGTTCAAGTTTATGATAGCAGATGGGTGAATAGCGGTTGTGCCAGCTGGCTGGCCCACAGATAATGCCCAGCTTGTTTTTACTTCGTTTGGTCGTAAAACTTCAAATTATCAAGGAGCGCCTGCGTTATGCCTTCTGTTTCAAAACCCGTGGTCAAACCGGCCAACGGGAATTTTTCTTCCGGTCCTTGCAGCAAGCGGCCCGGTTACGATGTTGCTGCCCTGCAACTGGATACTCTGGGCCGCTCGCATCGCTCAGCCCTGGGTAAAGCCGTGCTGGGCAAGGTCTGCAGCCAGACAGCTGAATTGCTCGGCCTGCCAGAGGGTTATCGGGTCGGCGTAGTACCAGCGTCCGATACCGGTGCTTTTGAGATGGCCATGTGGTCCATGCTGGGCCCGCGCCCGGTGGATGTATTTCATTGGGAATCCTTCGGCAAGGGTTGGAGCAGCGACATTGCGCAGCAACTGAAGCTGGAGCAGGTGCGGAATTTTTCTGCGCCTTATGGCGAACTGCCCGATCTGACGCAAGCGGATGCAGCGCACGATATTATTTTCACCTGGAACGGAACAACTTCCGGAGTCAAGGTGCCGAATGGCCAATGGATCAGCGCGCAGCGCGAAGGCTTGACCTTTTGCGACGCCACTTCAGCCGTTTTTGCCATGGATTTGCCCTGGGACAAGCTGGATGTGGTGACTTACTCCTGGCAGAAAGTGCTGGGCGGTGAAGGCGCGCATGGCATGCTGATACTCAGCCCGCGGGCCGTAGAGCGGCTGGAAAGTTATACGCCACCCTGGCCACTGCCGAAAATATTCCGCCTGACCAAGGCTGGCAAGTTGATGGAGGAAATCTTCACCGGCTCTACCATCAACACGCCATCCATGTTGTGCGTAGCTGATTATCTGGATGCGCTGGCATGGGTAGAATCCATTGGAGGTGTGGCTGGAACCATAAGCCGCTCGCAACAGAACCTGGCCGTGCTCGAGAGTTGGGTATGGCAACGCGATGATGTGCACTTCCTGGCCAGGATGCCGGAGTATCGCTCCAATACCAGCGTCTGCCTGAACCTGGATTTGCCGGAAGCAGAAGTTAAAAGCCTGGTCAAATTGATGGAAGCGGAAGGCGTGGCTTTTGATATTGGTGCTTACCGCGATGCGCCCGCCGGGCTGCGTATCTGGTGTGGCGCTACGGTCGAGTCGGAAGACCTGAAAAAATTGCTGCCCTGGCTGGACTGGGGCATAGCGCAGGTTTCAGCGGCTACGGCGGAGACAGCCTGATGTTCAGAATAAAAACTTTTAACCGCATCGCCAGTCGTGGCCTGGAAGCCTTTCCGACAGCCCGCTTTGAACTGGGGCCGGATGTCGCTCAGCCGCATGCCTTGTTGTTGCGCTCACATTCGCTGCATGGCGCAACCGTAGAGCCTGAGCTATTGGCCGTGGCCCGCGCCGGAGCCGGAGTCAACAATGTGCCGGTGGCTGAGCTGGGCAAGCAGGGCGTGGTGGTTTTCAATACACCCGGCGCCAATGCCAATGCGGTCAAGGAGCTGGTCGCAGCAGGCTTGCTGCTCAGTTCGCGCAACATCGTTGGCGGCATGAATTATGTGCAATCGCTGCAAGGGATAACAGATCCACAGCAACTGGCGCAAAAACTGGAGCAGGAGAAGAAACGTTTCGCCGGGAGTGAAATAGCCGGTAAGACTTTGGGTGTAGTGGGTCTGGGTGCTATCGGTTCACTGGTAGCCAACATGGCACTGGAACTGGGCATGCGCGTGGCCGGTTTTGATCCGGCCATATCGGTGGAATCCGCCTGGCGATTGTCCAGCCGGGTAGAGAAAATGGACAGCCTGGATGCACTGCTGGCAGCCTCTGATTTCATCAGTCTGCATGTGCCCGCCATTCCACAAACCCGTCATTTGCTGAATGCCGAAAGCCTGCAAAAGACCCGTCCGGGAGCACGCCTGCTGAATTTTGCCCGCGAGGAAATTGTTGATCCACAAGCTGTGATTGCCGCGCTCGATACTGGTGCTTTGTCGGTTTATGTGACTGACTTCCCGGTTCCCGAATTATTGGGCCGGGATGATGTGCTGTTGCTGCCGCATATCGGTGCCAGCACGGTAGAGGCTGAAGAAAACTGTGCAGTAATGGCAGCCGACCAGTTGGTAGACTTTCTCGACAACGGCAATATCGTTAATTCGGTGAATTTTCCGCAAACCCGCATGCGTCGCAATGGTGGTTTTCGCATTACCTTTGCCAACGACAATGTACCGCGCGTGCTGGGTGGTGTGCTGTCCATCCTGGCCGATCACGATATCAACGTGCTGGATATGGTCAACAAAAGCCGCGGCGACCTGGCCTATAACATCATTGATGTGGAAACTGCACCGGGACCTGAAATCCTGCAAGCCATTGGCGCCGCTGATGGTGTGATACGCGTGCGGCAAGTTTGAAAGTTTTGTAATTAATTAATTTGGAATTGAGAGGCTGATGGAAGAAATTCGTGTCGTTGATTTACCGGAAAAGGATTGGCCTCTGCGGGCCGATGTCAGCCTGTTGGGCTCGTTGGTGGGCCGTATGCTGGTGGAGCAGGGCGGCCAATCCTTACTGGACCGGGTGGAACAGGTACGCCATGCCGCCATAGTCGACAGGGAAAGCGATGACCGCTCCGGCGCAGGGCTGGAACACGTGCTGGGCCAGTTGCAGGCCGATGAAGTGGATCAGGTCATACATGCCTTTTCCTCCTATATGCGCACCGTCAACCTGGCCGAGAAAGTACATCGTGTACGCCGTCGCCGCAGCTACCAGCGGGCCCGTAGCGCTGCCCAGCGCGGTAGCCTGGATGAAGTCATAGGCAGCTTGAAAACTGCCGGAGCCAGCCTGCAGCAACTGCAGCAGGTACTGGGCCGACTGAGCATACAGCCGGTGTTTACCGCACATCCCACTGAAGCCACGCGCCGCACCCTGCAGGAAAAGGAATACGAAATTGTTTTGCGGCTGGTCGACCGACTCAACCCCGAGTTGACTCCGGAAGAGAAAAACATCAGCGAGCAGCGCATGCTCAGCGCCATCAGTTCAGCCTGGCAGACCCGGTTGGTTTCACACAGCAGGCCCACCGTGGCAGATGAGCTGGACAATATCCTGTTCTACATCACCGACATCCTCTACCGGGTGGTACCGGTGTATTACGAAAACCTTAACGAAGCGCTGATCAAGCACTACGGGCCCGAGGCCGTCGGCAGTTATGCACCGCAACGGCTGATACTGCGGTTTGGTTCCTGGGTGGGCGGTGATATGGACGGCAATCCCAATGTCCATGCCGGCACCATACTGGAAACCCTGCGCATGCAACGCAAGGCCATCATCCGTCGCTACATTCCCGAGCTCAGCCAGCTGGGCCGTTCCCTGAGCCAGACCACCACTGAAATTCCGGTCAACGCAGACGTCCGGCAGCGGCACCGGGAATATGCCCTAAAGATGCCGGAAGTGGCGGCGAATATCGTCGACCGCTACGAAGACATGCCCTATCGCTGTTTGTTGCGCTTTGTGGTGGCACGCTTGCAGGACACCCTGGATGAAGGCCTCATGGCTTATGCTTCGGTAGAGGAATTCGTCGCCGATATCCGCCTGATCGAGCAAAGCCTGGCTGATAACAAGGGCAGCCACGCCGGCTTGTTTGCCGTACAGCGATTCCTGTTACGGGCCCGCACTTTTGGTTTCCATATGGCCACACTGGACGTACGCCAGGACGCAGCCCTGCATAGAAAGGTGATGTCCGAGTGGCTGGCTGATCCGGACTGGGAGCAGAAAAGCATCGTTGAGCGTACCGGCATTCTGGCTCAGCGGCTGGAACAGAATGACTGGCCGGAAATTCCCGCAGTCGAGCAGCGTTCGGCAGATATGCACCGCACGCTGGAAGTATTCCGGGTATTGGCCGAAGCGCAACAGGGTTTTGGTGAAGCAGCTACGGGCCTGTTTATTATCAGCATGACGCAGGGCGCAGACGATGTGCTGACCACGCTGGCCCTGGCGGAGGCGGTGCGAACCGATAACAGCAGCGAGACTGCACCGCTGGATATCGCTCCCTTGCTGGAGACGGTCGATGACCTGCATGCCGGCCCGGAAATACTTGCGGCCTTGCTGGCAGAAAAAGTTTACCGCCAGCATCTGGCAAAACTGCAATCACGGCAGGTCATCATGGTGGGCTATTCCGACAGCAATAAAGACAGCGGTATTGCAGCCTCGCGCTGGGCGCTGCAACAGGCTCAGAGTCAATTGGTATCCCTGGGTGCAGAGCAGGGCATTGCCGTGGTGTTCTTTCACGGCCGCGGTGGCACCGTCAGCCGCGGCGGCGGCAACCTGGTCAACGGCATACTCGGCGCACCGGCCGGTTCGGTGAACGGCTATATGCGCCTGACCGAACAGGGCGAGGTCATCAACCGCAAATACGGTGTGCGGCCGATTGCCTTGCGCAACCTCGAATTACTGACGGGCGCCACACTCAAGCACAGCATGGACAGCGAGTTATTGGCGGCCGGAACCAGTACTGCGCTGCTACCGCCCGAAGGCGGTTCGGAGTTGATGCAGATGCTGTCGCAATCAGCCCGCACGCACTATAAAGCCATGGTCTACCAGCAGGCAGAGTTCACCGGCTTTTTTCGCAGCTTCACCCCGATTGATGTGATTGAACGATTGACCATAGGCTCGCGTCCGCCGTCGCGTCGCTCCGGGGACGGTATTGGCAATCTGCGGGCCATCCCCTGGGTGTTTTCCTGGGCACAGACCCGCGTGGGCTTGCCGGGTGTGTATGGCATGGGCACTGCTTTGCAACAGGCCACCGAGCAGTTTGGGATTGAGCAATTGCGCAAGTGGTTGCAGCAATGGCCATTTTTCCGCGCCCTGATCGAGGATGTGGAAATGGTATTGGCCAAGAGCGAACTGCGCATCGGTCAGCGCTATGCCGACCTGGTTGCACCCGAACAGCGCTTTTTGTTCGAACAGATTGAAGCCG
Organism: Lysobacterales bacterium; assembly: GCA_037968555.1. Classification (GTDB taxonomy): domain Bacteria; phylum Pseudomonadota; class Gammaproteobacteria; order Xanthomonadales; family SZUA-36; genus JAWXBM01. The sequence continues at coordinate 30,760 of JBBKVS010000220.1, read as the reverse complement.
AATTCCTGCTCGCCCAGGCGGCCGTGCTGGAATTGAAACAAACCAGCAGCTTGCTGGACGACCAACCCACTTTGCAACGCAATATCCGCTTGCGTAATCCCTACGTGGATCCCTTGCATATGCTGCAGGTGGACCTGTTGCACCGCTGGCGCGCCAGCGAGCGTGAAGATCCGCGTCTGCTGAAAGCCCTGATGGCTACCGTCAATGGTATTTCATTGGGCATACAGAACACCGGTTAGAGATTTTTCAGGGGATTTTTCAGGAGTGAAAACATGAGCAGAATTCTAGTAAGCGGCGCCAATCGTGGCATAGGGCTGGAAATTTGCCGGCAACTGGCGGCGCGCGGTGATGAAGTGATTGCCGTATGCAGACAATCTTCAGCCGAGTTACAGAAACTGGGCATCCGGACCATAGAAGGCATTGATGTCAGCGCAGCCGACGATGTAGCAAGGATGCGGGATGCCCTGGCCGGTGTGCATTTGGATGTATTGATCAACAATGCCGGCGTGCTGGTACGGGACAGTCTGCAGCAGCTGGATTTTGAGGGGATTGATCAGCAGTTCCGCATCAATGCAGTTGCGCCCTTACGGGTCACAGCCGCCTTGCTGGAAAACCTGCAGTCGGGTTCAAAGGTATTCACCATTACCAGCAGCATGGGTTCCATAGAAGAAAATACTTCGGGCAGTTATTACGGTTATCGCATGTCCAAAGCGGCGGTCAACATCGCCATGAAAAGCCTCAGCGTGGACCTGGCGGAACGCAAAATCGGTGTGTTTGTATTACATCCCGGTTACGTTCAGACCGATATGACCGACCATCAGGGCCACGTTACTGCAGCAGAAGCGGCGCAAAACCTGATCGCTCGTATCGACAGCCTGCAGCTGGCCGATAGCGGCAGCTTTACCCACGCGCAGGGACGCAACATACCCTGGTGATTCAGCTTCAGTCCAGGTAGTGGCTGTGGCGGAAGTCGTCCGGTCCGTGGCCTCGCATGAAAGCGCGGTACAGGGTGGGCACCATGAACAAGGTCAATATGCTGGCTACGCCCAGGCCTGCGACTATGCTCATGGCCACCGGGCCCCACAGCAAGGATTTGCCACCCAGGCCAAAGGCCAAAGAAAACAGGCCGGCAATGGTGGTGGAGGTGGTCATGATGATGGGAATCACGCGTCTGCGGGCGGCATAAACCGTGGCGTGCAGTGGGCGCATACCGTTGGCGATACGCGCATTGGCGGCATCGATCAGCACGATGGCACTGTTCACCGCGATGCCGGTCAGGGCAATGATGCCGTACAGCGTGTAAAGGCTGAGTGGATTGCCGGTAATCACCAGGCCGAACACCACACCGGTAAAGGCCATGGGCACGGTGGTCAAAATCAGCAGCGGCTGGAAATAGCTGCGGAACTGGGTGGCAATGATCAGGTAAATCAGCCCCAGTCCCATCAGGAACAGTCCCAGCATGGCGTCCAGGCTTTCCTCGATATCGTCCAGTGCACCGCCAAAGTCCAGGTCCGTGCCGGGAAATTGATGGCTGATCTGGCCCCATTCGGCCTGTATCAACTTCACCGCTGCGGTGGAATCCATGATTTCTTCGTCCAGGTCGCCTTCAACCGTCAAGGCACGACGCAGGTTGTAATGCCGGATCATGCCGCGGCTTTTGCCGGTTTCCTGCCGCATCAGGGCAGCAAAGGTGGTGGTGCCACCAGTTGGCAGGGCTATGGGGTCGTTCAGCACGGCCGTGATGTCCTGTTGTTGACGGGCCAGCCCACGCACCCGCAGTTCCACTTTTTCGCCCTGGTCGCGCATAAAGGCTACCACTTCACCATCGAGATGCAGGCGTAACAATCTGGCCACATGGCCAGGGTTCAGGCCAGCCCGGCGCACGGCTTTGTAATCCAGCTCCAGAGCCAGCTCGGAGCGCCCCGGCACATCGTTATCAGCCACGTTACGCACGCCCGGCATGGTCTTGACAATAGCCAGCATGGCATCGGTGGCCGCTCGCAATTGGTCAAAATCATCCGACCGCACTTTGACATTGATATCGCGCAAAACCGGCGGTCCGCCACTGATTTCCAGGAAGGTGATTTCGCCATCCAAAGCCAGTTGTTGCAAAGGCTCACGCAGGGAATTGATGATTTCAGACACTGACATGGCGCCGTGCCTGGGCTCCGCCAGGGAGACCTGCAACTGGCCATATTGATCGCCATACATGGGTTCTATGTCGGTGAACTTGATGCCGGCATTGGCGGTGATGGCGCGAATTTCATCTGGCGACACAGTTTCGCGGACGGTCTGCTCCAACTGCACGGTCTGTCGCAAGGTTTCTTCCAGCGGGGAATCCGCCGGCATATCCAGATTGACATAAAACAGCCGTATGGGATCAGCCGTAAAGAAGTCCATGCGCACCATGCCAGCCCCAACTGCAATGGCTGCCAAAACAAAACTGAGCAATCCCGCGGTGAGAAAACGTATCGGGCGGCGCATCACATAACAGAGCATACGGGTGTATTTGATGCGCACCCAGTGTGTCCAGCGACCCCGCCAATCCTTGCGCGTGTCATCAGTCCTGCGCGACTGGTGAAAGGCCATTACATGTGCCGGCAATATCCAGAAAGCCTCTACCAGGCTGACCGCCAGTCCCACCGTGACCACGAAGGGAATGACAAACATGAATTTGCCGACGATGCCAGGCAGCAACATCAGCGGCAGGAAGGCTGCCATGGTGGTCAGGACAGCGGCAGTCACGGGTCTGCCCACTTCTGCCAGCGAATCCAAAGCGGCTTCCAGGCGGCCCGAGCCACGCTGCAGGCGGTAATACATGGCTTCAACCACGACCACGGCATCGTCGACCAGCATGCCCAGCACGATGACCACGCCCAGCAACACCGAGACGTTCAGCGTGTTGCCAGTGATATTCAGTAAGAGAAAGGTGCCAGCGACCGAAAACACAATGCCCAGGGTGACCATGGTGGCGATGCGCAGGCCCAGGAACAACCAACAAACCGACAGCACCAGCAACATGCCCAGCGCAGCGTTGGTTTGCATGATGGAGATGGCGTGGCGGGTGGTGCTGGTCTGGTCATCGGCCAACACCAGGGTGATGCCGGTTCCGGCCAGTTGCTGGTTCTTGTTGGCGATATAGTTATTGACGCGATCAACCAGTTGCAGCGTGTTGGTATAACTGAGCTTGCTGATGGACAAGGCGATTGCTGGCTTGCCCTCAAACGACACCAGCTGTGTAGCCTGTTCGCGGCCGCGCCGGATTTCTGCCACTTGCTCCAGCGCAATCTGTTCATGGGGCCGGCCGGCTGGTGCCAGCTGGAAGTCAGACAGTTGCTGAGGGTCCGCAGTGGTGCCGGCAATCCGCACCAGCCATTCATTACCGGCTATATCCGATTTGCCGGCAAAAGTATCGCGGAATGCCTGGCCCAGGCTGTCGGCCAGATCAGTGGCCTGCAAACCGCGCGCTGCCAGTTCCCAGGGCAGGAACTCCACCTGCATTTCCGGTTCATGCAGGCCTATGGCGATGGTTTTGTCCACGCCCTGCAGCCGTTCAATGTCTTCCCGCACCAGCCGGGCCGTGCGGCGCAAATGCTCATCGTCGGCCTGGCCCTGGACTACCACCAGGGCGGTGGGAAAGCCGTTTGAAGAGGTTACTTCGAGGATGTAGGGGTCTTCAGCTTCATCCGGCAATTCATCATTAGCCTTGTTCTGAAGTTCGCGTCGTAAGTCATTGACACGTTTATCAAAATCACGCTCATCCAGATCGCGGAAACGCACCAGGATGTTGGACGAGCTTTCCCGCGTGGTACTGACGATCCAGCGTATGTCCTGTACGTTTCGCACCGCGTCTTCGAGTGGGCCGGTGACCAGTTGCTCCACATCCTCGGCCGAGGCACCGGGCAATACGGTATTGATGTCCACCCAGTTGAAATTGATTTCCGGGTCCTGTTCCCGCGGCATGCTCATGTAGGACATGGCGCCCAGGGCGACCACCACCACGAACAGGATGTTCACCAGCGGGTGATTGGTTAGCAGGTTTTTTAACATGGTTCAGGCCAGGCCACAGTCACTGCTCAGAGGCGCTTTATGGCGTCGCCGTCCTGTAGACGATCGCGACCGGTAACGATAACCTGGCTGTCGGCAGGCAGGTTAACCGGCACAGGCCGACCTTCCTGGGCATCCGGCAGGGCGATGAAACGGGCTTTGCCCTGCTCAGCCAGGAATATGCCCAACTGTCCATTGCGTTGCACCACCAGGCTGGCTGGTAACAGGCCGCGACTGACCCGCCACACCACTTCACCGCTGCGGCCAATGGCGGGTGCCTGTTGGCTGAAGCTGAATCGGGCCGAGCGGCTGCGCCGCTCGCTGGCGATCAGCGGCGACAAACGCAGTAACTCCAGAGGCCAGCGCTGATTACGTGAGTGAAACTCGATTTGCTCCGCGCGCGACAGAGAATCAGCCAGCTCATCAGGTATTTCAGCGGCCAGCTCAAAGCGATCGCTTTGGGAAAACTCCACAACGGCGCTGCCTATGCTGACAAAGCTGCCAGCCTGGCCCATACGCCTGGAAACCACCCCATTGAACGGCGCCAGAATGCGGCATTTCTGCAGCTGACGGCGGGCTATGGCTACTGCGGCCTGTTGCAGCTGGATCTGCGCACTGGCTACCTGTGCTTCGGTTTCCCGCGCCAGCAGATCGTCGGCAGAAAGGTAATTGCCCTCAATCAACTGCTGTGCACGTTGCAATCGCACATCGGCCTGGGCCTTTTGCGCTTTGCTGGTGGCCAAAGCGGCCTCGGCCTGTTGCAAAGCGAGTCGATAATCACTGTCATCAATCTCCAGCAGCAGGTCACCCTTGCTTACCGTGGCGCCGACATCGGCATGCACCTGTTTGATGACGCCACTGATTTCGGCCGCGATTACGGCATGGTTCAAAGACAAAACTTCAGCTGCAGCACTGCGTTCCAGATCAACCACGACTTCGGTCAGCGCCTGGACGCTGACAGGTACCGCCTCCTGTGCAGCCAGATGGTTGGAGCCCGCCAACCAGACCAGGCTGATGGCTGCCAGGTATCTGCAAAGATAACTGCCTGGACACATGCTGTTCTCACTTTTGATTATTGGCATTTGGGGCACTTTCAATGAACACATTGGGGCAGCTTAGTCAGACTAAAGCGCAACCGTAAGTTCCATTGGTCACGATGCATTATATCCAGTGAATATTTTGTGTATGTGCAGTGAATTCAGACAGAGAATCTGCAACTGAAACAGATATTCGCGAAACGCAGTTTAGTGGCATTCCCCCTGCGTTTGCTGGCCTCAATCCATGCTGATGTTGATGGTCAGGTCTTGTTGTACATCGAATTTGACCTCATCAAATGATGGCCGCCCCAGCCAGGGGCTGGCGTCATTGGAGTAGCCCACCGGCTCTGCGCCGAATCCGAGGAAGCCGGCATCATACAAACCATTGCCGTTCTCATCGTGTACTGCCACCACGCCGTATTCGCCTTCAAATACATTCAGAAACCGTACTTCCACTGTGCCGTTTTCGTCCGGCACGCCGGATTCCTGGTAAAAAGGCTTGAGCATGAAGCTTTCAGCTGAATTGAACAGGCTGATTTCTGCCGTTCCGGTCGCTGGCGTTAGGCCGGTAACTTTCACCGTCAGGCGAGGCATGCGCTTGATTTCCCTCGGCGCAGGCGCGCCTTTGATGGCTGCGTTTGGCTTGGGTGCTGTATCCACTTCAGGCGCCTGATCCAGGGCAGGACTCTGGTCTGCAGCAACTGGATCCTCCTGCGCTTGCAGTTGGCTAAAAGCCTGACTCAGGCATAGCAGCATCAGGATCAGGATTTTCGAAAGGTTCATGGCGTGTGACTCTCTGGTTTATCGCTCTATGCTGGAGCTTGCTTAAGGGCATTCTGCCCTTCATATGGGGTCGGCCTGGTAAATTCAAATGCCCCGTATTAATTTCCTTGGCGTGAAAGTGTAGCGGGTAACAGGGCTTCGATGCGTTCGCGCAGGTCCTGGCGATCAACCAGGTCGCTGACATAGTCCAACTGAGCGGATTCTATGACCAGTACTTCACTGAGCCGGTATCGGCACAACCATTCCTCGTACAACTGGTCCAGTCTTTTCAGGTAACTCAAAGGTATGTCCTGCTCCATAGCCCGGCCACGGCTACGGATGCGCTGGCGCAATATACGCACCGGGCAACGCAGGTAAATCATCAGGTCGGGAGGCTGTATGGCACTGATGATGTTCTGGTAAAAGCCCCAATAGGTTTCCCAATCGCGCTGGTCTATCTTGCGCATGCGATGCAGGGCAGTGGCAAAAATCTCGGCATCCTCGTAAATGGTGCGATCCTGCACCACCACGCCGGCCATTTTGTCGGCTTCCTGGTGTATGCGGAATTTGTTGCTGAGGAAAAACAGCTGTGACTGGAAAGCCCAGCGTTTCATGTCGCGGTAAAAATCCGGCAGGTAGGGGTTGGCTTCATTGGGTTCATAGAACGGCGCGACCTGGTAGGTGCAACTGAGAAACTCCAGCAGCGAGGATTTTCCCGCGCCTATATTGCCGGCTATGGCGATGAATTTGCGTTGTGGCATGGATTCGATGGATAGTCCTGTTTGCCTGGGCTGGGCATAACTGCCATGATGCCAGCGGTCCGGAATTGATGATCAGGTGAAACCCATGCTACACAGAATCCAGAGAATTTTTTCAGGCAATTGCACTGCAGCCAGGCAATGGCGAGTGGTTTTGGTGGTATTGCTGACTACCGCGCTGCAGACAGTTTCGTTGCCGGCACATGAAGGTGATGAGCATGGCCCTCATACGGGCCGAGTGCTGGGACAGATTGATTTTCCCACCAGCGCCACAAAGCCGAAAGCCCAGGCCGCCTTTATTCGCGGTATGTTGCTATTACACCTGTTCGAATATCCCTTTGCGGCCCAGGAGTTCATCGCGGCACAGAAGATTGAGCCGGATTTTGCCATGGCTTATTGGGGCGAGGCCATGACTTACAATCACCCCATCTGGGATGAACAGGACCTGCCGGCTGCGCGTGAAGCGCTGCTCAAACTGGGTGCCACACCAGAACAAAGGCTGGCCGTCACCGATGACGCCAAAGAAAAAGCTTTCCTGACGGCGCTGGAAATTCTCTATGGCGAAGGCAGCAAAGTGGAGCGTGACCAGGCCTATGCCCAGCATTTTGAAACCATGGCCCTGCATTTCCGTCAAGACCACGAAGTGCAATTGTTTTATGCCTTGTCCCTGTTGGGTGTTAATGCCGGAGTGCGCGATGTCCCCAGCTACATGCAAAGCACTGCGCTGGCGCAGAACGTATTCAGCGCCAATCCGCAACATCCGGGAGCGGCGCATTACCTGATTCATGGAGTAGACGATCCCGATCACGCTGCACTGGGGCTTACGGCAGCGCGTGCGCTGGCGAAAATGGCGCCGGATGCCGGGCACTCATTGCATATGACTTCGCATATTTTCGTCGCCCTGGGTATGTGGGACGACGTGGTCACAGCCAATCAAAAAGCCGTGCGTGTACAGAACATCATGCGCCTGGAGCAGGGTGAATTACCGAGGCATTGGGGGCACTACAATGCCTGGTTGCTGTATGGAATGTTGCAGCAGGGTCGGAATGATGACGCGCTGGCTCTGCTCAAGCTGGCTTACCAGGAGTTGCAAGAGGAAAACAAAGCCCCGACAGATCGCATGATACTGGAGCCGGACCGTTCCATTACCGGCTCCGTGGTGCAGATGTGGACCCGTTATCTGGTGGAGACCCGCAACTGGACCGGCGCGGTGGCTGACTGGAATTTTAAACTGGGTGATGCCTTCGATCCCAACCTCAGTTACAGCTTCGTGCAGGGTATGCGCGCAGCCCATGCTGGCCAGCCGTCTGAAGCGACCCAATACCTGGGCCAGTTCCGCGCACTGCAATCCGAACTGGGTCGCTTGCTGGAACACAAGAAAGAAGCGGCAGCCAGCGAACAGCAGTATTTGCAACGGTTGAAAGTCATGGAGCAGGAGTTATTGGCCGGCATCGAATTTGCTCGCGGTGAAAGTCAGCAAGCTGCCCGTTATGCAGCCGAAGCCAGCCGCCTGGAAGGCGAGATGCCCTATGCCTTTGGTCCGCCCTTTGTCGATTGGCCGAGTGCCGAATTGTTGGGTGAAATGTTGCTGGATGCTCGCAAATATGCGGATGCAGAAGCAGCTTTCAAACTGGAGTTGAGGCGTGCCCGCTTGCGGGCCAACAGTCTGAATGGCCTGGCGGCAGCGTTGGAAAAGCAGGGTAAAGTAGCTGAGGCAGCTTATTACGGGCAAAAGCTGCAGCGTATCCAGGATAGCGACGCTGCAGCTGCGGAGTCTGGCGACGATGAGACAGCCACGAGCCAGGAAGAAAACTGAAACTCCAGCCTGATTGAAAGTTTAGCTGGAGGGTCGTTCTACAACCCAGGGCACCCGTATATCCTGAACCAGTTGTTGCACCCGTTGCGGCGGTGGCGCACCCAGGTAGCTGACTACAAAGGCCACGGCAAAATTCAGCAGCATGCCGATCACGCCTATGCCTTCGGGAGAAATTCCGAACAACCAGTTGACCGGAATGTTTTCCCGCATGGGTTCAAAGAACACACCCTTGAACACCACAATGTAGCCAAAGGTAAATATCAGGCCGCTGAGCATGCCGGCGATGGCGCCGGTTTTGTTGATGCGAGTGGAGAATATGCCCATCAAAATGGCCGGGAACAGCGATGCAGCTGCCAGTCCAAATGCAAAGGCCACCACCTGCGCCACAAAGCCCGGCGGATTGAAGCCCAGGTAACCAGCGATCAGGATGGCCACGGCAGCGGCCATTCTGCCGGCGCGTAATTCGTCCTTTTCTGTAATGCCTGGCATCAGTATGCCTTTCAGCAAATCATGTGAAATAGACGAGGAAATCACCAGCAGCAATCCGGCGGCTGTTGACAGCGCGGCAGCTATGCCGCCTGCCGCCACCAGCGCGATCACCCAGTTGGGCAGGGCAGCAATTTCCGGATTCGCCAGCACCATGATGTCAGGATCAACATTCAGTTCATTGCCCTGCCAGCCATAAGATTCGGCCTTAGCCTGGAAATCGGGATTGGCATCATTGTAGTACTGCACCCGGCCATCGCCGTTGTGATCGGTAAATGCCAATAGGCCGGTTCCTTCCCAGGTTTTGAACCAGCGCGGCCGCTCTGCATAGGCCATGTTGCCTTCTACGCTGCCCACTGCTCCGGGCTGCAAGGTATCCATCAGGTTGAGCCTGGCCATGGCGCCTACTGCAGGCGCCGTGGTGTAGAGCAGGGCAATGAACAACAGGGCATAGCCGGCTGATTTGCGCGCATCCGAAACTTTTGGCACGGTGAAAAAACGCACGATCACGTGCGGCAGACCGGCAGTACCTACCATCAGAGCCAGCGTGATCATGAACATGTCCAGGGTGCTTTTGTCACCCTGGGTGTATTCGCGGAATCCCAGTTCCGTGACCACCGCATCCAGCTTTTGCAACAGGTAAATATTTTCGCCGGAAATTTTACTGCCCAGTCCTATTTGAGGTACCGGGTTGCCGGTCATGTTCAAGGCGATAAACACGGCCGGTACGGTATAGGCAAAAATCAATACACAATATTGGGCAACCTGTGTGTAGGTAATGCCCTTCATGCCCCCCAGTACCGCATAAACGAAGACTATGGCCATGCCGATCATCAGGCCAATATGCACCGGCACTTCCAGGAATCGGGAAAAAACGATGCCCACGCCGCGCATCTGGCCAGCTACATAAGTGAAGGAAATAAAGATCAGGCAAATTACTGCTACAGCACGTGCGGTATTGGAATAATACCGATCACCAATGAATTCCGGCACTGTAAAGCGGCCGTACTTACGCAAGTAGGGCGCCAGCAACAGGGCCAGCAACACATAGCCACCGGTCCAGCCCATCAGGTATACGGAAGCTCCGTAACCCTGGAAAGCAATCAGTCCGGCCATAGAGATAAAGGAGGCAGCCGACATCCAGTCAGCGCCAGTGGCCATGCCGTTGGCAATGGGGTGTACGCCTTTGCCGGCCACGTAGAAATCACCGGTGGTTTTGGCCTTGGAAGCGATGGCGATAACGATGTACACCAGGAAGCTGAGGCCGACGACCAGGTAAGTGAGGGGTTTAAGTTCCATCAGGACTCAGCCTCCTCATCACTGCTTTCAAGCACCCCGAAACGGCGGTCCAGGGCATTGATGCGCAATACATAGAAAAGGATCAGCAAGAGAAAAATATAAATCGAGCCTTGCTGGGCGAACCAGAATCCCAGCTTGAAACCGAACAAGTGATACTGGTTCAATGTTTCGGCAAACAGGATGCCACAGCCATAGGAGGCCAGGAACCAGATCAACAGGCAGATTCCGACCAGTTTCAGGTTGGCACGCCAGTATTGTTCGCGGCGCTGCTGCTGTTCCTGCTCAGGTATTTTATTCTCGCCTGTGCCCGGCAATGGATTGGAGCTCATGTTGGATTCTTCTCAAAGGATGCGCATGGCTACAGTATCAGTACCGGCAGGTAACTTTCCAGCGACGGATTGTTGTACAGTAAGGCGCTGGAAAATAACAAGCTCGCGGGTGGTGGCAATGCTTGCAAGCGCCGTCACCTACAAAGTAAAAACGGGGAAGGTCTTAATGTTATCTGCGTTATCGTCAGTCCATCATTTACACACTATCCGCTTATTTCTGCTCACACTGGCTTGGTTGGGGTCAGCCAGTCAGGTCAGCGCGGCTGATAGCGTTTCTGCACTGGGGCGACTGGAGCCTGCCAACGGTGTCATCCTGGTGTCTGCACCGTTGACACCCGAATCGATTTCCGGGGCCATTGTGTCCGAAATGCGGGTCAACACCGGCCAGGATGTAGAACAGGGCCAGCTGTTGGCGATCATGGAAACAGCGGTTTTATCCCAAGCGCATCTGAACGAGGCTGCTGCGGTGCTGGAACTGGCTGAGCGCCAGGCGGCGGCTGAACATGCGGCGGCAGCGGAAGTCTGTGTGCGCGCCCGCGTTGCAGCGCGCGAGTCGGAGCGCCGGGCGGAATTGTTGAAACAGGGTGTGGCGGGCGAAGAAGAGGCCGAACTGGCCGCTGGCCGTGCAGAGGCACTGGCTGCCGCCTGCAGTTCGGCCAAGACCGCAGCGCATGCCGTCGAAGCTGAAATCCAACTGGCCCAGACACAGATTGAAGTGCGTGAGGCGCAGCTGCAACGCAGCATGATCCAGGCGCCAGTAGCCGGCCGGATTTTGGCCATACATACCTGGCCGGGCGAAATGGCCGCGCTGCATGGTTTACTTGAAATCGCCCAGGTTGGAAAAATGTATGCGGTGGCGGAAGTTTACGAAACGGATATTGGCCGCGTGCGTGTAGGTCAGAAAGCCACCGTCAGCAGTGATGCCCTGGATGCCGTACTGACCGGGACGGTTGAAAAAATTCACCAGAAGGTTGCCAAGATGGACGCCATAGGCACCGATCCGGCGGCGCGCAAGGATGCCCGAATCATCGAAGTTGAAATCCGCCTGGATGATTCTGCAGCGGTAGCAAACCTTACCTATTTGCAGGTTGACGTTGTGATCAGCCCTTGAGCTCTGCAAGCTCATGATACTGGGTTGGATGCAGTTGAAGCACAGGCCGATGCGCCTGCTGGTAGCCATTGGTGGCATAGGCTTCGCCGTGTTGCTGATCCTGATGCAATTGGGTTTTCGTTCGGCACTGTTTGAAAGCGCTGTGCGTTTTCACGAGCGCCTGGAATACGACATCGCGCTATTCAGCCCGGATAGCGTGTTCATAGTCCGCCCGCAAGGTTTTTCCATACGCCGCCTGTACCAGGCCCTGGGCACCGAAGGCGTGCGGGACATTACGCCGGTCTACATTTTCCCTTCGATATGGAAAAATCCCTGGAACAACCAACGCCGCGGTATCAATACCATAGGTTTTGATCCGGATCATCCCTTGCTGAACACACCTGGATTTGAAGAGTCCCGGCATTTGTTGCAAGGCCAGAACGTGGTGCTGTTTGATTCAGCATCGCGCCCCGAATTTGGTAATGTCGCTGAACATTTTACCGAACAAGGGCCATTTACCACGGAGATCAACGACCGGCAAATGGAAGTGGTTGGCCTGTTCCGCATGGGTACTTCCTTCGGCATTGATGGCACTGTGATTACCAGTGACGATAACTGGCTGCGATTGTTTCCTGAACGCTCACGGGATGAAATCCAGCTGGGGCTGATTCAACTGGACGACCCTGCAAATGCCGAGGCAGTGCGCGACCGGCTGCAGGCCTATTTGCCCAAGGATGTGCTGGTTATGACCCGCGCAGACTTTGTGCAGCGTGAAACCGACTACTGGAACTCCGCCACGCCCATAGGCTACATTTTTGCCTTCGGCGCCATCATGGGGCTGGTGGTAGGCGCCATCATCGTTTATCAGATTCTGTTCGCCGATGTGTCTGAACATTTGCGCGAATACGCCACCTTGCGCGCCATGGGTTATCGCAGCCTTTTCGTATCCGGCATCGTGCTGCAACAGGCCGCCATATTGGCGGTATTGGGCTTTATTCCAGGTGTGCTGGCGGTACATTGGTTGTACGGCAAAGCTGCAGCTGCAACCAACCTGCCTCTGTATCTCACTCTGGATCGTGCGTTGACGGTATTCCTGCTGACCCTGGTTATGTGTGCATTGTCCGGCTTGCTGGCCATGCGCAAAGTGCAAAAGCTGGATCCGGCCGATGTATTCTGAGTCCCTGATACAACGATGACAGCTCACCTGGAGAACCGGGCACGGGTCATCATTCAGCAATATTTTGGCAACCCGGTTAGCGAACAGGGCGAATCCGGGCATTATTTTGATGATACCGATTTTCATACTGGCCTGGACTGGATACACCTGTCGGGCGGTGACTGGCTGTTTCACCAGGGTGATGAAGGTGACTCACTGTACTTGTTGGTGCGTGGTCGCCTGCAGGTCTGGCAGGAGTCTGATCAGCACGGCAGCCTGGAATCGCCACAATTGATTGGACGGATTACGCCGGGTGACAGCGTGGGCGAGCTGGCCTTGCTGACCGCGACTCCGCGTTCGGCCGGTATTCGCGCTGTACGTGACAGCAGCCTGATTCGTATAGACCGGGCAGCTTTTGACCGCATCGGTATGCGTCATCCCAAATTGCTGATGAAGCTGGCAGCTCGCGCAGCCCAGCTCGCACAACAATCCACCTTACCCATCAATGGCCCCACCCGCAATCTCGGCACCATTGCGGTTTTGCCCCTGGATGAGAGTGCCCGAAGTCAACAATTCTGTAGCGAGTTGGCTACCAGCCTGCAGGTTCACGGCGCCATGGCGTGGCTGGATTATGCCAGTCTGCGAGAGCAGGGCGCGCCCTGCTGGCAGCTACCGGAAGACGACGCTATACCCGATACGCTGGTCAATTGGGTGCATCAGCTGGAGGATGAGACCCGCTTGCTGGTCTACCAGTGTGATGGCTCGGCCAGTGCATGGACGCGCTTCTGCCTGCGCCAGTCCGACCTGGTGGTTTTGGTGGCAGTAACCGGCAGCAATCCGGAACGCCGTGAATGGGAACATCACCTGGGCCTGGCTGAAAACGATGCCACAGCACGGCGCATGCTGGTTTTGTTGCAACCAGAAGACAGCGCGGAAATTCATGGGACGGCTGATTGGTACCAATCCCGGCAACTGGATTTTCATATCCATGTGCGTGCCCAGCACCCCGACGATATGCAGCGCCTGGCCAGGGTGTTAACGGGTAATGCTACCGGGCTGGTGTTGGGAGCGGGTGCTTCGCGTGGCTTTGCTCATCTGGGCGTAATCAAGGCACTGGAAGAGGCCGGTAAACCCATAGACTGGATTGGTGGTACCAGCATAGGTGCCATCATGGGCTGCACTACAGCCATGGGCTGGAAGGCGGATCAATGTATAGATCTGATGCGCCAGGCCTTTGTCAAAGGTCGGCCGTTCAGCGATTTCACGGTGCCTTTGGTTTCGTTGCTGTCCGGTGGACGCATGCATCGATTGTTGAGCCGTCATGCCAATATGCAGATTGAAGACTTACCGATTCCCTTTTTTTGCATTTCCAGCTCACTGGATGATGGCTCAGCCAATTTCCACACCCAGGGCACATTGTCCCGGGCTTTATCTGCTTCAGCGTCCATGCCGGGCATATTTCCGCCCACAGTGGTTAATGGGCGATTGGCCGTGGATGGAGCCGTGCTGGACAGCTTGCCGGTGGATGCCATGTGGCGACAGCCGGTAGGAGAGGTGATCGCCGTCAGCATGGCGGCACATGGCCAGTTGGAAGTGGATTATGCAGACACCCCCTCAGCCTGGACTTTACTGCGTGGACGATGGTTGCCCTTTGGACGACGTTATCGCGTTCCCACCATGGCCACCGTGGTGCTGAAGGCTACCGAACTGGCAACCCTGGCAGACCTGCGAGTCCAGGGTCGGCGTGCCAGCCTGCTGCTGGAGCCCGATGTGAAACGCTTTGGGCTGACCGAGGTAGATGCCTTCGACCGCATTGTTGCTGCAGGTTATGATTGTGCAATCGAAGTTTTACGCTCCATCAAAGCCAAAGCTGGGATATCCTGAACATCACTTAATTGCTGGAATTCTTATGAAGCAATCGAAATCCAATTCCTGCCCAGGCCTTGCTCTGGTGCTGTTCCTTTCCATTGGCCTGTCAGGCTGCAAGCCTGCAGAGCAAGCTGAGTCGCCCGTCGCCGATAGTACGGTACAGCCAGTGGCGCAACTACCACAGGTTTATCGCCAGGTAGCGATGGCCGACATCAGCACCGGTGCCACCATGCAGAGTCACTGCGCAGCTGAAGTGGCAGCCTTTGCCGAGGGTATCAAGGCACTGGAAGCGTTCAGCGATGTACCCACTGCGGTGAACTTTCTGGAGCCACTCAATACGATAGTGGTTAATGCCATCAACATGTCATTCATGGCTGGTAGCCTGGCCGCTGTCCATCCTGATGCAGCAGTGCGCGAAGCAGCCGATGCCTGCACCCAGTCCATGAGCAGTGTGCAATCCGATCTTTCGCTATCACGACCGATATATGATCAGGTCAGTGCAGTTGATAATTCAGCTGCCGATGCAGAAACCCAGCGCTTCCAGGAAAAACTGTTATTGAGTTTCCGCTTGTCGGGCGTAGATAAAGACGAGGCCACTCGAGTCCGCATCAAGCAATTGAATGATGAAATCACTGCGGTAGGGCAGGAGTTCGATAACAACATCCGCGATGCGGTGGCCTATCTGGAGCTGGATTCGGCTGATCAGTTGGCTGGATTGCCAGAGGATTTTATAGCAGCGCACGCACCGGCTGAAGATGGAAAGATCCGCATTTCGACCCAGTATCCCGACCTGTTTCCGTTTATGAGTTACAGCGAAAGCGACTCGCTCAGGCATGATCTGTCGGTGCTGTCGAATAACCGCGCATATCCGGACAATGATGCTGTGTTGCACCGGTTGCTGGCCCTGCGCTATGAACTGGCAAATTTGCTGGGTTTCGATAATTATGCGCAATGGGTAACAGCGGACAAGATGGTAGGTTCACCAGAAAGGGTAGAAAGTTTCCTGTCCGAGCTGGCTGGCTATACCGCAGAAACCCAGCAGCGTGAATACGATATGTTGCTGGCGCGGCTGCACCAGGAGCAGCCCGAAGCGGAGCGTGTAGAACCCTGGCAGAACAGCTATCTGATGGAAAAGGTCAGCCAGGAGCAATTCCAGGTCGACTCTCGTGAGATTCGCCAGTATTTCAATTATGACGCCAGCCGCGATGGCCTGTTTGCATTGACCCAGGAATTGTTCGGTGTGCAAATCAAGCCATGGCATGATGCGCCCGTTTGGCATGAGGAAGTTGAAGCTTTTGAGTTGTGGGATGAAGAGTTGCTGATCGGTCGCTTTTTCCTGGATATGCATCCACGTGATAACAAATATCAGCATGCAGCCGCTTTTCCTTTGCAACTGGGTATCAGTGGCGTACAGACTCCCGTATCTGCATTGGTGTGCAATTTTTCACGCGGCAAGGAGCCCATGGAGCACAGCCAGGTCACTACCTTCCTGCATGAATTCGGGCATTTGATTCACACCCTGTTTGCGGGTGATCATCACTGGTATGAAGTCAGCGGCATCAATACCGAATGGGATTTCGTCGAAGCACCTTCGCAAATGCTGGAGGAGTGGGTGTGGGATTACGACACCATCTCGACTTTTGCGCATAATGCAGAAGGCGAAGTTATGCCGCGCGCATTGCTGGATAAAATGATTGCGGCACGGGATTTTGGCCTCGGTATGGGTACGCGCCGTCAGCTGTCGCTGGCGGCCATGTCCATGGGTATCTATAACCGTGATCCGGCCGGCCTGGACCTGAAAGAATTCACCGACAACATCAGCCGAGAATACACTCTGCTGGAGCCTTTGGCTGAGGGGCATTTCTATGCCGCCTTTGGTCACCTCAATGGTTACTCGGCAATTTATTACACTTACCAGTGGTCCTTGGCAATTGCGTCCGATTTGCTGACGCGTTTTGAAGCTGAAGGCATGCGCAATGTGGAAACGGCTGGTGCATATCGAGAGAATATCCTGCAACCAGGCGGTGCCAAGCCGGCAGCGGAGCTGGTGACTGACTTTCTGGGTAGAGAAATCAGTTTCAAACCCTATGCAGATCGGCTCAGCGGGGCGGGAATAAAAGCCGGAAAATCTGCTGAGACTGAATAATTACACCTGCCTGCAGGATTGAAATCTGCGACCCAATTCCACCATTACCAGGAAAACACCATGCACCCATTCATGCTTATTGTCCGCCTGATAGTTGCCACCTCAATCAGCCTGGTATTAACGGCCTGTGAAAAACCGGCAGCGCCAGTAGCTGTTATTGAGCCTGCCGATCTGGTACTCAAGAATGGCTACGTCTATACCGTGGACCCGCAGCGCAGCATTGCCCAGGCGGTAGCAATCCGGGGTGACGAGATCGTACTGGTAGGAACTGATGCTGAAGTGGAAGCACTAACCAGTGCGGCTACCGAAGTGCGGGATTTGCAGGGTGCCATGGTGCTACCCGGCTTTCACGATATGCACATTCATGCGCTGGGCACCGTAGCGCCGGAAATGTGCGATCTGGATTCACAGGCATACTCATTGGCCGCATTGGTGCCGGTATTGCAAGCCTGTATTGAAACTTATGTCATTGCTGCGGGTGAATTCCTGATTGTATTGCAATGGAATTTTTCCGGTGGCAATCAGCCCAGCGCTGAATTTCCCACCATGCGCGCCGCGCTGGATGCAGTATCCACCGAGCACCCGATCTTCCTGTGGGGCAATGATGGCCATCACGGTGCGGCCAACAGCGCAGCTTTTGCGCTGGCTAAAAACGCGCAGGGCGAGGTAGTGGGACTGAGCGCAGAAACCCTGGCCGGAGAATTCACCGAATACCGTCCCATGGTCGCGGTGGACGAGAGCGGCAAGCCCAGTGGCGGTATCAATGAGAGCGCCCGTATGCTGATACGCCCGGATTTCTTTGCAGACTTCCTCGGCTCCAAGGCCAGTCCGGAATCCGTTATGCCCCGAGTGGCACTGGCCCTGGCCAGTAATGGCATTACCTCCATTCAGGATGCTTATGTCACGCCGGATGTGTTGGCATCCTACGGTTGGCTGGAAGACAGCGGCCAGATGACCTTTCGCGTCAGGGCGGCCATGGCCGAACCCGAAGACGACAGTGTAGAGGCCATTGATGCGCATCTGGCCATGCTGCAGCAGTTGCGTGATCAATACGCTGGCTCAAAGTTTATTCAGGCCAATGCCGTGAAAGTTTTCTCGGATGCGGTGCTGGAAGGCAACCCCTTGAGCTCGCCACCGACTTTGCCGGTAGCGGCCATGTTGAACGGCTATCGCCAGCCCATATTCGGCGGCAGTATTGAAGACGGCAGTTTTGATATTACTGGCTACGTGGACCAGGACAGCGAAATCTGCCAATCCGTACAGGCCAAACCGGAGGCCTACGCTGCTGACACCGTTATGCGCAGCTTTGCAGAGGAGCAAGGATTCTTCCCGCAGCAGTGCATACCCTATGCCGGCATACTTGAGCATTCAGAGGAATTCATCCGCAGCTATATACGCAAAGCCACCGAGGCGGGGTTTCACGTGCATGTGCATGCATTAGCCGACAAGGCCATACGGGTCGTGATTGACGAGTTCGCGAATGTAAAAGCACAGGCAGATGCGCAGGGCCTGACCCAGAGCATAGCCCATGCCCAGGTTGTGCACCCGGATGACCAGAAAAGGATAGGCGAACTGGGAGTGGCGACGGTTTTCACCCTGGTGTGGACCGACTCAGGCGTGGAATACGAGATGACCGTAGCGCCGTTTATCGATGAAGTGGCCGGTGTGGCCGATCTGTATAACCCGGATCATTACTACATGCAGAATGTGTATCCAGCCAAAAGCATCCTGAATTTCGGCGGCCCGCTGGTACACGGCAGCGACGCCCCGGTGGGCACGCGCAAGCCCATTCCCCTGGTGAATTTACAAATGGCGATTACACGTGGCGGGGAAGTGCCGCTGAACCCCAAAGAAAGCCTGAATGTGCATGAGGCCATTGCCGCACTGACCATCAATGGCGCACGGCTGTTCAAGCATGATGAGCAGCTGGGCAGCATCGAAGTGGGCAAGATAGCCGACCTGGTGGTGCTGGATCAGAACATCGTTAATTTGGCGGAAAGCGGAGCAGCGGAGCGGATAGGCGAGACCGCTGTCAGCATGACCGTTTTCGGCGGCAAGGTCGTTTACGAAGCCGCTGAATCGAACTGAGCTTCAGGGCTTGGCATCCAGAAAGGGCACCATCTGCTCGCCAATTCGTGCGCTGTCACCCACCACTACCAGGGTCATATCATCCGGCTTCAGATATTCGCTGGTCACGCGTGAAATCTCGGCTGGGGTCAGGGCGTAAACCCGGCTGACATAATCCGTCAGGTAGCTGTCGCCGAGGCCGTGCAGTTCGACGTAGTTGAGCACGTTGATAATGCCCTGGCGGGTGGAGTTCTGCAGGGTGAAAATGCCGGCCATCAGATTTTGCGTAGCCAGCAGTTCCTGCTCCGGTGGTGGCTCGTCACGCAGCCGATTGATCTCCGCATAAACTTCCTTCAAAGCCGCCGCTGTGTCATCGGTAGTGATGGCTGCATTCTGCACCCAGTAAGCATCCTGGCGGCGGGCTGACAAGGCACTGTTGGGCGAGTAGGTATAGCCCTTGTCTTCGCGGATGTTGCGCGTGATGCGGGAAGAGAAGGCGCCGCCCAACATGGAGTTGGCTGCTTGCAATGCCACATAGTCCGGCTGGCTGGGGTTGGCAGTAACCAGACCCAGGTAGACATTGGACTGGCTGGCATTGTTGCGATTGATCAGATCTACATACTGCCGGTTCTTGACCGGTTTCGGGGGCATCTGCAGCGGCCCTGGACCTTTTTTCCAGCCACCAAAAGCCTGCTCAATGGCGCTACGAACCGAGGCTTCATCAAACATGCCTGCAACAAAAACATGCGTGCGTTGTGCACCAAAATTTTCATCCCAGAACGCGCGTATCTGCTCAAGGGTGTAAGACTGCAACTGCTCAACGCTGGGGAACAGGCGGCCGTAAGGATGATCGCCGTACAGCGCCGCGCGAAAAGCCACCAGTGCCATGGTGTCCGGGTCGTTCAGGGCGACTTCCAGATTGCGCAGAAAATCACGCCGCAGCCGTTCCAGTTCAGCCGCTGGCAGACCAGGGTGCAACATCATATCGGCCAGCAGGCCGACCATATCAGGTGCGAACTCAGCCAGAGCCTGGCCGGTGACAAAACTCTGGTCCAGCCCCACGCCTATATTGACGTTACCACCCATCTCAGCGGCCTCACGCGCCACGTCTTCTGCTGAACGCTCAGTGGTACCTTCTTCCATCAGGCTGGCAGTGAGATCGGCCAGCCAAGTGTCTTTACCCTCGTTAAGATTGCCGGCCATGACGATGGCGGATATCGTCACCTTGGGGATGCTGCCATAGGGTACCAGGGTCACTTTCAGCCCATTGGGCAGTTGGTACTGTTGTTTGGCAGGCAGCTGGAAATCCTTGGGTGTGCCGCCCTCGGGAGGGCTTTGCCGGACTGCTTGCTGGTTTTCTTCCTGGCTCCAGGCATTGGCATTGAACAGCAGGGCCGCGGTGCAGAGGATGCTCGAAATTCGGCTGGTGATCTTAATCATTGTCCTGCCCCCCTTTGGCTGACTCATCATTGGCAGGTTCCGCTGCGCCGGCTACCAATTGCAGGGTGGTGCGGTTGCTGCTGCGCAGGTATTCCTGGGCGGTTTGCTGGATCAATTCAGGCGTCACTGCCTGCATGCCTTTCTCAAACTCATTGATCAGGCCAGGGTTGTCATCAAACAAAGCCAGCGAAGCCAGCAGATCGGCGGCGCCGAAGCCGAAGGTGCTGCTGACCTGGTCGTAATAATCCGAACGCCATTTCACCAGTGCACGACTCAGCACGGCCGCATCCACTGGTTGGCTTTTGAACTGTTCAATTACGCCATCCACGACTTGCAGGATCTGCTCGGTACTGCTGTCCTGGTCATGAATAAAGGAAGCCGACCACAACATGGGGCCTTTGTAATTCAGCATATTGCCCAGCAGTGCATTGATGCCGCCGCCTATGCCGTCAGTGATACCCGCCTGTTTAACCAGTGCCTGGTGCAGCAGGCTGTCATCGCCCTGCAGCAGGATCTGGTCGATCAGGCCCATGGCATACCATTCGGGCGTCAGGCGCTCGGGTACGTGGTAAGCAAAAGCAAAACCGGGCCGGGTGGCCAGGGCGTCGGTCATGGATTCGGTTTTCTCAGCCTCCTGACGAGGCTCGGAAATATCCGGCATGACGATGGGCTCAGCCGATGCCGGAATATCGGCGAAATATTTTTCTACCATGGCCAGGGCTTCAGCTGGCTCAAAATCGCCGACGATGGCTACTGCGGCATTATTGGGTGCGTAATAACGGGCAAAGAAGTCTGCCACATCCGCCAGGGTGGCAGAGTCCAGGTCATTCAGATCGCCATAGAAATTGTGCGAGTTGTACCAGTTCTCATTGGCAAATTGCGGCATATACAACCAGGGAAAACCACCGTAAGGCTGGTTCAATACATTGACCTTCACTTCGTTCTTCACCACACCTTGCTGGTTGGCCAGGTTGTCGCTGGTGATGTTGAGGCCGCGCATGCGATCGGCTTCAGCCCACAGCATGGTTTCCAGTTTATGTGCTGGCACGATTTCGAAGTAATTGGTGTAATCGAAACGGGTAGAGCCGTTGAGCACGCCGCCATTGGCGTTAACCAGGCCGATGAATTCCATCTTGCCGAGATTTTCCGAGCCCTGGAACATCATGTGTTCGAACAGGTGGGCAAAGCCGGTGCGGTCGCGCGGTTCAATGCGGAAGCCGATGTTGTAATAGACTGCTACTGTTACCACCGGTGCCGTGGTATCGCGTGAGAGTATGAGCTTCAGGCCGTTGTCCAGCGTGTGGTATTGGAAATCGACGGTGAAAGCAGCAGGCCTGGGGGTGGCGCTGGCAACTGCTGGCAAGGTTTCTTTGGCAGCCGCTACAGGTTCCTGTGGGCTTGTTGAGTCCCCGCAGCCACCCAGCCAAGCCGTGGCAAGCAGGATAGAAATCCAGCGTATTTGCATAAAACTACTCCCTCAAATATATGGAATGTCGACCAGATCCAGCGCGAATCTTACAGTAAGTTTCGTACACTGCCATATGCCGAATGGCATGGTTTACGGACGTCAACCCTCCATTGTCTCTGTTTTTGAATAGACTGGGGTTCTTAAAAAAGTCTCAGCGATTCTGAAAGCCTTTAGAAGCGAACAGGGTCTATTGCAGCATTGGTCAAAACATTGGTAAAACCCTATGAAAAACCGCGATCCTCAAATCAAGCCCTCCGAAATCACCAGCGAGGGCAATTACCTGAAACGCCGCGAGTTGCTGGCGGCCTCGGGTTTTGCGCTGGCGGCGTTCGCCGGATTGCCCAGCTTGTCCACTGCTGCGGTTAAAGAATTGAAAACAGTTAGCGGACCTTTCAGCACCGATGAAGCACCCAACAGTTGGGAAGACATCACTACTTACAATAATTTTTACGAATTCGGCTTGGGCAAGGAAGATCCTTACCGCAACGCGCAGGATTTCAGGACCAGTCCCTGGACGGTGAAAGTCCATGGCGAATGTGACAAGCCGGGCGACTACAACTTAGAGGATCTGGTTAAACCGCATGCCCTGGAAGACCGCATCTACCGCCATCGCTGTGTGGAAGCCTGGTCCATGGTGGTGCCCTGGGTGGGAATTCCACTGGGCGATATGCTGAAACGCTTTGCACCCAATTCGCAGGCGAAATTTGTCAAATTCAAAACCCTGCTGGATCCCAAACAAATGCCGGGACAAAGATCGCGTAACCTGGACTGGCCTTACGTAGAAGGCCTGACCATGGCGGAAGCCATGCATCCGCTGACGCTGATGGCTGTGGGCCTTTATGGCAAAAGCCTGCCCAACCAGAACGGTGCTCCACTGCGCCTGGTAGTTCCCTGGAAATACGGTTTCAAGGGCATCAAGTCCATAGTGGATATCGAGTTTACCGAGCGGCAGCCACGCAACAGCTGGCAAGTATCGATACCCAGTGAGTACGGTTTTTATGCCAATGTAAATCCCGAGGTCGATCATCCGCGCTGGAGCCAGGCGCGCGAGCGGCGTATCGGTGCCGGCCTGTTTGCTGCAAAGCAGGAAACGCTGATGTTCAATGGCTATGCCGAGCAAGTGGCCAGCCTGTACGACGGCCTGAATTTGCGTCGCAATTATTGATCCGGACCATTGAAACAGCAAAATTTCAAACTGCTGAAGGCCGGGCTGTTCCTGCTTTGCCTGCTGCCGCTGGGCAAACTGATGCTGGAAGCTTTTGGCATTGCAGGCTTGAGCCTGGGTGCCAACCCGGTTGAAGAGCTGATACACCGCAATGGAATTTGGGGGCTGAATTTCCTGTTGATTACGCTGGCCATTACGCCCTTGCGCAAATTGACGGGCAGGGTCTGGCTATTGCGCCTGCGGCGTATGTTTGGCCTGTTTACCTTTTTCTATATTTGCCTGCATTTCCTGGTTTATGCAGGTCTGGACCAGCGTTTCAACTTGCGTTTTATTGTCGAAGATGTGATTGAGCGGCCCTACATCACACTGGGAATGACGGCGCTGCTGCTGCTCATTCCATTGGCCATCACTTCGACCAATGGCATGATGCGGCGTCTCGGCAAGCGCTGGCAAAAACTGCACCGGCTGGTATATGTCATTGGCATACTGGGTGTCTGGCACTTTTTCTGGCAGGTCAAACTGGATATCACCGAGCCGCTGATTTACATCGCCATACTGGTCTTGCTGCTGGGTTTCCGCCTTGTGGTAGTGTGGCGTCAGGCACGCAAAAGCCGCCAATCAGCCGCCACAGGAAAACCCGAACATGCCCATACTGCGAACGCCGGATAGTTGTTTTGAGGATCTGGAAGGCTTTGCTTTCCAGCCGCATTATCTCGACCTTGACGATACGGAATTTGGACCGCTGAGAATTCATTATCTGGATGAAGGCCCGGCTGATGGTCCGGTCATACTTTGCCTGCATGGCGAACCCACCTGGTCTTATCTGTATCGAAAAATGATCCCGGTTTTTATTGCCGCGGGTTGCCGCGTATTGGCACCTGACCTGGTTGGCTTTGGTCGTTCCGACAAATTATCTGAACGTGAAGACTACACATACCAGCGCCACGTACGCTGGATCAAAGACTGGATTGAGGCCGTGGGTGCCCGCGATATCACCCTGTTGGGCCAGGATTGGGGTGGATTGATAGGGCTGCGGCTGGTGGCTGAGAACCCCGAATTATTTGCGCGGGTTTCATTATCCAATACCGGTTTGCCCACTGGTGACCAGAGTTTTGGCGAAGCTTTTCTGAAATGGCGGGACTTCAGCCAGAAAGACCCGGTGTTTGATATCGGCAATATCGTCAATCTGTTTGGTCGTGGCAGCCTGACTGAAGGCGAAGTGGCCGCCTACCGTGCGCCCTTTCCGGATGACTCCTACAAGGCAGGCGCTCGACAGTTCCCCATGCTGGTGCCCGCCGAGCCCGACAATATTGCTGCGGATGATAACCGCCGCGCCTGGCAATCATTGATGCAGTGGCAAAAACCCATGTTAATGTGCTTCTCGGATGGAGACCCGATAACCCAGGGTGCCGACAAGGTATTCCTCAAGCTGGTACCAGGCACCAAAGACCAACCGCATATCACCCTCAAAGGGCGACATTTTATCCAGGAAGAAGACGGTCCGGCCTGGGCCCGGGCGGTGGTGGACTGGATGACTGCAAGTTAAACCAGTAATTCAGGAACGAACGAATTCATGCAGGGGGCGAAAGTCTTGTTTGTCGGCCGACTGCAGAGCGGTAATGTAATGGTTTCGGATTTGAGCATCAGCCAGCTGATTTCTTATTCCCCAGCTGAATGGCTCCTGGTCGATTGAAACCAGCAACAAATCCGTAGCCAAACGGGAAAAGCGACCATTGCCGTTGGGGTAGGGGTGAATCCAGACCAGCCGGTGATGAAAGCGGACTGCGATGAGGTCAGTCGAATAACTGTCATGCTCAATCCAGTAACAACAGTCGTCCAGAAGTTGTCGCATTTCAATGGGAATCCGGTAGGCATCTACCCCAATATTCTTTTCGGAATGACGAATTTGCCCAGCCCATTTCCAGACGTGCCCGAACATCCTTTTGTGGAGTTGGTTCAGGAATCGCTCGTCTAATACATTGCGTTTGCGATTGTGTGCCCAAACCCCAGCTTCCAGAATGTTCGCCTGTTCAGCCTCATCAAGCTCCGATCTCAGACTGATGTAGGAAGGAATCAAGCCTTCCAATTCTTCGTGTGTCAGCGGAGTAGAACTATCATCTTCCTGTTCCATCACAGTGGTCATTATTTATTCCACAGGTTGGAGCCAGAATTCTCTGCAATTTGCGTGGCAAGATTTTCCAATTGTTCTGCTTCACCGGATTGGCTGATCTTCTGGTTTTCAAGTGTCATGCTGTGGCTGGTGGACCTGATGTGTTGTTTGGCCAGTGCGAGGGCATGTTCATTGACTGTGTCCTTAAGCGGCTTTCTCGGAATCAAGGCGTAGACCAACTCACAGTCCAGTGCATTAGCAGCGCGAGTGAGTGAGTCCAGGGTGATGGCGCCACTCATTTCAGCCTTTTCAATATCGACGGCACGTGACTGTACAACACCTACCCGTTGTGCGAATTGCCGGGTAGTCATGCCCAGAGCTTCACGAATGGCTTTGATCCAGCCACGAGGTGGCCTTGTCATGTCACTATTTCTTAGTGAATACAGTCTCTTGTCAAGGCTTTCTCTGGCCGTAATTCTATCCTTTGCACGCATTTGATAACCTATACACGATCAAAAGTGATTAGATAATCGCATATATACGATCATAAATAAAGTATAAGATCGTATATAAACGATCAAATACAGTTGAATTAGGTGCAGTCTATTCCCTGAACAGCAGCCCCTCAACCGCCATTTGATCGTCCATTTTCTCGCCCATCCAGCAGCTTTGGGATGATTTCGGAGTAATTCGGATAGCACGCTTGTCATTCAGGGCAAAAAGCGTGTTGACGTTCCCGCGGGAACGTCCGGCAGGGCAGTTGGGGATGGAAATTCCAGCTGGGTTGGTAAATTTGAATTCGCTGTTGGACAATTTCTGCAAGCCAAAGCCGCCTTCGTGCATCAGGCGGTGATGATGGCGGCATAACAGCAACAAATTACTCATGGAAGTTTCGCCACCATCGGCCCAATGATGGATGTGATGAGCATCAACAAAGCGTGTAGCCGTGCAGCCCGGGAAGCGGCAACCGCCATCACGCCTTTGCAAGGCTCGGCGAATAGCGGGAGGAATCGTGCGGATCTTTCGGCCGGTAATCAATGGTTGCCCGTCATGTGAATCCAGCCACTGAATAACGCTGGAGTCACAAGCTATTCGACGGCTGGTTTCCGCACACAGCCTGCCGCCCGATTCAATTTCTGATTCGGCGCCCATTCCGTCCTGTCTGAGCGTTTCCATGTCGGTGTGGATATGTACCAGCCAGTGTTCTGATTTGCGTTCAGAACTGTTTTGACCCTGGGTTTTGGATTGGTAACCTTGGACCATGCGGAGCAGGGCAGCGGCTCGGCGTGAAGCGACAGGCTCTGGATGGGCGCGAATTTCGTCCTGAATTTCACCTGAAATATCGGCCGGCGTTCCCGCGGGAACGTTTTTTCGCTCTTGATATTCCTCTTCCATGGCCCGTTGCAAGGAGGCTTGAATCAGCGCGCCTTGCTCCGGGCAAAAACGGCCACGCAAAACCCAGTATCCATCGTCGTCGCCCGCTTAGCTCGAACGTTATCTTTGCTGGAATTAACGTACGTTTTGACGTACGATAAAGACATGAGTACATTAACCGCCAGTGAAGCCAGAGCAAACCTTTATCGCCTAATTGATGAAGCAGCTGAATCGCATGTTCCTATCCGCATTACTGGAAAGCGAAACAGCGCAGTTCTTGTTTCAGAAAAAGATTGGGCCTCTGTGCAGGAAACCATGTACCTGCTGTCGATTCCAGGCATGAGAGAGTCCATCCGCGAAGGAATGGACTCCCCAATTGATGACTGTGTTGAGGAACTTGATTGGTGAGCTGGAAGGTGATCTTTACCAAGCAAGCTCTGAAAGATTCAAAAAAAATTGCTCAAAGCAATCTAAAATCAAAAGCAATAGAACTCATATCGATACTCAGAGCAGATCCGTATCAGAGCCCGCCACAATTCGAAAAGCTTGTTGGTGATCTTGAAGGTGCTTACTCAAGAAGGATAAATATTCAGCATCGACTTGTTTATCAAGTCCTCGAGCAAGAGCACGTCGTTAAAGTATTGCGAATGTGGACTCACTACGAATGACGAAAGATAACAAATCGTTCAAGTCCGTTCGCTGCGCTCACCTGACGCCGCTGCGCGGCGCGGCTTAACTACAACGTTATGTTGCTAGGAGACATCTTTGGCCGTTCGTGAGTTTGCCCAAGCCGCTCACCCGCATAGCTGGATGTTGGTCGCGGATAATCTTTATGAGCAGTCCAGAGCGCTTTATCGTCAGTTTCCCGCGGGGAAAACCATACAAATTAACGGTAGCGGCAGTGTACTGGGAGAGTGGCCCAGCAGTAGTCGCTCCACGTTTCTCCTTGCAGGATTCGCTCTAGAAAACGCCATCAAAGCGTTCTTGGTGTATGAGCACCCTCAATGGGTTTCTAACGGCGTATTGGCTCGCCCTCTTCGGTCTCACAAGCTAGTCGCTCTATCGCAGCAATCCGCCCTCATTCCCTGGCAGAAGCGCGGCCCGACAGTACTATCCCGTTTCGAGCATGGCATTGAATCTTGGGCGCGCTATCCCTGTGCGCTCAGCGCCACAGACACCGAAGTCGAGCAGAATCTGCCTCCTGCTCTGTGGCAGAGTTACCTGAGGCTCATGCGTGCTTACGGAAAGGCGCTCACGACCTTACTGGAGCAAGGCTGGAATGGCCCTCATGGAATCAGCGGGCGCTTCGAGTTCCAAGGCGGCTACCTGGGCTCGCAACCATACAAGTCATTAAAGGCGGACGCCGTAAACGGCGCCGCTTAATTCAATCGTTAGGCGGCACACCAACATTCCGGAAGATAGGAGATAGAAATGCGATACATCATCTTGTTCTTATCACTTGCGGTTTGTCTGACCTCGTGCGCGCCCACCACCAGCTTTACTCCATCTAATGCTTTGCAAGCTGTTAATGAAGCCGACACTGCACTACAAAAGGCTGTCGTTGAAAACAACTTGGAAGGTATCGTTTCGTTCTATGCAGAAGATGCGGTTCTACTCCCGACGGCAGAACCTGTTGTTGTCGGCAAATCGGCTATTCGCAAGGAATGGCAGCACATTCTCAGCATCCCCGACTTACAGAGCCAAACTGCACGCACAAAGACTGAAGTCTCTAGCAGCGGGGACATGGCGTACACCATGGGCACCTATCTGTCCACGATGCTTGGCGAGGATGGAAACCCCGCTACGGAACCAGGGAAGTGGCTATCGGTATGGAAGCGGCAAGCTGACGGCTCGTGGCGCATCGTGGTAGACACGTACAACACGGACATCCCGCCGCCAGATCACAAGTAGGCACTAAGCGCCACCTAACTATTCATTCAAGGGGAACCAAAATCGTACCG
Source organism: Lysobacterales bacterium (assembly GCA_037968555.1). Taxonomy (GTDB): domain Bacteria; phylum Pseudomonadota; class Gammaproteobacteria; order Xanthomonadales; family SZUA-36; genus JAWXBM01. The sequence goes on along the minus strand of JBBKVS010000220.1, from coordinate 2,380 downwards.
ATTTTGATCCCCTTAACTCAGGCGTTAGGTGGCTCAACCACCCTCTACGAGACTCAAGGTTCAGGAGCTGGCCATGACATGCTTTCCGTTTGCTCGTGCGATTCTGTATTTCGCACTGCTTATCGCTACCATTTCTCCCGCCAGACTGGTCTCTGCACATACTGAGAGTGACATGGAGGGTGCAGCCTCCCGCTTCTTGGCCGCACTTTCAATCGAGCAACAAGGTCGGGCTACTTTTTCTTTCACGTCCGACGAACGCTTGAAGTGGCATTACATCCCCAGCGAGCTCTTCCCACGTCACGGAATATCGCTCAAAGAGCTCAATGCCGATCAGCGGGCTCGCGCGCGCGTGCTGCTTCATAGCGGTCTTAGCGAACGTGGGTATCTAACTGCGACAGCCATAATGGATTTAGAGCGTGTATTACGCGCTCTTACAAAAGACAACCGGTTCGCCCGCGATCCCGAGGAGTACTTCATCTCGTTATTTGGCACGCCTGACCCAAGAAGTACATGGGGATGGCGCATTGAGGGGCATCACCTGTCGCTGCATTTCACCGTCGTCGAGGGTCGCACGACTGTAAGTTCCCCCTCTTTTTTTGGCGCTAGCCCTGCGGAAGTGCACGGAGGCTCTTCCAAGAGCCGCCGAGCCCTCGCCCCTCAGGAAGATGCTGCAAGACTCCTAGTCTTGGCATTGGCCCCCTCACAAAGAGCGCAAGCACTCGTGAGCGGGGTTGCACCCAAAGACATTGTCACTGGCAACAACGTGTCAATCGATCCTCTCTCTCCGGTTGGAATCGAGGCATCGGCACTATCTTCCTACCAGCAGAGCTTGTTGCAGGCGCTGTTAGAGGCATACACGTCACTGATGGCCGATGACATAGCCGCGGAACGGTGGAGTCGGATTCAAAAAACCGGGCTCGACAAGGTCACATTCGCTTGGGCAGGTGCCACTGAGCGTGGGAAACCGCACTATTACCGTGTCCAAGGACCGACGTTTCTCATTGAATACGACAACACCCAAAACGACGCCAACCACATCCATTCAGTGTGGCGAGATTTCACTGGCGATTTTGGTCAAGATCTTCTTCGCGAACACGTTGAAAGCGTAAAACACTAAGGCTGCATTGGATATTTGGCAACGAGCCACCTAACAATTCATTCAAGCCGAACCCGCCTCGCGGGTCTGATCTAGCACCACTTTAATGGACACAAAAATCAACTGAAGCGATTCACAAACCGCCGCTTCTCTGGATAAGGAAATACATCAGCCTGGCCCCCTTCGATAATGGTCTGGCGGGTGTTCTGCCAATACCCGGCAGTGACCAGGTCCTGGTGCCAGCGCAAAAATGTTTTACGGGCTTTGGGGTTGGGAAAGAAAAACGAGCCAAAAGTCTCCGGGAACACATCATGCTCCTCAATGGAATACCAGGGCTCTGAGCTCATTTCGTCCTGCATGCCGCCCGGGGCTGGTGGTATGCGCCGAAAATTGCAGTCGGTCATGTAGTCGATTTCGTCGTAGTCATAAAACACCACGCGTTTGTGGCGGGTGACTCCAAAATTCTTTTGCATCATGTCGCCCGGAAAAATATTGGCACCGGCCAGGTCGCGTATGGCCTGGCCAAAATCCTTGATGGCCAGGTTCTGTTGTTTCTCGCTGGCTTGGGCCAGGTAATCATTCAATGGCGTCATTCGCCTTTCAATATAGACGTGCTTGACCACCAGATTGTCGCCGTCTTCCTCTATCGACGATTTGGCCAGCCGGCGGAATTCGGCCAGCAACTCGGCATCAATACGATCCAGTGGCAATGCCACGTTGGAGTATTCCAGGGTATCGGCCATGCGGCCTACACGGTCATGGAATTTCACCAGCATGTATTTCCCACGCACCTGGCTGCGGGTCATTTTTTTGGGCGGATCAAAGCGGTCGCGGATGATTTTGAACACAAAAGGAAAGGACGGCAGGGTAAATACCAGCATGACTGTGCCACGTATACCGGGTGCAATCACAAAGTTATCGCGCGAGTGTTTGAGGTGGTGATGCAGTTCGCGATAGAACATGGTTTTGGCCTGTTTCTGCAGGCCCAGCATGGCGTACAGATCCACGCGTGATTTCAGCGGCATGATTTCAAGCAAAAAGGCAACATAAGCCGATGGAATTTCCATATCGACCATGAAATAAGCGCGGGAAAAACTGAACAGCACCGAAACATCCTGCGCCTTCATAAGCAGGCAATCGACAAACAGCTTGCCGGATTCATCCTGCAGCAGCGGAATGATCAGTGGCTGCAGCTCGTGGCCGTTGACCTGGCGGGCGACGATGTAGGCCGCCTTGTTGCGATAAAACAGCGTGGCCAGCATTTGCAGTTGGTAATTGGGATGG
>JBBKVS010000219.1:0-17993 GCA_037968555.1 Lysobacterales bacterium | reverse complement strand
CCGCCGTGAAAGGGCGGTGTCCTGGGCCTCTAGACGAAGGGGACATTTTTGGTGGAGCCAGGCGGGATCGAACCGCCGACCTCTACAATGCCATTGTAGCGCTCTCCCAGCTGAGCTATAGCCCCGCGAAAGCCGCAGCATCGTAATGTTTACAGACTGTGATGTCAATGCAAAATTTAACCCGCGATTACTTTCAATGGCTTGCCAGCTTTTACAGGCTCGGGTTGAGGCGCGCCTTTCATGGTTTCCACGCTATGCCCCTGGTGCAATAGATAGTTCAGCCAGCGGTCCAGTGCGCGGTTTTCGCGCCAGGCTTTCTGCATGGCCTGGCGTACTGGAAAGGCCGGAAAATTGCTGCGCCTGCAGGCCTGTTCACAGTCAAATGAAGTCGCTTCGGCCAGTCTGGCGTCGTGGTAGTAACGGATATGCGCATCGGGTGCGAAATCGACTGTTTCATCCGCCTTGAACTCATAGGTCAGGCGGAAAAAGCTGGTATAGCTGTGTCTTTCCAGTACCTGCAGGCGCAACAAGGGCGAACCCTGAACGCGTGAGCTCAAGTGATCAAAATAAGTGATTTCGTCGGGAATCAGTAATTGCAACAGGCGATAGATGTCTTCCTGCAAATCCTGCAGGCGCCGCAATTTCGGGCGCAACAGGAAATTACCATTTTGACGGAATGAAACCATACGAAAAGCATACCATAGGCAGCGCTTTGGCTTGCCTATCGGGTAGCTCAGAACATTTCGCGTTGCAGGCCCAATTGCGCCAGCACACGGCTGCCAATCTCTTCAATGGAACTGTGAGTGGTATGGAACACCGGAATGCCGGACATGCGCATCAGGCTTTCCGCAGCGTCCACTTCCCAGTGGCACTGCTTCAGCGAGGCGTACTTGCTATCCGGACGGCGGGTTTCACGAATCTGGCTGAGACGGTCGGCATCAATGGTCAGACCGGCAATGCGGGTTTTCTGGCTGCGCAGGAAGGCTGGCAGGCTTTGCCGCTCCAGATCAGATTCGGTCAAAGGGTAGTTGGCCGCTTTAACACCAAAATGCAGTGCCATATACAAACAGGTCGGGGTTTTGCCTGAGCGTGAAACACCAATCAATATCAGGTCAGCCTTGTCGTAACTGGTACTGATGCCATCATCATGCGTGAGTGCGTAATTGGTGGCTTCCATGCGCTCTTCGTAACGTTTGGGGTTGACCACACCATGGGCCTGGCCGACTGAGGAATGACGCTTCATCCCCAGCGCCGTTTCCATGCGATCCAGAAAAGTGGAAAACAGATCCAGCGTCACCGCAGAGCTGGCCTGGATAATCGCGCTGATCGATTTATCAACGATGGTATTGAACACAATGGGCGGCACACCGTCTTTCAAGGCACAGCGATTGATCTGCTCAACAGCCAGCCTGGCTTTTGCCTCATCGCCGACAAAAGGAATACGAATCTGGCGGAAATCGTTACCCGGAAACTGGGTCAGCAAGGAATGACCCAAAGTCTCAGTGGTGATACCTGTGCCATCAGAAATAAAGAACACCGTGCGATGCATGTTAGGCCCCTGTAAACTTCAGGATTATTTTGCCGCTGGCAGAGCAAATGTCAGCCGGCAAATTCAAAACCATTTAATTCAAGTGAAAGGAAGAGTCTATTGACGCACTATATCAAATGGCTGGATAGCCTGGGCATGCAGGATCTGGACCAGGTTGGCGGTAAAAACGCTTCTCTGGGTGAAATGATCAGCCAATTGTCGAATCTCGGCGTTGCGGTACCCGGTGGATTTGCCACCACTGCCGATGGATTTCGCGAATACCTGGCACAATCCGGACTGGCTGACAAAATCAATACGTTGCTGGAAAGCCTGGATGTGGATGATCTGGCTGCGTTGGCCAATGCCGGCAAACAGGTTCGTGCCTGGGTCATGGAAACGCCCTTCCAGGCCGATTTTGACCAGGCCATAGAGCAAGCCTGGAAGCAGCTGTGTGAAAAGCTGGGTGTGCAACCTTCTGTAGCGGTGCGCTCCTCTGCCACGGCTGAAGATCTGCCCGATGCCTCTTTCGCCGGTCAACAGGAAACCTACCTCAACGTCCGTGGGCTGGAGCAGGTCAAACTGCGCATACACGAGGTATTTGCCTCGCTGTATAACGATCGCGCCATCTCATACCGGGTGCACCAGGGCTTTGTTCATGCCGATGTTGCGCTCTCTGCTGGCATCCAGGTGATGGTGCGTTCTGATCTCGCAGCCAGCGGCGTGATGTTTACCCTCGATACCGAGTCGGGCTTTCGTGATGCGGTTTTCATTACTTCTTCCTATGGCCTGGGTGAAACCGTGGTCCAGGGCGCAGTCAATCCCGATGAATTCTATGTTTTCAAGCCAACCCTGGCTTCTGGTCACGATCCGGTGTTGCGCCGCAATCGCGGCACCAAGGCCATCGAGATGATCTACGGTGAATCTGCCGGTGGTGGTGTTGAAACACGCAAGGTGGATGCGGCCCGACAACTGCAATTCTCGATCAGTGATGAAGAAGTGAAAGAACTGGCACGACAGGCTGTGACCATTGAAAAGCACTATGCCAAACCCATGGATATTGAATGGGCCAAAGATGGTGAAACCGGCAAAATTTATATCGTTCAAGCCAGGCCTGAAACCGTGCGCAGTCGTGCCGGCAATGTAGTTGAGCGCTATCGCCTGCTACAGGAAGGGGAGATTATCTGCGAAGGTCGAGCCATCGGTAACAAGATCGGCTCCGGCATAGCCCGCGTAATCAGTTCCATAGCCGATATGGACCAGGTTGCCGAGGGTGAAGTGCTGGTAACCGATATGACCGATCCCGACTGGGAGCCCATCATGAAGCGCGCTGCGGCCATTGTGACCAATCGCGGCGGCCGTACCTGCCATGCAGCCATCATTGCGCGTGAACTGGGCATACCGGCCGTTGTAGGCTGCGGTGATGCTACCAGCGCCATTCAGGCTGGACAGGACGTTACCGTGTCCTGTGCGGAGGGCGACAGTGGTTTTGTCTACCCTGGCCTGCTGGATTTTGAAGTACAAACCGACGATATGCAGCAACTGCCCGAGCCACCGCTCAAAATCATGATGAATGTGGGTAATCCCGATCGGGCTTTTGACTTCTCGCAAATTCCCAACGCCGGTGTGGGGCTGGCGCGGCTGGAATTCATCATCAATCGCATGATTGGTGTGCACCCCAAAGCTTTGCTGAACTTTGATCAGCTGCAGGGTGATACCCGTGTCGAGGTGGAGCGCAAAATTGCCGGTTACGCAAACCCTGTCAGTTTCTATGTCGACCGGCTGGCCGAAGGCATTGCCACCATAGCCGCCGCTTTTGCACCCAAGCCGGTGATTGTGCGCCTGTCCGATTTCAAATCGAATGAATACGCCAACCTGGTGGGGGGTCGTGAATACGAACCACACGAAGAAAATCCCATGCTGGGTTTTCGCGGCGCATCGCGTTTTGTCTCCGCTGATTTCAAGGATTGTTTTGAACTGGAATGCCGGGCGATGCGCAAAGTGCGCGAGCAGATGGGCCTGGACAATGTCTGGGCCATGATTCCCTTCGTGCGCACGCCGGGGGAAGGCCGTGGTGTGATCGAGGTGATGAAAGAATTTGGCCTGGAGCAAGGCAAGCACGGCCTGAAAATCATCATGATGTGCGAGTTGCCTTCCAACGCCCTGCTGGCTGACCAGTTCCTGGATATATTCGATGGCTTTTCCATAGGCTCGAATGACCTGACACAACTGACCTTGGGATTGGATAGGGATTCCGGACTGATTGCGCATCTGTTCGATGAGCGCAATGAAGCAGTGAAGGCCCTGTTGTCCATGGCCATACAAGCCTGTCGCAAGCGCGGCAAATACGTGGGCATCTGTGGTCAGGGCCCATCCGATCATCCGGACCTGGCCGAATGGCTGCTGGACCAGGGCATTGAGAGCATGTCACTCAACCCCGATACGGTGGTGGATACCTGGATTCAGTTGGCGGCGCATCAAAAGAACTGAGTCTGGCCAGGACTTACAAAATTGACTGGATCCCGGCTCGGGAGCCGCGGGATGACGGTGTAGAAAAATTTGCAGCTCCAGGCCCAGGAAAAGGTGCGACCGGCACGGTTCGAGAAGCTGGTCTGGGACATAACGGCATCAAATTCTGTAGCTCAGGGTCCGCTATAAAAAACGGCGAAGCAGTGCTTTCCCGTTCGATTGGCATACTGGCTTGCAATCAACCAGTCTTTAAACCCTTCTTCACAGTCCCCCCGGACCACAATCTTTCTTGAGAAAATCAATGATGGATGTGTACAACAACAGCTGGTGATCATAGAACAACGTGTTGGAGAAGTGGTCTGCACCTTTCAGTTCTACGTACTTGTATGGCTTGCTGTAGCGATCCAGTTCATCCATGTATTTGCGTACATGGGCTGGTGGTACGCGTTGATCCACGCCGCCATGTATCAACAGCATGGGCACATTTACCTTGCTGGCTTCCTTCATGGGCGAAACGCTGTCACGCCACATATTGATCTGTTCGATTTCACCAGAGCCGCGGATTAGGTCACTGTAATAGGAAACCTGCATCAGCGGATCTGAAACTGCGGCACCGGCAATCACACACTGGTGTATCTGCGGTGTACGCGATGCAGCCACCAACGCCGCATAGCCGCCGTACGACCAGCCGAACATGGCAATGCGGTCGCGTGTGGCCAGGCCCTGCTCTACCAGATAAAGTGCGCCATCATCCTTGTCGTCCTGCATGGCATAACCACCCTGCCCACTCTCTTTGAAAGCCGACATGTAGTAATCCAGGCCATAGTTCCTTGAGCCACGATACTGTGGCTGGAATACCAGATAGCCATTGTTCGCCAGCATCTGGCCCCACTCATCCCACATGATGGTTTCAGCAACGAATGGACCGCCGTGGGGCAGCACGACCAGAGGGTATGGTGACTCACCCTTGGGTACCGTGATAAAGCCATAAATGGTGCGTCCATCGCGGGCTTTGTAATTGATGTATTTAACATCCGCCAGGTCTTCAGACTTCAGCAAAGGCTGTTTGCTGCCCACGGTCTGGAGTTTGCCATCCTTGAGCAGATAATAGGTGCCTGGGTCGTGCGGACCCAAGTTGTACATAACCAGCGTATTACCGTCACGGGAACGGCTGGTGATACGAAGGTAGTAGGCCTCCGGAATAACCCCTTCTAGCTGGGCATAGGTTGCAGCTTCCAGGGCATCAAAATACTCGATATGCACCCGGTCCGTGTTGTAGGCGGCCCCAACTATGGTATCGGGATGGGTCCATGGATTGCTGTGGCGTCTAACACCAGCGACATCCACTTCCTTATGGGCAAAAACCAGTTCACCAAACTGCCGATTGGCGTAGTCGTATTCCCATAAAGCAGATTTATCCTGTCCATTGTGCGCCAGCAGGTATACATGATTGTTCTTACCCGGCACCAGACCCTCAACGCTGAAGTCATCGAACTTGTCTTCGTGCTGACGATAGATTTCCAGCCAGTTCGAATGTCCGGGTTGCCGCAGGTACCAGATAAACTCATCGGTACTGCGATCGTAGCCACGGGCATACCAGGGTTCACCATCGCCATTGAACTGCACATTGCCCATGGAAATCTTACCCTGCATCAGCAGTTCCTTGGAGCGACGCTTCAGATTTAGCTTGTAGTAGGCGCGTGGCCGGAACAAGGGATTGACGTCAGACAAAAGATCACCACCCGGATTGAAGGAAATTATGACCTTGTCGGGCTCATTCGGCAGTACGTTTTCAAGGGTGGGATTGACTTCATTGAGCTTGTCAATTTTTTGTTTGGCCACATCCAGCAAAGCCAGTTCATTTTCATAAACACCCTGGTTGAAGCCATCAATCTTGTCACGCACTTTCTGACGAAAGGTAACCAGCAGGCTCTCGTCACCCACAAAAGCAAAGCTGGTGATTTCCATTGGATCAGCGTTCAGTGTAAAAGGCTTCTTGGAAAAATCACTGGCATCATAGACTTCCAGAACCGGATTGGCATCACGGTGTGCAATCTTCAGTAATGCGACGAATTTACCATCGGGTGAAACAGCAACGTTGCTGACCACGTCGCGCAAGGCCCAGTATTCCAGCGGATAAGGTTCAGCCTGTATGGCACTGATGGATAAGAGGCTCAGGCAGGCAAGTGCAGTCAGGCGGTGCAGGGTGTTTTTCAATTTCATATACATTTTCATCAATCTTACTGAAACATGGTTGAAAAAAAGAGCCCGGCACAGTTGCGACGGGCTCTTTTTGACTAGCGGGTAATAGACCAACACTCGCGAACCAGCTCTTACGGCCTCCAAATGATATTGAAGAAGTATGTGCGGCCGTTCAGATCATAACCGTAACCGATTGGAATGCGGTTCAATGCCACGTATTCGGTGCCATCTACGTAAGGCGGTGTTTCATCAAACACGTTACGGATACCAGCACCAATGGTCAGCGTATCACCATACCAGTACAGTGAGGCGGAATGCAGCCAGTAAGAGCTGGTGTCTGCATAGTCGCGGCAAAGCACATCGTCCGGTGGGCCTAGGCAGGTATCGGAAAGGTTGAATGCATCACTGAAATCATCCACGGCGTCCGGATCCTGCGTGGTACTACCAATGTAATTGGTGATCCAGCTGAAACGGAAATCGTGCACGTTAAGACGCATGCCCAACTGGCCTTTCCAATCCGGGAAGCCCAGCTCGCCAGCGCTTTCGTCAGAATCAGCGTTGCCATCATCATCCACGAACCTGCTCGACACTTCTTCCGGCTTGTTCAACACCAGGTCGGCATTGAAACGGAACGGTGTTGAACCTACATTCCAGTCGGTGTCGAAGTTAACGTTAATGTCATAACCGCGGGCTTTGGCCTGGTCACGGTTAACGAACTTGGCGTTTACGATATCCAGATAGCCGGCGCCATCACGTTCAATCAGTGAGCAGAATGTGCTGTCCAGCTGTGGATCGTTGTAGCAGTCATTAACCAGGAAGCCTGGAGATGGTTCAATGATGGTATCGGTGATTTCGATGTCATAGTAAGTGGCACCCAAGGTCAGGCCGAAACCGGTAAACCAGGGCTGTTCAAACGCGAAACCATAGGTATAGGATTCTGAAGTTTCAGGCTCAATATTTTCTGAACCCCCACGACTGATTTCAACGGAATAGCTTGAGAAACGAGGAGTAGTAGTACCACTCGCCGTACCCAGGCTGGTTGGATCCACGCCGGCATTAACACAGTTCTGTAGGGTCTCCGGCTCACGACTATCACCACTTGGATCGTACCCACCGGTAATCGGGTTACGAGCGTTTTCGGGAACTACGCATGGGTCAAACAGGGTCTGGAAACCGGTCTGGTCTTGCAGGAAGGTTTCACGAACGTTTGGTGCACGGAATGATGTACCCGCACTGGCGCGGAGAAACAAGCTGCGAACCGGACGCCAACCAAGCTTGGCCGACCAGGTGGTATCGTTGCCGTAGAACTCGTCATCCGTGTAACGGGCTGACAAGTTAACAAGCAGTTCTTCTGCAAAGTCCACACCCGTCAGTAAAGGCAATTCGATTTCAGCGAAGACCTCCTGGGTGTTCTTGCTGCCGCTGGCGCCGCCATCAGAGAAGAATCCAAAGAACAGCCCGTCACGAGCAACGTCATCAGGAATGGACTTGATCTTGTCGTCACGATATTCCAGACCCAAACCACCGGTAACCGTCCCACCAGGCAGATCGAACAGGTAGCCGTTGAAGTAGGTTGAGAAGATGGTCTGGCTGTATTCGGTATCAAAATCACGACTGTCAAACAGGAAATCGCGCTCTTCCTGGGTAGCAAAGTCACCGGTCACAACACCCGGCTGATAAAGGCTGGGGGCAAACAGGTTAACCGGCACGCAGTAAACCGTAGCTGTGCTACAAACAATCTTACCGTTCGAGTCAAAACGGGTATTGTTCAGGGAAGCCTGCAGGCGGTCATTGCGAATACCCGGGCGATGTGAAGAACCGTTTGAGGTTGTGTAGCTGCCGGATACTTCATAAACCCAGCCCGACAATGAACCAAAGTCGATGCCTGGCAAATCACCCTTCAAACCCAGAACCAAGCGGTACTGCTCCATGCTGACATCCGTCAGGTTACGGTCGCCATCAACAGAAACAATGGGCTGAACGCTACGTGGGCCTGTTGGTGCACGAAGCTGTCCAAAGGTAGCCGGAGTACAAGCAGACGGTGGAATACCGTTGGATGCACAGAGATCCGCAAAGGTTACTGCAAAGTCGGCAATTACGCCTGGGTTGGTCATCAGCGCATTCCATGCCTGTCCGCAATCCACACCGTTAACGCCATCCGGGTTACAGATGTTGTATGGGTTATTGGCTGGAACGATCGGGAACAACTGCGGAGGACCTGAGTTTAGGTGCACATCACGGCTGTTGTACATGGCTTCGAAGAATACGGTGTTGTTCATCTCGCCTTCAAATGCATGCTCACCATAGGCCATCAGGCTGACGCGCTTGGCGCGTGGAAACAGGGTGCGGTTTTCTTCAGCGGCCTTACCGTTGAAGTCGTAATCGCGGAATGAAAGGTCTGCAACGCCATTCTGGTCGCTGTCAATACCAAATCCGTACTGGTTTGATTCAGAGAACCCGGGCCAGCCACCATTGGAAGTACCCGGAGTTGCGTAAATGCTGCCAGCAAAAGGTACGGATACTCGAGCAGCCAGGTTACCGAGGCGACATTCGTCCCATTCCATGTTGTAAACATTGGGGTAAAACTGCTCTTGTGAGCGAATTTTACCGTTCTCATCAATTTCATGATGCTGATCACAGTTGCCGAAAATGGAACGATCACCTACGCGCACTTCATCATTTTTGTCGAACTCTGCACCAACGCCGATAAATCCGCGGTCGGTATTCTGTCCCCAGACGATGCTGGCAGTAGTTGCCGTGCCATTCTTTTCGCTTGGCTCGTTGTAGAAGCCTGAAAATTCCCAGCCGTCAAAGTCTTTACGCATCAGGATGTTGGTTACACCGGCAACAGCGTCAGAACCGTAGATGGACGAAGCGCCGTCGAGCAGCAGGTCATACTGCTGTACCAGCGACGCTGGAACCAGGTTAAGGTCGGGGGCAGCCGGAGCGCCTTCAACACCGGAAGGTGCCAGGCGACGACCGTTCAACAGCACCAGTGTGCGATTTGCGCCGAGACCACGTAAATCGACCGTTGATGCACCTGGGCCGTTGTCCAGCACGAAACCGGAAAACGTCAGGTCGATCTGCTGGCCACCAGCTGCCGGTGCGCCCTGCAAAATATCTGCGGCGTCAATCAGGCCTGCTTCACGTGAACCCTGTGCAGTGATGATCTGCAGTGGCGTGATGCTGGTGTAAGTTTCACGCTTCAGGCGCGAGCCTGTAACGATGACCTTATCGAGATCGGCAGTATCTTCTTCAGCTGCCAATTCTTCGGCTTCTTCTTCAACTTCTGTTTGGGTGTCATCTTGCGACCACACAGCACTGTTGAATGCGAACAGCGCCAGTGCCAGAAGTAATTGACGGGATAGAACTAGGAAAGAGCCCCTGAGCAACATAGATTTACCTCCACATCCTTCGGATGTTTAGGTTTTTAATGAATATTTCAACCGAAACTCTGCGGTTTCTGGCTTCAATCTTTAATATTAATTTAACAAATATCTAACTAACGATGCGATTTGTACCAAGCTTTACCCGTCATTGCAATAAATTTCTGGATTTAATTTAGCCAGGAATTGTTGGCATTTGGGTAACGATTAGCACATGAAAGATAAGCGAAATTTTAACTATTGCGGCAGAAACTGATCGAGGTTTTTACGGTAATGGCGTAGCTCGGAAATAGATTCACGAATATCCGACAGGGCTTCATGCCGATTTTCTTTCTTATGCCCTGCCAACACCTCAGGAGCCCAACGAGCGGCCAGCTCTTTCAGGGTACTGACATCAAGATTGCGATAATGAAACCAGGACTGCAGTGCAGGCATCAAGCGATACAGAAAGCGCCGGTCCTGGCAAATGCTGTTGCCGCACATGGGTGAGCTGCCTTGTTTGCTCCATTGCGCCAGAAATTCCAGGGTTTTCTGTTCAGCAGACTGCAGGCTTTCCGCGCTGTTCAGCACCCGGCCCCACAATCCGGATTCTGAATGATGTTTGCGATTCCAGTCATCCATGGACTCCAGGACATCAAGCGGGTGATGAATAGCCAGTTCCGGTCCGACGGCCAGTTCATTCAGCTCGCTGTCGGTAATCACGGTGGCTATTTCCAGTATGGAGTCACGGTCCGGCAGCAGGCCGGTCATTTCAAGGTCTATCCAAATCAGGTGTTCAGGCATGGTGCGGATCCTGTCATTTTTAGCAGCGCGACAGTTTAACAGTGGCCAAAGCTAACAAAACAGTTTAATCAAACAGCGAATATCAATCTGCACAGGTAAGATAGTGCGCCACAACAAGGGACAGGATTCACCCGTATGCACCAACAGGCCCTGCCACAAAAAGCATTAATTATCAGTTCACACGGCAACCAGGGAGTCGCCGAGCTGGACGATGACCGGCAACTGCGCTGCGTCTATCGACGTAATGTAGGCCGCCCGGTCTGTGGCGACCGCGTGGTACTGGATACTGATCAGGGCGACAGCAATCCGGTGATTGAAATCCTGCCCCGCGACAACAGTTTTTTCCGCGGCCAGCGTGATGGCCGCAAGCAAGTCATGGCGGCCAACCTGGACCAGGTGGTCATTGTTATTGCCCCAGAACCCGCACCCAGCAAGGACTTGCTGGACCGTTACCTGGTGGCAGTACTGAGTTTGGGCATCAAACCCTTGATCGTGGTCAATAAAGCGGAGCTGTTGCCAACACTGACCGCTGACAGTTCAGCGACCTTCAAGCGCTTGGAAGAATATACGGCATTGGGCCACAGGCTGATCACCACTTCCTGCAAGACCGAGCCGGGCATCACTGCCCTGCGGCCCTTGCTGCAGGACAAAGTCAGTATCGTGGTTGGCCAATCGGGCGTGGGCAAGTCTTCGCTGGTGAATGAACTGGTACCTGATCTGGACCTGCAAACCCAAACCCTGTCGCACAGCACCGGTAAAGGCCGTCACACCACCACCTCCACCCTGATGTATCGCTTGCCCGGCAACGGCCGCCTGATCGACTCGCCGGGCGTTTGGGAATATGGCCTGTGGGAAATGGACCAGCATGAACTCATGCGCGGCTACCCCGAATTCGACCGCGCCATCGGCCAATGCAAATTCAATGATTGCCGGCATGTTAATGAACCGGCTTGCGTTATCAGTGCAGCCGTTGATGCGGGCCTGGTGCCGGGCTGGCGCCTGGAATCCTACCGGCGCCTGCTGGCGCAAGGCATGGCTGGCCCGGGTCGCTGAGCGAAAAGGCACTACCTTGCCTGCTGAAAAATAAGCAACCGGCGCAAACAGTTGCCATGGCTATGTTATATTTTCGCCAGGGCAATCAGGCCCTGAACAACTTAACAGGAGGCAGTGACATGACACGGATGGTTCTGACACTGGTTTTACTATTTTGCGCCACCACCTTGGCTGCCGATGTACTGCTGATTGAAGAAGTGCGGCAGGCAGATCATATGACGGTGCCGGTCAATGGCCTGAGCATGGCTCAGGTTGAAGCGCAGTATGGCAGCCCGGGGAACAAGCACAACCCGATTGGTGACCCACCCATTACCCAATGGGTCTACGATCGCTGGAGCGTCTACTTTGAGTATGACAAGGTGTTGTTTACGGTCTTGCACAAAGGCGAAGTGATCGCTGGAAAATCCGGCAACCAACAAGGATAAGCTCAGCCCGGGCTTAATTGCGCTTGCCATGATCGCGGCAAAGCTTCGCAAAATGGCCAGGATTCCAAGTCACAGGATGCCTCAGAGTCCGATCTGAGGTATCCTTGCGCACCTTTTTGCAAGGTCGCCAGAGATTCCCAGATGTCCTCGCCGATTACCCCTGACAACCAGTCTCGCCCGGTTCATAGTGATGTTGACGTGCCTGCAAGCACTGAGCAGCCTGAGCCTACGAATGATGCAGTCCATGATCAGCCTATGCGTGTGCTTGAGCGCGATGGCGTACGTTACACCCTGATTGGGACTGCGCATGTTTCGCGCGCCAGTGCCGAAGCGGTACAGCAGCTGGCCAACAGCGAAGAATACGACGCCATAGCAGTAGAGCTCTGCCCGGCCCGCTACGACGCCCTGAAGGCTGACCGCAAGTGGACTGACCTCGACCTGTACAAGGTGATCCGCGAAGGCAAAGCGGGTCTGGTCATGGCCAACCTGGCCTTGAGTGCCTACCAACGACGCATTGCTGACCAGTTTGGTATTGAGCCAGGTGCCGAGATGCGCGCTGCCGTGAAAGCGGCGAAGGCACGCGGTGTGCCCTTGCAACTGGTTGACCGCGACCTGGCGCTTACCTTGCGCCGCAGCTATGCCAGTGTGCCCTGGTATAAACGCATGTACCTGATGTCAGGCCTGGTCATGGGCATGGTCAGTTCTGACGAGATCGATGAGGAATCCATAGAAAAGCTGAAAGAAGGCGACATCCTGGAATCTACCTTTACCGAATTTGCCGCCCACTCGCCCGAGTTATTCGAGGCACTGATTGCCGAGCGCGACCGTTTTATGGCAGCCCGTTTGCGTCAGGAAAGTGCCAACCTGGATGATGCGCCCCGGCCACGCAATGTATTGGTGGTCATTGGCGCCGGTCATATGGCCGGTCTGGCACAACACTTGATGGAAGATCAGCAGTCCCCTGCCGAAACGCGTGAGGAGCTGGAACAGGTACCGGCCAAAGCCCGCTGGCCCAAGCTCATACCCTGGGCCATCATGCTGTTGGTATTGTCGGGTTTTGCCATCGGATTTTCCCGCAGCCCGGAAATGGGCTGGAACCTGGTCATGCTCTGGGTGTTGATCAACGGCGCCCTGGCGGCGCTGGGTGCATTGATCGCCAGGGCGCATCCGCTGACTATATTGAGCGCGGTGGTGGCGGCTCCCATCACATCGCTGAACCCCACTATCGCCGCCGGCATGGTGACCGGGCTGGTGGAATCCTGGCTGCGTAAACCCAAAATCGCCGACCTGGAACGCCTGCACCTGGATATCACCACCGTTAAAGGCTGGTTCAGCAACCGGGCCACGCGCATCCTGCTGGTATTCTTTTTTACCAACCTCGGATCCGCCATAGGAACCTGGGTGGCTGGCTTCAAGATATTCGAAGCCCTGAGCTGAGTTAAAATTCCCGCCATGCAGATCGGACCATACACATTTCCTGCAGCCTGTTTGGCGCTGGCACCCATGGCCGGAGTCACGGACCAGCATTTTCGCAGCCTTTGCCGCCAACTCGGTGCTGACTACGTGGTTACTGAAATGCTCTCAGCCAATCCGGCCCTGCGGGATACGCGCAAGTCGCGCCTCAGGGAAGAATTCAGCGGTGAGCCAGAACCCGTGGCGGTGCAGATAGCCGGCAGCGAACCGCAATGGCTGGCTGATGCGGCGCGCTACAATGCCGACCGCGGCGCCGCCATCATCGATATCAATATGGGCTGCCCGGCCAAAAAGGTCTGCAACAAGCTGGCCGGTTCAGCCTTGCTGTCAGATCCTGAAAAAGTGGCGCAGATATTGGCAGCCGTGGTTGCCGCTGTGGATATTCCGGTGACCCTGAAAATTCGCACGGGCCCTGATCCGGATCATCGCAATGGCCTGCTGATCGCAAAAATGGCTGAAGATGCCGGCATCTCAGCCCTGGCGGTACACGGTCGTACCCGGGCCGAAAAATTCCAGGGCCAGGCGGAATACGAAACCATAGCCCGGATCTGCCAACAGTTAAGCATTCCGGTGTTCGCCAATGGCGACATAGAAACACCGCAGCAAGCCCGCGAAATCCTGGCCTACACCGGAGCTGCCGGCGTGATGATAGGCCGCTCGGCCCAGGGCAATCCCTGGATATTCCGTGAAATCCGTCATTACCTGGAAACAGGGCAGTACCTGCCCCCTGCCCCAGCGACAGATGTACACGCCGTGATGCGACGACATTTGCAGCAACTGCATGCTGCCTACGGTTCAGAAGCCGGGGTGCGCGTGGCCCGCAAACATATAGGCTGGTATCTGCAAGGCCGGCCCGGTGCCCTGGCCTACAGGTCGGCATTGATGCAAGCGCAATTCCCTGAACAGCAATTCGATTTACTGGCAGCATTTTTCGATGGCACCTCACTGGCTGGCCCAGACCATCCTGAACAGGAAGCATTCTCAGGGCACAGGCGCGCTGCATGATCAGTGACAGGGCTGCCAGCCGGCGGCAAATTTCAAGCGCATGAGCCATTCACCCTTACAGGCACTTTGGCCACAAGACGATCCGGCCCAGTCCTCAGCTCAGCATTGGTCGGGTTTGCAGGGCAGCAGCCTGGTGTTGGCCTTGCAGTCGGCTGCAGCCAAAGCAGGCAAGCCCTTGTTGGTGGTCACACGATCCAGCCATCAGGCGCAGGTGCTGGCCCGCGACTTGCGTTTGCTGGCGACAGGGCGCTTACCGGTGTTGTTGTTTCCGGATCACGAAACGCTACCGTACGACCCCTATTCGCCTCATCCGGACATCATTTCAGAAAGGCTGGCAACCCTGGCACAAATCAGCGCTTTGCAGCAGGGCCTGGTGCTGTGCTCGGTGGCCGCTTTGTCACAGCGCCTGCCGCCGCTGCCCTATCTGCAGCAGCGCAGTTTCGACCTGAAGGTCGGACAGAAAATTGCCATTGATGAATTCCGCACTCGCCTGGTCAAAGCCGGTTACCAGTCGGCTGAGCAGGTTTACCAACCCGGCCAGTTTGCCATTCGCGGTTCGGTAATTGACCTGTTCCCCACCGGACTGGAGCAGCCCATCAGACTGGATCTGTTTGATGAAGATCTGGACAGCATCCGCAGCTTCGACCCGGATTCACAACGCTCAGAAGGTACGCTGGAGCAGCTGAGGCTTTTGCCTGCGCGCGAATACCCAACCGATGACGAATCACTGGATGCATTCCGGCGCGCGTTCCGGCTGCGCTTTGATGTAGATGTACGCAAGGTCAGTATGTACCAGGACCTCAGGGCCGGTATTCATCCACAGGGCCTGGAGCAATTCCTGCCCCTGTTCTACGAGCAAACCTCCAGCTTACTGGACTACCTGGACTCCTCCGTAGGTGTGATCTTGCAGGAAGGTGTGCGCGAGGCTGCAGAAGATCTGCAACGCCGTACCCTGGAGCGCTGGGAGCAACGCCGCTATGACATCGAGCGGCCCGTACTGGACCCCGAAGAACTGTTCCTGCCAGCGGATCAGTTGCTCGGACAGTTGGAGAGCCGGGCTGCGATCATTCTGACTGAAACAAGTTCAGCCAGCGGGTCAGTACTGCAATTCGATACCACAGCCGCACCGGATGTACATATACATGAGCGCGGCAAGGATGCAGCTGCGGAGCTGGAATTGTTTATCCACGCTTTTGCTGGCCAGGTCTTGTTCGCTGCGGATTCACCGGGTCGTCGTGAAGTACTCATGAGCACCCTGTCTGCATTCGGTATCAAACCCAAGGTATTTGAGAATTTCAAAGCTTTCTATGAATCGGCTGCACATACCGGCCTGGTGGTATTGCCGGTAGAAGAAGGTTTTGTTATTCCGGGTCAGCTGGCTTTGCTTACCGAATCGCAATTGTTCGGTGGGCGGGTGCGGCAAAAAGCCCGACGGGAAGTTTCTGAGCGCGATCCGGATGCGATTATCCGCAACCTGGCGGACCTGCTCCCCGGCGCTCCGGTGGTACACGAAGACCATGGCGTGGGTCGATACCTGGGCCTGGAAGTTCTGGAAATTGACGGCCGCCTGGCTGAGTTCCTGCAACTGCAATACGCCGGTGATGACAAGCTTTACGTACCGGTTTCCTATCTGCATCTGGTCAGCCGTTACACCGGCAGCGATCCTGACAGCGCACCCCTGCACAAGCTGGGCAACAAGACCTGGGAAAAGGCCAAGCACAAAGCGGCCGAGCGCATTCGTGATGTCGCAGCTGAATTACTGGACCTGTATGCTCGGCGCCAGGCACGGCAGGGTTTTGCCTTTCCGCTGGACCAGAAAATGTATGCCGAATTCTGTTCCGGCTTTCCTTATGAAGAAACCCCAGACCAGCAAACTGCCATCGAAGCCGTGCTTGCCGATCTGGCATCCGAACGGCCCATGGACCGCGTGGTCTGTGGCGATGTGGGCTTTGGCAAAACCGAGGTCGCTTTACGCGCCGCTTTCGTGGCCGTGCAGGCGGGCAAACAGGTAGCCATACTGGTGCCAACTACCTTGCTGGCCACGCAGCATTTTTCGACCTTTACTGATCGCCTGGCTGATTGGCCGGTAACGGTTGAAATGCTGTCTCGTTTTCGAACCGGCAAGCAATCAAACGAAGTATTGGACAAGCTGCGTTCCGGCCATGTCGATATTGTGATTGGCACCCATCGATTGTTGCAGAAAGACATAGCCTTTGATCGCCTGGGCTTACTGATCATCGATGAAGAACATCGCTTCGGTGTGCAACAAAAAGAACGCCTGAAGCAATTGCGTGCGGAAGTCGACGTGTTAACGCTGACGGCTACGCCCATACCCCGCACGCTGAATATGGCCATGGCCAGCATTCGCGACCTGTCGATTATTGCCACTCCGCCAGCCAAACGCATGGCGGTGAAGACCCTGATCTCAGCCTGGGATACCGCCCTGATTCGCGAGGCCATTCACCGGGAACTGCAGCGTGGCGGACAGGTATTTTTTCTGCACAACGAAGTGCGCAATATTGAGAAGATCGCCCGTGAAGTGCAGGAAATGGTACCTGCTGCACGCATCGCCATTGCCCACGGGCAGATGCCGGAAAAAGAACTGGAATCCGTCATGCTGGATTTTTACCGGCAGCGCTTCAACCTGCTGGTCTGTACCACCATCATCGAAAGCGGCATAGATGTACCCACTGCCAACACCATCGTGATCAATCGTGCCGACCGTTTCGGTTTGGCACAATTGCACCAGTTGCGTGGTCGCGTCGGTCGCTCGCACCACCGGGCCTACGCCTACCTGATCGTACCCGATCAGCGCAGCATGACGACTGATGCACGCAAACGACTGGAGGCCATAGCCTCGCTGGAAGAATTGGGCGCCGGGTTTACCCTGGCCACACATGATATGGAAATCCGTGGCGCTGGTGAATTATTGGGGGCCGAGCAAAGTGGTCAGATACATCAGATCGGTTTCAGCCTGTACAGCGACATGCTGGCCAGAGCGGTAGATGCCATGCGCAATGGCAAGGAACCGGATCTGGACCAGCCTCTGCACCAGGGTATAGATGTAGAGCTGCATGTGTCAGCTTTGATTCCGGAAACCTACCTCGGCGATGTACAAGCCCGGCTTACCCTGTACAAGCGCATTGCCAGTGCGCCCAGCAAGGCCGCCTTGCGTGAACTGCAAGTGGAAATGATAGACCGCTTCGGTCTGTTGCCTGAACCCATCAAAAATCTCTTCGCGATCGCCGAGTTGCGTCAGCAAGCCAAACACCTGGGCATAAGCCGACTGGATCTGGGCCCGCAAGGTGGTCGCCTGGAGTTCACAGCCGACACCCGCGTTGATCCGCA
This sequence comes from Lysobacterales bacterium, assembly GCA_037968555.1. Classification (GTDB taxonomy): domain Bacteria; phylum Pseudomonadota; class Gammaproteobacteria; order Xanthomonadales; family SZUA-36; genus JAWXBM01. The sequence continues at coordinate 324 of JBBKVS010000219.1, read as the reverse complement.
AAACCTGATCCGCTTGATGCAGCAAGCACCCAAGGATTATCGCCTGGACGGGCCACAGAAATTGCGCTTGCTCAGCCGCAAAGAAGATCCGGCAGATCGCCTGCTGCTTGCCGAACAATTGCTGCAGGCGCTGGGCCCCGATTTCTGAAGCGGATGCCTGAAGCGGTCGAGTCCATTACAATCCACCTGTGGGTCCAAAAGCAGCCCGACCTGATTTCTGCTTAATCTGAAGAAAATTCTATAAATGGCAAAATTCTACCGATTGTTTTTTGTAATGCTGATGCTGGCGCTGCCGCTGCAGTTGCCAGCCCAGCAGGAAGCAGA
>JBBKVS010000218.1:0-9377 GCA_037968555.1 Lysobacterales bacterium | reverse complement strand
AGGATGGTTCTTTGCTGGCCACTGTACCGCTGTTGCACGGTGCTGGAATTTCGACCGCCCTGCAGGGCCTGAACACCGGGTCAGTTTTCCGCTGGTCGCCGGGTGATTCCGGATTCACTGAGATCAAGGGCACTGGATTGCCTTACCCCAATGGTATTGAAGTGTCAGAAGACGGCTTGGAGTTTTATGTTGCTTCATCCGGACTTTTTAACGTCTCGGCCTATTCAAACACCAACCCAGCGCGGCTTTTGCGGCGAACTGAAGAGCTGACTATCCTGCCTGATAATCTGCACCGTGATGTGAATGGCCTGCTGATCACAGGTGGATTGAATCAGGATTCTTTAGTGTGCGGCCAATTGGATCGTTCTGAAGAATTCAGTATAGAAGCCTTCGCAGCCTGTCCAAGGCCGTTTGCCATCCTGTCGATAAAGCCTCAATCCATGATAGTTCAGACCCTGGCTACTGGACCGGCAAACGCGCATTTCAGTAATATCACCATGGCTCTGAGTGTGGCTGATGAGCTGTGGATTGGCACCTTTTCTGGTGATCGCATAGCCTATAAGACGCTCCATCCGTAAGCTCGATAGTACGAAACCGTAGCGGTATGTCGGCCTCAATGACAGAAAAATATAAATCGGGTTTACAGCTCAGTTGCCTGGCTTTCATTTTCGCCCTGAGTGTTTATTGCCTTTACCGGGCCATCATTTTCAGATTTTTGCAGCCGGGTATGCTGGGTCCGGACTTGCTCCACAAGCAATTCTGGTATTGGGGGCACTTGCTGTTTGCGCTTCCAATGCTGTTCGGTGCTCCGCTGCAGTTCATCCCAAGGCTTCGCCAACAGGCCCCGCAAGTGCATCGCGCTGTGGGTAAAATTTACGTATTGGGTGCCAGCGGGGCGGCCATTTTCGCGATTTATCTGGGCGCTACAACTGAATACGAAGGCTCACGCCTGTCGCTGGTCATTACCGGCTTGCTTTGGCTGTTCTTCACCCTGGCCGCCTGGCGATGCGCTGAGGCAAAAAACTTTATTGCCCACCGGGCTTTCATGATCCGCAGCTACACGCTCGCCCTGGTGCTGGTCTGGTTGCGCTTGATGTATGACTTCCAGGATTATTTGTTTTTCTTTGTGCAGGATGAGGTACTGCGTGATGCCACCCGCGAATGGGCATCTTGGGTAGTGCCCCTGCTGATTGTTGAATGCTGGATATCCTGGCTGCCGCAATTGAGAGGGAGGCGGACGGTATAGGCCTAGTCATTCTTTTTGCTGCAGCCCGATGAGGCCACTTGTTTTGGGGCCGGGCACAAGGAGAGTTGGGATGCTGGTACGCCTTATGGTCGGCAGTGTCGTCGCCCTGGTTTTGATATTCCTGACTTTACTGGCCTGGGTTTATAGCGCCAGTGAAGCCCATTTGCGCTCATTCGCGTTGCCAGCGCCATTCAGTTTTTCAATTCCAGGCGACGCAGCCGCTTTGGCGCGCGGCGAACATCTGGTGCAAACGCGAGGCTGCCGCGGTTGTCATGGCAAAGATCTGGGCGGTGAATTGATGTGGGGTATGGCGCTGGCGCCGAACCTGGTGAGTTACGCCCAGCAGGAAGATGCAGCGACCTTTGAAGCAGCTTTGCGGCATGGAATTGGCCGTGATGGCAAGGCCATGTATTCCATGCCTTCGTATAACTTCATCCGCATGCGGGATGAGGACGTGGCGGATATCATCGCCTACCTGCGCAGCCTGACTCCCGCACAAAAGGACTTGCCTGATGCCAGGTTGCCGTGGAAATTACGACTGGATATGGCGCTGGGCCGGGATGCAGCCATCCCGGCTTTTCTCGACCAGGTACCCGCTTTGCGGCGCAGCAATGATCCGGATCCGGCAATAGCCAGGGGCGAATACATCGCCATGACCACCTGCAATGAGTGTCATGGTTTTGGCTTGCGTGCCGACTCGCCCTGGGAAGGTGATACCGCACCAGACCTGGTGATTATCGTGGCCTATGATGAAGTGGCTTTCCGGCGACTGATGCAGCAAGGCATTGCCATCGGTGATCGTGAATTGAGGATGATGAGCGATGTGGCGAGAAGTCGCTTCGCTCATTTTACCGACCAGGAACTGTCTGACCTCTACCAATTTCTGGCCGATATGAGTGCCAAGGCGGCTGGGCACTGACCCCTATTGTTCAAATGCTTCGATATTCATGCCGGCTGGTGTGCGGAAGCGAATAAAGCGCCCACTGCCAAAAATGACTTCGCGAAAATCCCGTTCGCTGTGGTTGATCCCCGCGTTGTGAAGATTCTTTTTGAACACATCCAGATTCCTGACTCGGTAGCTGGCGTGCAGAATCCCCAGTTGCGTAGGCACAGTTATGGGGTAAAGGTTAGTGCTCTTCACGCCCTGGTAATCCACCAGCTCAGTCTGGCCCAATGACTCCGACGCTATTCCCCAGATGCTCTGTTCCAGTTTGACGCCGGCTGGCAATCCCACCGTGCGCTCTATGTCTGGTCCCCCAAGGACGCTGTCATAGAGTAAGTCCATGTCCATGAGCTCTGCATAAAAATCGCGTTCGGATTGGGCATCATCCACAACAGCTGTCAGACGCCCAATACCGGTGAAACCCTGCGGGCTAAAAACCATTTTCTTGCCGATGATTTCCCGCAAAACGATGTTAACTTCGTCCTGCGCCAGCAAGTGAATTTCGCTAAAAACGGCCCCATCCGGAGTGGTGAATTCTGTCGGCTCTGCATGGCGGAAACTGATGCCCTTGGCCTGCATTTCCTTCACCCGGGCAGGCAGGTCCTTGGCAAAGACAGTCAGATTGCCGGGGCCGAGATCATATACCTGTGCACCCTCGCGCACCGGTGGACCGGGTTCAGTGAATTCGACCAGATGGAGATTGCCGTAGACGGAACCTGGTATACCCAACAGTGCCTGCCGCTTGATATCGGCAGGCAGGATGCGCCACAAAGCTGCCAGCTCCGCATCATCACCCTGAGCGCTCGCCAGCTTACTGAAGCCAAAGGTACCGACCCAGAGTTCCAGTGCCCGGTCCAGGTCGGCCACAGCCACGGTGACGCTGGTCCATGAGGGTTCAATCGTAATTTCCTCCTTGGCCCAACAGGCAGCCGTCAGCAACAGCATGGCCAGGAGCAGGCCGAGCTGCTGCGCGATACGGTTGTGTTTCCGGTAAGCCGGCAGGGTAATTCGAATCATGTTCCCGGTGTTTCCCGCTGATCAGCTGGCAGCACCCAGGTTGGGCGCTTCAGCCAACGATACCCGGAAGGTGGCAATACCGTCACGCAATTTCTTCAGTTTTGCATTTTTCGGAGACTTCCAGAAGCGCTTGGCTGCTTCCTGGTCGGGCCACTCGGAAACGGCCATGGCCTTCAACTCGGAGCCCGGTGACGGCCTTGCAAGGCTCGGAATGACCAGTAGCGATGAACAAGGTTGGTGTGCCGTCGATAGGCTGGCACCCGGATGCTTTACCGCTATCCTCGGCTGCCAGATGAAGTGCCGCGTCTGATCAGATACATTGAGCAGGCAAACACAGCCACCCAGGCCAGAATCTGCCATCAAGTCGGAGCACATACGCAGATGGACAAAATCACCATCGTTGCCATCACCCTGCTGGCATATAAACTGCTACTGATCGGTATCGGTTTCTGGGCCAGTTCGCGTAACAAGAACACGGAGGATTTCTTCCTCGGTGGCCGGAGCCTGGGCCCTGTGGTCGCAGCGATTTCTTATTCTGCCAGCGCTTCATCCGCCTGGACGCTGTTAGGTGTCAGCGGTGCAGCCTATGTAATGGGTTTGTCCGTGTTGTGGGTTGCCGGCGGTTCCTGCATGGGCATGCTGGTGGCCTGGTTCTGGGTAGGCCCGCGCCTGTTGGAGCATAGCCGACGCAAGAATCAATTGACCGTTACCGACTTTCTGGCAGATGACAGTACCGGTAATGCCCGCCGGGCCATCGTGCTGGCCGCCTCGGTCATCATCATTTTCACCTTCACTTTTTATGTGGCTGCGCAGTTCCAGGGAGCGGGTAATACCTTCTCCAGCAGTTTCGGTTTGTCGATGACCACCAGTATCATCCTCGGTGCACTGATCATCATGATCTATACCCTGTTGGGCGGTTTCTGGGCAGTGAGCGTGACAGACACAGTGCAGGGCACTCTGATGGGTGTTACCGCCTTGTTGTTGCCGATCGTGGCCTTGTCTGAAGCAGGTGGCTGGTCGGGTTTTATCCAAGGCCTGCAGGCTGTAAGTACCCCGGCGCAGCTGAGCTTGACGGCAGGCAATGCCGGTTTGCTGGCGCTGGGTATTGTGCTGGGCGGCCTCAGTATTAGCCTCGGTACATTTGGTCAACCACACTTGTTGGTTCGATTCATGGCCGTGCGCGACGCACGCGCGCTGAAACAGGCACGTGTTATCACCATAGTCTGGTACGGAATCGTCTTTGGCGGCATGGTGCTGCTGGGTCTGATTGGTCATGTGCTGCACCCATCCATAGCTAACCCGGAAACGATTTTTTTCACGCTGACCGACAGCCTGTTCACGCCGGTCATGGGTGCCGTCCTGCTGGCTGCGGTGTTGTCGGCCATCATGTCCACGGCGGACAGCCAGTTGCTGGTGGCGGCATCGGCGGTTGCTCATGATCTGGGGCTGGGTAAGAAACATGCGCAGCGCAGTTTGCTGGTGTCGCGTCTGACGATTGTCGGGTTGGTGATCCTGTCGGTGCTGGTGGCTTTGTATCTGCCGGAGAAAATCTTCAGCCGAGTACTGTTTGCCTGGTCCGCTCTGGGCGCTGCTTTTGGTCCGACGGTGTTCATGCGCCTGGCCGGTGTCCCGCTCAAACCGATTGGCGTGTTGTTATCCATTTTGACCGGCTTCAGCCTGGCAGTGGTGTTTTACCTGATGCCCAACACTACGGGAGATATTCTCGAGCGACTGGCGCCGTTCTGCGTCTCTTTTGCTGTGCTGCTGCTGTTTCGGCAGCGGTCGGCTTCACACTAGGAGTCTAAATCAGATGCGCGAATCCCTGCTGGAAGCATTGATGATCCGCTCGCTGGTGCGGGAAAAGGAGATTTTTTGAGATGGCGGTGAAAAGCCTGAAAGACATTCTGCAACATAGCGGTATTCTTGTACCGACTATGGTGCGTGGCCTGGTTAACGGTGAAACGACAGCGCTAGCCCAAGATGCAGAACAACTGACGGTGCACTACCCGGCCACAGCTGAAGTGGTTACACATGTGGTGGAAGATGACGCAGCCTCGGTTGATGTGGCTGTCCAGGCTGCGCGGCAGGCTTTTGATGCGGGTCCCTGGCCGCGCATGTCGACGCCGCAGCGGCAGACCATATTGCGCAAGGCCGCCAGCCTGATCCGGCAACATCAACAGGAACTGGCGGTACTGGAAACGCTGTGTGTGGGTTTGCCCATCAGCCACCTGACCGGCCGGCAAATACCGCGCGCGGCCGAGAATTTTGAATTCTTTGCAGATTACCTGGCCAATGTGGCCGGTGAAACCTTTGAGCAGGATAGCGACTACCTGACATTGGTGACCCGCGAGCCAGCCGGGGTAGCGGCACTGGTGGCGCCGTGGAACGCGCCCCTGGCTTTGGCCAGCATGCAGATTGCGTCCTGCATTGCCTTTGGCAACACCTGTGTCAGCAAACCTTCGGAATACACCCCGCTGGCCGTGCGTCGTATGATTGAATTGCTGCACGAAGCCGGATTGCCACCCGGTGTGGTCAACCTGGTGAATGGCCGTGGTGCGGTGACCGGGCACGCCCTGGTCAGTCATCCGGGCATTGATCGCATCGCCTTTACTGGCGGCTCGGCGACTGCACGACGGATCATGGCAGATGCAGCCCGGAACCTCACGCCGGTGCATATGGAACTGGGTGGCAAGTCGGCCAACATCGTATTCAATGATGCCGACCTGGAGCGTGCTGTCGATGGCTCGCTGGTCAATGTTTTCAGCAACAACGGCCAGATGTGCATTGCCGGTTCACGCATCCTGGTGCAACGGCACATCGCCGATGCCTTTACCGAACAATTTGTCAGTCGTGCAGGCCGTGTGCGCGTAGGCGACCCCATGGACAGCACGACAGAAGTTGGCCCGCTGGCCTATGCAGCGCATATGCAGAAAGTATTGGGCTATTTTGCACTGGCGCAAGAGGAGGGAGCGGAGATCCTGGTCGGCGGTGAACGCATTGAACGTCTTGCACCCGGTTACTTTGTTCAGCCTACCGTGGCGCGGGTGGATTCGAACGAGCTGCGCATCTGCCAGGAAGAAGTGTTCGGGCCTTTTGCCACCATCCAGGTGTTTGATGAGCCAGAGGAAGCCATTGCCATTGCGAACCAGTCGGACTACGGCCTGGTGTGCTATGCCTGGACGGAGAACCTGGCGCTGGCATTGAAGCTGCAGCAATCCATCCGTGCTGGCACGATCTGGATCAACACGCCTTTGCTACGTGACCTGCATGCGCCCTTTGGTGGCTTTAAACAATCCGGTATCGGCCGTGATGGGCCGCGCCAGTGTGCTGAATTTTATACCGAAGAAAAGTCCACCATCGTGCCGCGTGTATTGCGTCCGATAAAGAAATTAGGGGCTGAGTGATGCAGGTCTTATTGGAACAATTGCGCAGCCTGGTGGGCGACGATGGTTTTACTTCCGATGCAGTGGAGTGTACCTATTTTGCGCAGGATATTTACAGCCAGGCGGCTCCGGCAGCGGCCGTGGTGTCACCAACAAATACCCGGCAGCTGGCAGCGGTGATTCGCGCTGCCACCGAGGCCGGGCATGCAGTGATAGCACGTGGCGGCGGTATGTCGTATACCAAAGGCTACGTGCCGCTTGAAGCAAACAGCATTCTGGTTGATATGACACATATGAACCGTATCCTCGAAATCAATCGTGAGGATATGTACGTGACTGTGGAAGCCGGTGCGACCTGGGACGTACTGCACCAGGCGCTGGAAGGCAGCGGACTGCGTACCCCTTTTTGGGGTACTTTGTCAGGTCGCTATGCGACAGTGGGTGGTGGCTTGTCGCAAAACAGCATTTTCTGGGGCTCAGGCCGCCATGGTAGTGCGGCGGATTCCGTGATTTCGCTGGGCGTGGTGCTGGCTGATGGCAGCGTGCTGCAGACCGGCTCAGCAGCACAACAGCACGCTTCTCCCTTCTTTCGCCACTTCGGACCGGATCTGACCGGCATTTTCACCAGTGATTGCGGCGCGCTAGGATTCAAAGCCACGGTTACTTTGCGGTTGATTCCGGTATCGGAAGCGCACGCTTATGGCTCGTTTGCGTTCGAAGGCTATGCCGGGATGATTGCCGCGATGAGCGAGATTTCGCGTCGTCAGCTGGCCGATGAATGCTTCGGCTTTGATCCCTATCTGCAATCATTGCGGATGAAACGGGAAAGCCTGAAAGAGGATGCCAGGAAACTTGTTGGTGCATTGAAAGCGACGGGTGGCATAGGTGCTGCAATGAAACAGGGTGCCAAAATGGCCGTGGCCGGGCGCGGTTTCATGGACGATGTGAAGTGGTCATTCCACGCCATGATCGAAGACCGCAGCGATACCGCTGCCAAGGACAGGCTGCAAGACATACGGGAAATTGTGAAGCGTAATCAGGGCAGAGAGCTGGCCGATTCGATCCCGCGGCTGATGCGGGCCAACCCCTTTGGACCAGTGAACAGCATGCTGGGTCCGCAAGGCGAGCGCTGGGTGCCGGTGCACGGCCTGGTAGCGCATTCCAAAGCTAAAGTGGCGCTGGATGCCATCGAAGCTTTGTTTGCCCGACATGAGGATGTCATGCAGAGCCTGGACATCCATGCAGGTTATTTGCTGAGCACGGTTTCCACCCATTGCTTTGTCATTGAGCCGATGTTTCTGTGGCCAGAGGAGTGGATGGAAATTCATCGTCGCAGTGTCGATGCTCATCACCTCAAACGATTGCCTGGCTTTAGCGCCAGTCCGGAAGCCAGTGCGGCTGTGGCAAAAATACGCAGCGAGCTGGTGGAACTGTTGAGTGAGATGGGTGCGGTGCACTTGCAGATTGGCAAGAGCTATCGTTACCGGGAAGGCTTGCAACCGGAAAGTTATGCGCTGGTGCAGGCCATCAAGCAGGCAGTCGATCCCAATAACCGCATTAATCCGGGTGCGCTGGGTTTATCTGCATGATGCGCCGCGACGAGCCGGGATCCAGTTTGCAAAACTCCAGTATACGAATCAGCCTGGCAGACAGGTCAATTGTCCAAGGTCAGATCCATGCGATATTCAAAACGGTCCGGATGGTAATACACCTGCAAATGATCCATCAGCTGCTCTGAGCCTGCCTGGGTATTGAATGAACGTCGTTTCAGGCTCAGCAGTGGCGAGCCTGGTGTGACGCCCAATGCTTCAGCCGCCTCATCAGAGGCTGCAGTCGCCGTAATGATCTGTTTAACGTGAGTCAGTATCAGGCCGCCGTGCTCCTGGAAATAAGCCAGTCGTGGGGTTTTTTCCAGTGCTTTGAGGTTGTGCGGCTTTCTTACTCCGCGTGTCCAACTGATGTAATAGGCAAACTTCAGGCCTTTGCTGACACGTACACGTTCCAGATATAAAGCGGTTTCCCCGGCGTTCAGGCCCAGCTCGTCACGAATGCCCTGGGGTGGTTTGAGTGTGGCGCAGTCCAGGATAATGGCTCGCGATTGACGGGCAATGGACTCGATTTCCTGCAAGACGCCGGTCAGCGGTGCGTCCACTGGACTTGGTTTGTACTGATAAATGACATGAGTACCCCGGCCGCGGTGCCGCTCCACCAGCCCTTCTGCCGCCAGCTCATCCAGTGAACGCTTGGCGGTGATGCGCGAGATACCGAATTCCTGGGACAGCTGCTTCTCGGTGGGCATGCGCATGCCTTGCTCAAAACTGCCGTCCAGTATGCAACTGTTGAGCAACTTATAAAGCTGGTAATACAGCGGAGTGGGTGAATCCTTGTTTAGCGCTTCACGTTGCTTTTGGCTGAACAGGAATTTGTTTTCTGCCATCGTATTTTCCTTGGATTCTTTCCGGACAGGCGGCGGCTTCGGCTTGTGGTCAATAAGGTAAAGCAAAAATTGTTTTAAATGTCATAATAGTATAGCTTTAACTCATATACTGATGTGCAGCTGAGAAACTGAAACCATAATATGAATGCAATGCAACAAGGCAAACCATTGTCTGGTGTGCGCGTGCTGGACCTGACGCACATGCTGTCCGGCCCTTATGGCAGCATGATCCTGGCTGACCTGGGTGCCGAGACCATCAAGGTGGAGCCGCCACAAGGCGAAGGTACACGTAAGCTGCTGGCCAATGACCCGAAAAATTCATTGGACGGGTTCGGCGCTTATTACATTACG
>JBBKVS010000217.1:0-3985 GCA_037968555.1 Lysobacterales bacterium | reverse complement strand
GACCTGTCACTGGCGGCGGCCGGCACCTTCTTTTTCTGGTCCGGCTTGCTGAGTGCGGTCTCTCAACTCGCCGCACCGTGGCTTTCATCACGCTTGGGCTTGCTGCGCACCATGGTTTTTACCCACCTGCCTTCCAGCCTGGCGCTTATCGCTGCTGCCTTTGTCAGCCGCCTAGATGTGGTGATATTGCTGTTGCTTATCCGAGCGTCGCTGTCGCAGATTGATGTCCCCACCCGTTCGGCCTATGTCATGTCGCTGGTGACACCCGCGGAGCGCGCAGCGGCTTCAAGCTACACCGTGGTGAGCCGGAACCTCGCGTCGGCCATCGGCCCCACGCTGGGAGGTGCGCTGCTGGCTACCGGCTGGCTGGCTGCACCGATGTTTGCTTGCGGCGTACTTAAGGTCGTTTACGATGTTGCCTTGCTGAAGGTGATGGACAAAGTAGAGCTGGATAGTTAGTGGTGGGGTTAGTGGTGGGGTCAGAGTCAAGTGCCAGAGTCAACTACCCTGATCCCATTCTCACTCTGGCACTTGACTCTGACCCCAGCCATTTCCCCAGCCAATCAATCATTTTTTTGCTCACATCAGGGCTATTCAATAGCCTCATATGGGCCGTGTTGTAGGCAATCCATTGAGTGCTTTGCTTGAATGCCAATGACTTCTCCGCATCCCGGTGGGCACCCAGTGCGCTGGCCACGCTCACCAGGCCATCACCCGCAAGTTTCACGATTGGTTTGCCGGTATCAGGTGCATTGCTGGCAGCAATAGCAAAGCATTCAGTTTTTTCAGGTAATGGAGTGTAGTGGCGAAGGTCGTTGGTCAGTTGATGACGGTCCTGGCCTTGCCAGTCGTCTTCGCGGATATTGCCATAACGCAGGTCGGTGACCCCGGCGCTGCGCAGTTGCCCGAGGCGTTTAAAAGGCCGGGTGATTTCCGTGCTGCCAAGCAGAGCATCCAGCCAATTACCGGCCCGTTCCAGTGTGGCGCCCTGGTGGGGTGTGCCGAGAAAAACGATGTGACGCAACTTATTGGGCCAGGTGGCCTGATTTTGTTCTGCGTAGTAACAGGCGCTGCGCATGACCAGGCCGCCCATGCTGTGGGCCACCACGGCCAGTTCATCAAGATCATCCTGATAATGCTGCACCAATTGCTCCAGCAGGTTTGACAGATTCTTGCCGTTTTCAGAAATGTGCAAGCCGGTGTTGTAACGCAGGTAGATGGCCATGTAACCCAGTGCTTTGGACAGTTCGGCGCCATGCTCGAGGGTGTGTTCTCGTTGCTCGGCATAACGCTGGAAATCGTTCAAGCACAGACCGTGGATCAACAAAACCAGCTTGCGTTTCGGTTTTAATGTTGGCGGTGGGAACTCCGCATTGGGCTCGAAGCCGATTTTGTGGTTCTGAAGCCGAAGCTGCATGGACAGCGCCAGCGGGCTATTGTTGGCTTGCAACTGGTCACCCATCACGCCATTGAGCGCAGCAATCAAGCCCTCGCGTTGTGGGCTGTCCGGATGGGTGTTCATCCAGGGGTCGAGCAAAGACTCGGCTGCGGCGAAAGTGGTGTCCAGGCCCGTGCCCACCAGGCTCGTGATGCCATAGATGGACTTGTAGACCAGGCCGGTCAGGCCACGACTGGTATGCGGTGTATTGCCGTGCGGAAAGCCGAGCCGATTCCAGATCGCCTGATGCACACCTTCGGTGACTTTGGTAACGGCCAAAGTGGCGTCAGCTGCCAGTCTTGAGATGCCTCGTACATCAGAGGGCTTTAGCTGTCGGAGCAGGTCCTGTAAATAAGCGGCTTTACGTTTGTCCATACCCTTAACCTGAGGGTGCTAACTGTTAGCCGCCAATACCCAAATCGTATAAGCCTTGCTGGCGGCGACCAAGCCACTATGGTTTGAACCTATGCGACGCATGGCTGCTGGAAGGCAATCTGGCGTATGGATTGCATCGGGTCGGCTTAACTGGTCTGATTGGGTCCAGCAGAATTTCGGTCGTCACCCGGCCGAGCCCTGACAATTTACATTTTCCAAAGGAACCCGATAATGCCGAGAACTTCCCTGGTCGCCCGCCTTGTTTTGCCGCTCTTGCTGGCAAGCCCGCTATCGGCTGTGGCCGGGCAGACCACGGAATTTGATTACTTCGAAGCCAATCGCCTGATGATACGTAATGGCGTGCAAGCCGTGTTGATGTGCAATGGCCTGTTTACTTCAGAGCGCACATTGCAGCAGGTGTTTACGCAGGAGTTGGCCTACATGGTCCGGTTTGGCGGAGCTATCGGCACAATGCAGGGCGGCAATTTTGCAGTGGAACAGGAAACCCGCTCGGTAGCGGTCGGCAGTGGTTCGGATGGCGTGCGCATCCGTGCTGCATTTCGTGAAGGCATTGGCTGCGTGGTGATGGCACCTGATCAGGGTATCGCGGACATAGATTCCCTGCCTGTTTTTACAGCGCCACCCCTGGCCGGAGACCCGGCTACGATGCCGTGGCCCAATGGAGACCGGGTTCTTTCCGACCCCTTGTCGCCAGAAATAGACACCGCTGCCTTGCAGGCTGCATCGGATTGGGCTTTCCAGCGTGAGTCACCCGAACAGGTGACGATAAGCCTGCTGGTGTTGCATGGCCAGGATCTGGTTCACGAACGCTATGCCGATGGATTCGATATGCACACCCGTACACGAACCTGGTCAACTGCCAAGAGCATCGCGGTCACCTTGGTGGGCATGTTGGCGGATCAGGGCAAGCTGGATTTGGATGATCCCTTGGATATTGACTGGCTGCCGCCGCTTAAGCAGGCTGACAAAGATCCTCGCGCGGCCATTACCTGGCGGCATGTGCTGAACATGTCCAGTGGTTTGGATCCGATTGACAGCTTCAATATGGAGTACGCCACCGGTTCAGGCTTGTCTTATTGGGCCGGAGCCAGTTCGATCGAAGGTGCGCGCAGACGGGGCTTGGTGCGTGAACCAGGTACTTATTGGGATTACGAAAATTACGATACGCTGCTGGCGGTTTATGCCATGAAGCGCTTGCTGGGCGATGACAAAACCTATCACGAGTTTCCGCGCAAGGCCTTGCTGGATCGCCTCGGCATGCGCAGTACTTTAATCAGTACGGATCGCTTTGGCGATTTCATTTTCAGCAGCCAGGTGTATACCAACGCTCGCGATCTGGCGCGCTTCGGCTTGCTTTATCTGCTGGGTGGTGTGTGGGAGGGTGAGCGACTGCTTTCCGAGGAGTGGATAGACTTCGTCCGTACACCGGCACCGGCAACAGCGGAAACCGGCAAGGAATATGGTGGGCAATGGTGGCTGGTCCCGGACACACGTATCGACGTACCGCCGGATGCCTATACCACGGACGGCAACCGCGGCCAGTTCGTGATTGTGGTGCCTTCACACAATGTGGTCATCGTGCGCCGTGGTCTGGATTTTGGCGCCCAGGGTTTTGATCCCTGGGACCTGACCCGTGAAGTGCTGCGTGCTTTCCAGCCGGTGGCATCAGCCGAGTAATCGGGAAACAGGGGTCAGAGTACTATTTCCCCGAATTGTCTTTGATGCTCAAGCAAGATAATCCGGAAATAGTACTCTGACCCCTATACTAGATCAGCGACTCTGCAGCTTTTTCCAGGCATCGGACAAACCGACTTTCTCAACGATAGATTCCCAGCGCGGATCCTGGTTGAAGGCTTTTAGATAGGGGTCATAAAGCAATTCCGGCAGGCCACCATCGCGTTGGGTATAAGCCCGCTCCAGCCATTCAAAAACCTTGTCTTCGTCAGCACCGCGAAAACCGTAAATCTGCGCAATCTGGTAGGCCGAGTCGTGTTGGTTATTTTCAATAAACGTAAGCATCCGGGCATCCGCTTCTTCGGTGCGTCCCAGCGCATACAGTGAAATCAACACGCCATACTCGCGCCAGAACGGTTCGGCTTCCTGTTTGGAAATTACCAGCGCTTCCTCTGGCTGGCCCTGGAGTATCTTCAC
>JBBKVS010000216.1:0-9451 GCA_037968555.1 Lysobacterales bacterium | reverse complement strand
AGGCGGGTCACATTGACCGGCATGGGCGTGTTGAACTTCACATTGCCGGCGAACACCAGCATGAAGTTCAACAGGCTGGCATCCACACCCAGTAAGCTGCGCAGTGCTTTGACTTCGCCCAGGCATTCGAACAGGGGGTTGGGAAAATAGTGCTGTTTGCGACCTGTGCTGCGTAGCCAGCGGGCGTCGCCGGGTTTGCCCGAGATCAGCCCACTACCGGATACCTGCTTGATAACAAAAATTCCGTAGACCGAAACCACCAAGTAATCGATGTTGAGCAGCTCTTTATGGCCAGTCAACCACACATTCTGCATGATGGTGTAATGCGAGCGGGGTAATTCCAGTTGCAGCAACCTGCGAATGCGCAGAGTAGCCCACCACTGCTGACAGGCAGCAATGCCACCCAGCTTGATGGCCAAGGCCAAGCAGACCAGTGCAAATATCAATATCGGCAAGACCAAGCCTTCCATAGCCTGTATCTCCAGCACATCAGAGTGGTTCAGTTTAGCGCTTTTCTGCGGAAATTGTCTAAAGCTCTGATTTTATGCATAAAGCCAACGGATTTGAACAATCAACTTGGCCAGCACCCATGCTGTGCTTCCGCATTCCAGCCTGCCGCCGCAAATTTGTTATCCTTGATGGCCCAAAACCCAAACAGAGATAAGCCCAATGAAATTTGCTACCTACCTGGTGCTGCTCAGCGCCACCCTGTTATCCGGCCACGGTATGGCTGATGATTTTGCCGCTACCGAAGCCAAAATACGTGCTGCCATGGCCGCCGATATCCGCACCCCGGAAGAAGTGGAGCGCGACAGCAACCGCCTGCCGGTGGAAACGCTGGCTTTTTTTGGTTTGCGTGATGATATGAAAATTGTCGAGCTGCTGCCCGGTGGTGGTTGGTATACCAAGCTACTGGCACCCGTGGTGGCAGAAAAAGGTGAGTTCTATATGGCTCTGGGTACGACTACCGCCAAAACAACACTGGCAACTCAGGCTGGCTTCGAAAAAATGCGAGTCGTGGCCGAAGATTCCAAAGTTTTCCGCCCCGAAGGCGCACCGGCTTACGTGCTGGAAACCAAGGGCCTGGGCGTCAGCGATGCCGACATGGTGCTGACTTTCCGTAATTACCACAATTTTGGCGCCGAAGGCCGCGCTGCCATGAACAAAGCTTCCTTCGATGCGCTTAAATCAGGCGGCATCTATGCGGTGGTCGATCACACACGCCGCCACATGGAAGCTGACAGCCCTGAAAACAGACGCCGCGTGGATCCGGTACTGGCCATCAAGGAAATCCAGGCTGCAGGATTCAAACTGGTGGATTTCAGTACCCTGCACCATATTCCGGATGACGAACTGCGCTATGAAGTAGGCCGCAAAACCGTTACCGGTAACACCGATCGCTGGGCCCTGAAGTTTGTAAAACCCTGACGCAGCTTGCTGCTCACGTCTGAGCTGCAAAACAGCCCCTGAAGACGAACCGTCAATATTTAAAGCTGCGAACCCCTGGGCTTAAGTCCAGGGGTTCAGCACCTCAACGCCCGTTTGGGCAAAATCACTTTCGTTGCGTGTGACCACAATCAAGTCATAAAGCAAAGCGGTTGCTGCGATCTGTTTATCCAAACTGCTCTGCGGACCAGCCGCCAGTAGCACGCCCCATAGCTGGGCAAGCTCTGCATCAAAATCCAGCACCTGGTTGTGAAACTCAGTCACTACCGATTGCAACCACTGTTCCAGGCTATCTCCCTGGCGCCTGTCGCCGCGGCGACGGATGCGCTCCACGCCACAACGCAACTCCCCAAGAGTGATTACGGAGAGAAACAAAGTCGCATTGCTGGACACGGCTTCGGTGAAAAATCTGGTTACCCCCGCATTTGCACTTTGCCCTTTACGCAGCTCGCTGATGACATTGGTATCCAACAGATACATGCCGGGACAACTAATCCTTGATGCGACTGAAATCGTCGTCACGTCCAACGTTCGGCATAGCCAACAATAACTCGGCCAAACTACGGCGACCCGGACTCAGCAGAATCGACTCAAGCAAAGCCCGGTGTTCCGCTTCAGCACTGCGCCCGTTCTGCGCAGCACGCAATTTCAGGGCATCGACTATGCTGGGGTCGAGATTGCGAACGATCAGAGTAGCCAAGACGATTGCTCCAGTTTGTGCATGATCTGATAGCAATGATAGCACTCCTTGAAAACCTGACTCAATTCAAAGCAAGAATCTGTTGCCAATAATCACTCGTTTATCCAAGTCCTGACGTACGACATTGTTGGTTTTTTTGTAAGCAATCAACGTGGTGGCAGCAACAGGCCGGCCATTGATTTTTACTGGTGATTTTTACTGGTGATTTTCACTGGAACACTTGAATTTGCCCCAGGTGCTCTAAATCTTAGTAGGCAAGCACTACACTGAACCCATCCGGGTCAGCTATTTCGCCCTAAAAACCAACCCAGGAGCCATCATGCAACACCCCGTATACGATCTGGCCATAGCACCGATGTTACGTTCCCTGCAAAATCTCGATGCCATCATCAGCAAGGCTGAAGCCCATGTGGCTGCGGACGAGTACCTGAAAGAAGCGACCCTGGTGCAGGCGCGGCTGTTTCCCAATATGCTGCCTTTTGTATTCCACATTCGGGTGGCCACTGATACCGCCAAGGGTGCAGCGGCCCGCTTGTCCGCTAATACCCTGCCATCCTGGGCCGATGACGAGGAAACTTTTACCGAAATACATGAACGTATAGCCAAGGCCGTAGCCTATCTGTCCGGCTTCAAGGCCGAGGATTTTGATGGCTCTGAGCAACGGGACATTGAGCTGAAACTGGGGCCGCGCACCGTCAACTTTGATGGCCAGAGCTACATTTCCGCTTTCGTGTTGCCTAATTTTTATTTCCACGTCACTACCGCCTACAACATTCTGCGGGCCTGTGGAGTGGATATAGGTAAACGTGATTTTCTGGGCGACAACTGATACCGGTTCCTGCAGGATATGATGCATGAACAGCGCTGAAGAAACGGCAACCCGGCCTTTCCTGGTTGCCGCCTTTTACAAGTTCGTTGAGTTGACGGACTGCGCCGAATTGCGCCACCCATTGCGGCAACGCTGTGAAGACCTGGGTTTGCTGGGCACCATTTTATTAGCCTCTGAGGGCATCAATGGCACGATCAGCGGCAAGCCGGAGAAAGTCCGGCGGCTGTTTGAGCGACTGCGCGAAGATCCGCGTTTTGAAGACCTGCATTACAAGGAATCCTGGGCGGCTGAGCAGCCTTTCTATCGTATGAGAGTGCGACTGAAAAAAGAAATTGTCAGCTTGGGTGTCGCCGGCATCGATCCGAGTAGCAGGGTGGGCCAGTATGTCGCGCCACAAGACTGGAATGCATTGATTTCCAGGGAAGATGTACGCGTCGTCGACACGCGCAATCATTACGAATACCACCTCGGCAGCTTTGCCGGTGCGGAAGATCCGAACACTACTTCATTCCGCGATTTTCCGCAGTGGGTGAGCCGTGAGTTGGATTCACAAAAAGACCGCAACGTGGCCATGTTCTGCACCGGCGGGATACGCTGCGAGAAAGCCACTTCCTACCTGCTGGGCCTGGGATTTGAAAATGTCTACCACCTCGACGGTGGCATCCTGAATTACCTGGAAACGGTGGATGCAGAACACAGCCTGTGGAAAGGAGATTGTTTTGTGTTCGATAACCGGGTCACTGTGGATCACGACCTGGAAGAGGGCGATTATGAGGTCTGCCCGGCCTGCCGCATGCCTTTGAGCACTGCAGACCGGGAATCACCCTTGTTTGAGCTGCATGTGTCCTGCCCGAAATGTCACCACCGCTTAACCGATGCCAAGCGTGAAGGCTTGCTCGAGCGAGCCCGACAGATTGAACTGGCCAAGGCGCGCGGCGAACGGCATATTGGATCAAAGCCAAAACCAAAAGCCGGCGACTAGCTTGGTAGCTTGGGGTCAGAGTTACTCGTCATCCTGCATCGGCTTCCAGTGCAGAATGCCAAACAGCAAAGTCAGGGCAACACTGACGACCAGTGGCCCCTGCCACATCTTCACGTAACGCCAGAAAAAGAAAGTTTCGATCACGTGCAATCCGATCATGATCACGGCCAGAGTTTGTGCGCCGGAGGCTAGCCAGCCCGGCATGGCGATGTAATTGGCTGCTATTGCCAGGCCATAAACAGCCAGGCACATGGCCTTTAATACTGTAAACATGTTTACCTCCCGTTGGCTTGATTCACGCCGGCTACCCTTTAAGGGTGCTCAGTCTCATTGTGCTTTTGCCCGGAATTTGACAGGCTGCCGGGTCAAGCTGTTTTATGGCCACTCACCCTGATTCTAAGCTGCTTTACAAGTGGATTCACCTTGAAATCAACTCCAGAGTTTCGCCAGCCCGGATAATCTATTATCTTCCTTAGTCGGATTATCCTCAAAGCAGGACCTGAAGCATGAAAGTACCTTTGACCATATTGGACCACCTGCGGCGGGCCGAACAGGTGTTTCCGGACCGCATCGCCTTTATTGATGAGGCTGATCAGCCCGCTGCATCCTGGGGAACTTGCACTTATCGGGAAATGGCGCGGCGCGCGCGGGCTTTGGCCGCAGGCCTGGATGCCATGGGAATCGAACGCGGTGCCCGGGTGGCTATGGTGAGCCACAACTCTGCGCGCCTGCTGACTGCCTTTTACGGTGTCAGTGCCTGGGGC
Source organism: Lysobacterales bacterium (assembly GCA_037968555.1). Lineage (GTDB taxonomy): Bacteria > Pseudomonadota > Gammaproteobacteria > Xanthomonadales > SZUA-36 > JAWXBM01. The sequence goes on along the minus strand of JBBKVS010000216.1, from coordinate 4,730 downwards.
CGCATACTGGCCCCCATCAACTTCCGATTGGTAGCTGCTGAGGTGGACTACATCGTCAAGCACTGTGGCGCGGAAATCTTGCTGGTGGATCCGGAGCTGGATGAAGCCCTGAAAGACGTCACAGCCAAACATCGTTTCCTTATCGGCGCAGAATCAGATGCCCTGCTCTACAACTTTGATAAAGAACCCGAACCCTGGCTGGAACGGGATGAAGACGCTACCGCCACCATCAATTACACCAGCGGGACTACGGCCCGGCCCAAGGGCGTGCAACTCACGCACCGCAACCTGTGGCTGAATGCTGCGACTCTTGGCTGGCATCTGGGCGTGAACGAACGCGATGTATACCTGCACCTGGTGCCGCAATTTCATTGCAACGGCTGGGGCATGGTGTATGCGCTCACGGCCATGGGCGGCAAGCACATCATTCAGCGCAAAGTAGAAGGGGCCGAGATACTGCGCCGCGTGGAGGAACATGGCGTTACCTTGATGTGCGGAGCACCGGCAGTGGTCAACATGATCCTGGAAGCCGCGCAGGACTGGGAAGGCGAAATACCTGGTCGCGGGCGCATCCGCATGGTGGTCGCCGGTGCGCCCCCACCGCAACGCACCATTGAACGCATGGAGCGTGAACTGGGCTGGGAATTCATCCAGATTTACGGCCTGACCGAAACCGCACCACTGCTGACCATCAATCGGCTGGGACTGGAGTTTGATGACAAGACGCCTGCTGAAAAAGCAGCCCGCCTGGTCAATGCCGGTGTACCTGCCCTGGGTGTGGAAGTGCAGGTGGATGATTCGGGTGAAGTGCTGGCCCGCAGCAACGTGGTCATGAGCGGCTACTGGAACCAACCAGATCAAACCGCACAGTGCATTGTCGACGACTGGTTCCACACCGGCGACGGAGGCAGCATGGATGAGCAGCATCTGCTTACCATTGCCGATCGTAAGAAGGATGTGATCATCAGTGGCGGTGAGAACATCAGCTCCATCGAAGTTGAAGATGCGGTATTCAGTCACCCCGACGTTGCTGAGGTCGCGATAATCGGCATTCCCGATGAGAAATGGGGTGAGTTGGTACTGGCCTTGGTCGTAAAAGCCCATGGCTCACAACTCACCGAGCAGGAGCTGATTGCATTCACCAAAACCCGCCTGGCCAGCTACAAATGTCCCAAGCGTATCGAATTCCGTGAGGAGCTGGCGCGTACCGCGACGGGCAAGTTGCAAAAGTTCAAGTTGAGGGAACCGTATTGGCAGGGATTCGAACGCAAGGTCAATTAGCCGCGGGACCGCCGTTGATCACTCTGCTGTCTGTCGATTTGTGGTGCATTAACAGAGCTGCCTGCGTTTGATTGGTGGTGTATTGCTGGCCTGATTCCACTGCTAATCCAGTCAACTATGGCTATAATCCGCAGCTCTGAAGCCGCCTCGCTTTGATGGAAACCACCTCATGAATTCATCCGGGAAATTCCTCTGCTGCCTGCCTTTGCTGGTCATGTTGAGTGCTTGTGACCCAGCCACCGAACAGTCGGAAACTGTGGCAGCCGAACCCACGCCCGATGAGTCAACACAAATGGAATCTGCAACCGTCAGCAACGTGCTACTGGAAACCTGGACCGGCCCCTACGGCGGCGTCCCGGCCTTTGACCAGATGAATCTGGCCGATATCGAGCCCGCCATGGAAAGCGCCATGGCCAGCAGCCTGGCTGCACTGGATGTGATCGCCCAACAGCCAGACTCTGCCACTTTTGCCAATACCCTGGTGGCCATGGAAGGCGCTAACAAGGAACTGGACCGGGCGTCGGCTTATTACGGCATCTGGAGCTCCAACCTCTCGACCCCGGAGTTCCGTGAGATTCAACAAAGCGTGGCGCCCAAACTGGCCAATTATTATTCTACCCTGCGCCAGAACAGCGCTCTGTTTGCACGCATTAAGGCTGTTTACGAAGGCGAGGAATTCAAAGCCTTGCAGCCGGACCAGCAACGCCTGACCTGGCTGGTGTATGACAGTTTTGCCAGCAACGGCGCCACACTGGAAGGCGCTGCCAAAGAACGTTATGCGGCCATCAATCAGCAACTGGCCGAGTTGCAGACCCGCTTTGCCAATAACGTGCTGGTGGATGAAGAAGGCTATATCACCTGGCTGGATGAGGGCCAGCTGGGCGGTCTGCCCGATTCCGTAGTCAAGGCAGCTGCCCAGGCGGCTAGCGATTTGGGCCAAGCCGGCAAATGGGCCATCAAGAACACCCGCTCTTCCATGGATCCGTTCCTGACTTATTCCAGCCACCGCGATCTGCGTGAATCCGTCTGGCACAATTATTACAGTCGTGGCAACAACGGGGATGAGCACGATAACAATGCATTGATTGCCCAGATTCTGGCCTTGCGCGATGAGCGCGCCAAATTGCTGGGCTACAACAATTTCGCCGAGTGGCAGGTGCAGAATCGCATGGCCAAAACCCCTCAAGCAGCCATTGACCTGATGCAGGCGGTATGGCCAGCTGCTATTGCACGGGTGGATGAGGAAGTGGCGGACATGCAGGCGGTAGCGGGGGCCGAAGGCGCAGAGATTACCATTGCACCCTGGGATTACCGCTATTACGCGGAAAAAGTTCGCATGGACAAGTACGACCTCGATTCCGACCAGGTGAAACAGTATCTGCAGCTGGACAAGCTGCGTGATGCCATGTTCTTTGTAGCCGGTGAAATTTTCAACTTCAGCTTCACGCCGGTACCCGAAGGCACTGTGCCGGTATTCCACCCCGACGTGAAAGTCTGGGAAGTGAAAGATCGCGACAGTGGGGAGCTGGTGGGACTGTGGTATCTGGATCCCTTCGCCCGTGCAGGCAAGCGCTCTGGCGCCTGGGCCACGGCCTATCGCAGCCACGAGACTTACAACGGTAAGCGCACGGTGCTGTCATCTAACAACTCCAACTTCAGCAAGGGCGCACCGGGAGAGCCTGTACTGATTTCCTGGGATGATGCCCGCACCTATTTCCACGAATTCGGCCATGCGCTGCATTACCTGTCTTCCAACGTGGCTTATCCCACACTGAACAATGGCGTGCGCGATTACACCGAGTTCCAGTCGCAGTTGCTGGAGCGCTGGATTACCACCGACAAAGTGATAGACCAGTATCTGGTGCATTACCAGACCGGCGAGGCCATCCCGGCTGAGCTGGTGGCCAAGATTGAAAAAGCAGCTACTTTCAATCAGGGTTTTAGCACTACTGAGTACCTGTCATCTGCTTTGATGGACATGAAGTACCACACCACTGACCCGGCGGATCTGGATGCACAAACCTTTGAGCACGATACCCTGACCGGGCTGAACATGCCGGATGAGCTGGTGATGCGCCATCGCAGCACGCAGTTCACCCATATATTCTCCGGCGAAAGTTATGCGGCCGGTTATTACGGCTACCTGTGGGCTGATCTGTTGGCGGCGGATGCGGCCGAGGCCTTTGTCGAGGCGCCCGGCGGTTTTTATGACGAGGAAGTGGCTGGCAAGCTGGTGAAATATTTGTTTGCGCCGCGTAATGCAATGGACCCTGCCGATGCCTACCGCGCCTTTCGCGGACACGATGCCGGAATTGAAGCGCTATTGCGGGATCGGGGTTTTGCGCCGCCGCGCTAGATTTGGGGGAGCTGGATTCCGGATCACGACTTCGTCGTGTCCGGAATGACGTCGTGAAGAGTGTAATGGTCCTGTCTGGAATGAAGTCGTGAAGAGTTAATGGGTGCTCAATTCAAACGGATCGTTCACGCACATCCATGTGCTTCACGATCTGTGCACGTCCTGTGCAAAATCCCGGAAGTGGCGTAGCCGCTATCCGGGAACCACTGCCAAATGTGAAGCTGGGGTCATGAACTCAGCTGGTCAAGTCCGGATCGGCCATTACCTTCTTGAACGCCTCAACCTGCTCTGGGGAGGCATCCTTCTGGTAAGTAGCTTTCCACTCCTCATAGCTCATGCCGTAAACCTGCTCACGCGCCTCATCCATGGAAAGCTCCAGGCCTTTTTCCTGTGCCGCCGCCAGGTACCACTTACTTAGGCAATTGCGACAAAAACCGGCCAGGTTCATCAGGTCGATATTCTGCACATCTTTGCGTTTGTGCAGATGCGCAACCAGCGTTCTGAAAGCTGCCGCTTCCAGCTCGGTTTGGGTTTGTTGGTTCAGTTGGGTCATCGTTTTCCGTACTACTTGTTCAGACCCGCAATCCTCGACGGAAAAACGGGGTCTGAATACTATTTAAGTTGAAAATAACTTTGCAGGGTCACCCTTCTTGTGCTTTGACCCCAGTTATTCCTTTGCGGCTTCCACAGCTTCTTCTGCCATATCATCAACCGAGCCTTCCAACACCGCTTGTGCTGGTTCATCCATCATACCGTCAGTTGATTCCAGCTCTAATCTATCCACATCCAATTCATTGGTTGCCGCTGAGGAGGCTGCTGTCAATTCTTCCGACTTCTGGGACTCAGCCTGGGCGGCGGTCTCGCCATCGCTAACGCCTTCGGGGAGGTAAATTCCGGCGCCGAATACATAGCTGTCATGGCGCACGATCCAACTCGACTTGGGAAGCAGCTCACGGCCAACCGGGTTAAACCAGGTGTACTCAACCCACACACCCTCTTCAGTAGCGCCATTCATGATGGCCGTACCGAATGGTTTGCCATGGATATCGATAAAGGTATCAACCGGAGTGCCGTTCAATGCCACGTCAGCGCC
>JBBKVS010000215.1:0-17253 GCA_037968555.1 Lysobacterales bacterium | reverse complement strand
CGCCGGATTTCCTCTTCCGACAGACCTGAACCGGCCTTGATTTCGACCTTCTGCTCTTTGCCGGTAGCCTTGTCTTTGGCGCTCACATGCATGATGCCATTGGCATCAATATCGAAGTTCACTTCGATTTGAGGCGCGCCCCGCGGACCAGCACCGATACCCGCCAGATCAAAGCGTGCCAGTGACTTATTGGCTGAGGCAATTTCGCGCTCACCCTGCAACACATGCAAGGTCACTGCAGTCTGATTGTCTTCAGCCGTAGAAAACACCTGGGTTGCCTTGGTCGGAATGGTGGTGTTTTTCTCGATCAGCTTGGTCATCACACCGCCCAGGGTTTCAATACCCAGCGACAGCGGCGTTACGTCCAGCAACAACACGTCCTTCACTTCACCCGACAACACGCCGCCCTGTATGGCTGCACCCACTGCTACGGCCTCGTCCGGGTTCACATCCTTACGTGGCTCACGACCAAAGAACTCGCTGACCACTTCCTGCACTTTGGGCATGCGGGTCTGGCCGCCAACCAGGATCACATCATTGATATCGCTGACCTTGAGACCTGCATCGTCCAATGCGGTACGGCAAGGCGCGATGGTGCGGCTGATCAGATCTTCCACCAGTGACTCGAGCTTGGCGCGGGTCAGCTTGATGGCCAGATGCTTGGGACCACTGGCATCGGCGGTGATGTATGGCAGGTTAATTTCAGTCTGCTGCGTGCTCGACAGCTCGATCTTGGCGCGCTCGCCCGCTTCACGCAGGCGCTGCAGAGCCAGTGGATCATTTTTCAGATTCACTCCCTGGTCTTTCTTGAACTCGGCAACCAGATAATCGATCACGCGCATGTCGAAATCTTCACCACCGAGGAAGGTATCGCCGTTGGTGGCCAGCACTTCAAACTGGTGCTCGCCATCGACTTCAGCAATTTCGATAATGGAAATATCGAAAGTACCGCCACCGAGGTCATATACGGCGATTTTGCGCTCACCGCCTTTCTTGTCCAGGCCATAGGCCAGGGCCGCTGCAGTAGGTTCGTTGATGATGCGTTTGACGTTCAGGCCGGCAATCTTGCCAGCGTCTTTGGTCGCCTGACGTTGTGAGTCGTTAAAGTAAGCCGGCACGGTAATCACCGCTTCGGTCACTTCTTCACCCAGATAATCCTCGGCCGTCTTTTTCATCTTCATCAGCACACGGGCTGATACTTCAGGTGGTGCCATTTCCTTGCCATTGGCCGTTACCCAGGCATCACCATTGCTGGCTTTGACAATTTTGTACGGCACCAGGTCGCGGTCTTTCTGCACCACGTCTTCGTCATACTTACGCCCGATCAGGCGCTTGACGGCATACAGTGTGTTGGTGGGGTTGGTTACCGCCTGGCGTTTAGCCGGCTGGCCAACCAATACTTCGTCGTCCTTGGCAAAGGCTACTACGGACGGTGTAGTCCGGTCGCCTTCTGCGTTTTCAATAACCTTGGGCTTGCCACCTTCCATCACGGCTACGCATGAGTTGGTGGTACCCAGGTCAATTCCAATGATTTTACCCATGGTTCAATCTCCCAAAAATTCAGAATAATTCAGCTAAATAACGATGGCTTAAAAATGGGGTTGTAAGTGGCTTTTTCAATGTGCCCGACCAGAATTACTAAATTTCCGATAAATTCAGTCAGGTTTTTTTGCCACAACCACCATGGCCGGCCTGATCAGTCGATCATGCAGGCGAAAGCCTTTTTGCATCACGTTCAGTACCGCATTTTCCGCAGCTTCAGCCGACGGCAGCATGGCCACCGCTTCGTGCCATTCGGGGTTGAATGCTTCCCCCAGCGGGTCTATCAGCTCCAGACCATGATCGCTCATGACTTTGCTGAGCAGCTTCAGGGTCAGCTCTTCACCCTCGCGCAATGATTCCACTGTGGCATTTTCTGCCGGAATTTCCAGCGCCCGCTCCAGGCTGTCACGCACCTGCAGCAAATCTTTCATCACGCCCTCAAGAGCGAACTTGCGTGAACGCTCCTGATCGCGAATCAGGCGCTTGCGCAGGTTATCCATCTCAGCTTGCATGCGCAGCATGGCGTCACGATGCTGTATCAGTTCCTGCTCGGCGGAATTGACGGCCTGTTCCATTCCAGTCAGTTCAGCATCCACTTCCATGGAATCGTCAACTGCTTGGTCCGCGTTCAATTCATCTGCATTGTCGGGCTGGTTTTCAGCCTCAGCATTTTCAAAATCGTGATTGCTCATGCGTATGATTCCTGTCCCGGGCTGCAATTTGCCGCGTGGTTTTTGTGTTTCAGCTGCTTAGATGGGGCTTGGCGCTCATGTTTCAAGCAATTCTCTTACTTACAGCGCATTGCTGACGACTTAATGGCATGCTAGCTTGCAGCCATGTCGCACAAAAAATTCAGCCGCACAAACCAGCACACCAACAGGAGCCAAGGATCCGCATGCTGAGCCTGCTGCAAATCCGTAATTTCGCCATCATCGATGACCTGGAAATTGAGCTGGATAAGGGCTTTACTGCCATTACCGGTGAAACCGGTGCAGGTAAATCCATACTGGTCGATGCGCTGGGGTTATTGCTGGGCAGCCGAGCCGACAGTACAGCTATCCGTACAGGCTGCGACAAAGCCGAACTCAGCGCTGAATTCCAGTTGCAGGACGACAGCTCGGCCCTGCGCTGGTTGCGCGAAGCAGAACTGGATGAGGAAAGCGACTGCCTGTTAAGGCGCGTGATGACCAGCAACGGCCGCTCACGGGCCTGGATCAACGGCACGGCGGTTACCGTCGCGCAAATCCAGGAACTGGGTGAGTTGCTGGTGGAAATTCACGGCCAGAATGAGCACATGCGCCTGACCCGCAATTCCGAGGCATTCGCTTTACTGGATGGCAAAGGCGCCTACCCGGACAAACTGGCGGCTGTGGACCAGTCTTTCTCAGACTGGCAGGAAACGGATCAGCAATTGCAGCAACTGGCCAAGGAGTCACCGCTCAGCTCAGCCGAGCTGGATTTGCTGCGGTTCCAGCTGCAGGAATTGAAAGACTCAGTCATCCCTGCCGAGGCTTACCAGGGCCTGGAAAATGAACACGACCTGTTATTGCGTGGCAGCGATGTGATCGCTCGCCTGCAAGCCAGCCTGGACGTATTGCAAGCCGATGATCACGCCAGTGGCCCGGCCTTGCAGTTGCTGGCCGACCAGTTGCAAAAAGAAGCCAGGCAGGACCGCGATATCGCCAATGCCCATAAAGCCCTGACCGAGGCTGCCATCAATTGCGAGGAAGCCCGGCAAAGCCTGGAAGCTGCCCTCTCACGCATAGACCTCAGTGCCGACCGGCTGGCCCGGCTGGAAGAGCAGATGAGTCGCTTGCACACTTTAGCCCGCAAACATCGTTCTGAGCCTCAGAACCTGGGCGAGGTTTTGCAAAAGCTGCAGCAACGCATAGAGCGGGCCTCAACTCTGGATACGCAACGCAAACAGCTGCAGGAAAACCTGGCAGCACAACTGGCTGCCTACAGACTATCCGCCCAGGCATTGCACAAGATTCGCAAGAAGTCCGCTACAGAGCTATCCAAAGCCGTCACTGATCTGATGCAGGTGCTGGGTATGGAAGGCGGCAAATTCGAGCTACAAGTGGCCATGCAAGCAGATCGTGAGCCCAACCGCCGGGGTGATGACAAACTGGAAATGCTGGTCAGCGCCAATCCGGGCATGCCAGTCGGCCCTTTGCGCAAACTGGCTTCAGGTGGCGAGCTATCCCGCATCAGCCTGGCCATCAAGGTGGCTGGCAGCGCTGGACAAGCAGCAGCTACTCAGGTGTTCGACGAAGTCGATGCGGGTATTGGTGGTGACACGGCCAATGCGGTGGGCCGGTTGCTGCAGTCCGTGGCTGCACAAGGACAGGCACTGTGCGTGACCCACCTGGCCCAGGTGGCTGTGTGTGCGGATCAGCAGATACGGGTGCTGAAAAATGCCACTGACCAGATCACGCGGGTCGAGACTGCCGTGCTGGATTCGACTGAACGGGTGGATGAAATCGCCCGCATGTTGGGCGGTAAACTGACTGAACAAAGCCGCGCGCATGCCTCGGAATTATTGAGCAGTGCCCTGACCCAACACTGATGCATTCAGATCGTTTAGTCCAAAATAACCGGATTCAGGAATTTTTCCTGGGCCGCACGTAAATCACCAGGCTGTGGTCCTCGATTTCGTAACCATGGGCTGCTGCGATTTTCCGTTGCAACGATTCGATTTCTTCATTCACGAATTCGATGACCTTGCCGGTTTCCACGCACACCATATGGTCATGGTGCTTGCCTGAGTCCAGCTCGTAATAAGCCTGGCCGCCTTCAAAGTTGTGCTTGCTCACCAGGCCCGCTGTTTCAAACTGGTTCAACACCCGGTACACCGTGGCCAGCCCAATATCTTCACCAGCCTCGACTAACTGCCGATAAATATCATCTGCTGTCATGTGCTTGTGGGATTTCTCTTCCAGTACCTCGAAAATCCGCTTACGCGGGTGGGTAATTTTGAGACCGGCTTGTTTGAGGTTGCTGACTTCCATTTGCGATTGCCCTGCTGCAGGTAGAATTCGAAGAGCCAATACTACGTAACACTGTATGGCGACAGGAGGAATATTGTATCATTCAGCCTCTTCAGAAGACGGCGATGCCGCCCAGGCAACACCTTATCATTATGAGCATGTTTATTAGAACCCTGATATTGGCCCTGCTAGTGGCTTTCAGCAGCAGCGCCTGCAACTTGATCTACAAGCAGAATATCCAGCAAGGTAATGCACTGGAGCAGGAAGATATTGACGAACTGTATGTGGGCATGAACAAGCGCCAGGTACTGTTTGTATTGGGCACTCCGTCCATCCAGGACCCTTTCCAGCAACAGCGCTGGGATTATGTGCAGACCTTTAGCCGCCGCGGCGGCGACCTGGTGCAACGCACGGTCACGCTGACATTTGAAGATGATTTGCTGGCCGAAATCGTCGGTGCTGAAAATGAGTTTGGCGAAACCAGCAGTGCAGGCAAAGGCACCCAAACGGCTTCTGCCTCCAAAACCAAAGCCAAAGCCAAGCCCAAGCAGGACCCGCAGGCCTTATCGGTAGAATCCGGTCACGACGAGGCTATGGAGCCCGAAGTCAAAGGGCTGGGTGATCGAACGGTTGAAGAACGCAAATACGAAAAAGACATCAACGCGACTAACCAGCGTGCTGCGGACGACACCACTTCACCGGATATCGATGGCTGAGCTGCACAGCTCGCCAGACTTCGACAGGCATTTATCCGGCAGCAACTGAATACTGCCGTTAGTGTTGGCGCAGTTTTTTCAGTTCTTCCTTGGCCTTGGCTTTCTGTTCCTCAGCCTTGCGCCTGCGTATTTCCTTCGGATCGGCCAGCAAGGGCCGGTAAATCTCCAGTCTGTCGCCCGCTTGCAGGGGATGATCCAGACTGACCTTGCGGCTGAAAATACCCACTGAGGGTTGTTCTTCAATTCCCGGAAACAGCTTGCGTATGCCTGAAAGCTCAATCGCTTCAGCGGCCGTGGTGCCCTCCGCCACGCTGACTTTCGCGATCAGCTGCTTTTGCGGCAAAGCATAAGCCACCTCAATTTCAATCAGGTCAGCCATAAACCTGCTCAGCGCGCAGGCAAAAATCATTGACTAGCCGGTCCGCCACGACCGTAAAGCCATGCCGGAATGCCGAGGAAAGCAGATTGCCTGAGAAATCGAAGTCCAGCTGCAAAAGGATTTTACTGCCGGCCGAGCCCAGCGGCTCAAAACGCCACTGGCCGGTCAATTGCTGGAACGGCCCTTCCAACAGTTCCATGGACAGACTTTTGCCGGCTACCAGTTGATTGCGGGTGGTGAAAGACTGGCGCAAGCCTGCAATGGTGATTTCCAGACTGGCCACTTGCCAATCCTCACCGCTTTCGATCAGGCGGGACGAGGTACACCAGCTGAGAAACTGCGGATAACTGGCCACATCTTCGACCAGTTGATACATGTGGTTCGCCGGGAAAAGCACCAGCGCCGTGCGGGTTATTTCCATGATCCGTCAGGGGCTGTCAGAACGTAGAGGCGGCCAGCATAGCATGTGCACTGCCAGCCAAAGTAGAATAGCCCCCGCCATGCAAGATCAAAATCATGAACGATAAAAAGACCAGCGGAACAAAAACCATCGCCCTGAACAAGCGGGCTCGCTACGAATACGCGATTGAAGATCGCTTCGAGGCCGGTCTGGCCCTGGAAGGCTGGGAAGTAAAATCCCTGCGTGACGGGCGTATCCAGTTTGCCGACAGCTATGTGCTGTTGAAAAACAACGAAGCTTTTCTGTTTGGCACCACCATCACGCCCATGCCGACGGCGTCTACGCACATTTCTCCTGACCCCATGCGCACACGTAAGCTGCTGTTGCATCGCCGCCAGATAGACCAGCTGATGGTCGCGGTGGATCGCAAGGGCTATACCGTGGTGCCCACCGCGATGTATTGGTCCATGGGTAAGGTCAAAGTGGAAATCGGCATGGCCAAGGGCAAGAAGGAACATGACAAGCGTAAAGTGGAAAAGGATCGCGACTGGGCACGTGAAAAAGGCCGATTGATGAAAATTCGCTGAGCTGACTGGTTAGTTCTTGCTGGCCACCCAGCAATCCGCTCAGGCGTAGATCATTGAAAATGTTGGCACATCCCTGTGCCAAAGAAACTCTGATCAAGTCAGAGTTTCCTTAGATGGCTTTATAGCCGCAACCCACCGTCAATACCAAAATCGCGTCCACTGATGTAATCGTTTTCAATAATAAATTGAACTGTGGCAGCGATTTCATCGGGCTCGCCCAGACGTTTACTCGGTATGCCCTGACACATTTTCTCCAGTGCCTCCGGCTTCATGGAACGCACCATTTCAGTACCAATGAATCCGGGGGAAATGGAAGCAGCACGAATGCCATAGCGTGACAGCTCCTTGGCCCAGGCCACGCTCATAGCCTCTACACCGGCTTTAGTCGCGGAATAATTGGTCTGGCCCATATTGCCATGGCGGGAAATACTGGAAATATTCACCAGCACACCACCATTGCCAGCCCGCACCATCTGTTCCGCTGCCGCGCGGCCACACAGAAACACACCCGTAAGATTGACGTCGATCACCTGCCGCCAGTATTCCAGGCTCATGCGCGAGATCAGTTCGCCATCCTTGAACTTCAGCAACAGCGCATCGCGGGTGATACCGGCGTTATTCACCAGCACATCGAAGCGACCGAAATGTTCCCGAACCTGCGTCATGGCAGCATCTACTGCGGCTTCATCGGTGACGCCACAAACCAGCGGCAAACACTTATCGCGTCCCAGTTCATCGGCCAGTTTGTCCAGGCCTTCAGCCTGCAAATCCAGCAAGGCCAGCTTCGCACCTTGTGCTGCCAGGCGACGTGCCATAGCCTGCCCGAGGCCACCGGCAGCGCCGGTAATGACCACTACCCTGTTTTCAAGAATCATAATTGCTCCAAAAATTGCTAAAAAAAGATCGCTCGATAGAAATCCGAAACCGGGCAGTCTAACGCCTTGGTCCTGTAATACAAGCCTCGAAATCATCCTTGCATTAGCGCGGATTTTGCCTGCTTAGCCACCAGCGCGATTTTCACCCAATGTAACCGGGCCAGACACACCGACGCCAGGTGACTGTCGCTGCGCTTGCCCCCGGGCAACCATAAGCTCAAACGCGCGCTGACAAATCAAGGTATGTGTTTGCCATGTTATCCACAAAAATGCATGAATTAATCGTTGCCTAATAAGTAGCGTTATGCCATAAAAGCCTCCATGCCAATGAATTTTATTCAGGCTCTCAAAGCTCGAAATATCCCGAGGGTGGCGGTCGCATATCTGGTGACCTCCTGGCTGCTGATCCAGATTTCCGAAACAACCTTCGAATACATTGGTTTGCCGAAGTCAGCGGTTACTGCGGTCATTATTATTGTCGCTGTCGGATTTTTCCCCTTCCTGGCTATTGCCTGGTTTTTTGAACTCACCCCTGATGGCTGGAAAAGAGAACAGGACATCCACCGCACTGGGGCCGTGGTCAAGGCCAGCCAACGAAAGCTCGACTTAACAATCATCATGGTTTTGCTCACCGGGCTGGGCTACTTTGTTTTCGACAAGTTTGTGATGGATCCACGCCGGGATGCCGTGATGGTTGAGACCGCCGTCAAGTCTGCTGTTGAGCGCGTTGAAAAGCAGGATCGGGTGGCGGCGGAGCATTCGCTGGCCGTCCTGCCCTTTTTGAACATGAGTTCGGATCCAGAGCAGGAATACTTTTCCGATGGCTTATCGGAGGAATTACTGAACCTGCTGGCGAGAATTCCGGAGTTGCGCGTCGCCGCCCGCACCTCGTCCTTTTCATTCAAAGGCGAGAAGATCGAAATACCCGTTGTAGCTGAACGGCTCAATGTGTCCTACGTACTGGAAGGCAGCGTGCGTAAATCCGGTGACCAGGTGCGTATTACTACTCAGCTGATTCGCGGCAAGGATGGCTTTCATTTAATGTCGGAAACCTATGACCGCACCCTGAGTGACATATTCGCCATACAGGACGAAATAGCCGCTGCAGTGGTGGAGTCGCTGAAACTCAAAATCCTGGGCGAAAAGCCGCACCGCCGGGTAGTCGATCCGGATGCCTATGCATTGTTTCTGCAAGGGCGTTATTTCAATGACCGGCGGGAAAAAGAAAATTGGGACAAGTCGGTTGTTGCCTACCGCCAGGCATTGGAAATTGACCCCGAATACGCCGAAGCATGGGCGGGGCTTTCCATCACCCTGGCACAACAAGCGAGCTGGGGAGCCATTGACCTTGATGAGGGCATGATACAGGCACGGGAAGCCGTGTATCGGGCGCTGGCACTGGACCAAAATCTGCCAGAGGCGTATACCAGCCTTGGCTGGATCCGCATGGTCTATGAATGGGACTGGCATGCAGCGGATGAATCTTACCAAACGGCCATTCGGCTCGCGCCCAGTAACGTAACAGCCCTCTCTGCGGCAGCCGTGCTGGCCTTCACACTGGGGCGGCTCGATGAGGCAATAGCCCTCAACCTGCGAGCAGTTTCCCTGGATCCTTTGCGGCAGGCGGGGCACGCCAATCTAGGCCTGGTTTTACTGCACGCCGGGCGCCTGGACGAAGCCGCTAAACGGTATGGGCATTTGTTACAGCTGAATCCCGAATACCCCGGCGCCCACATGCGCCTCGGCCAGATCCTGTTATTGCAAGGCCGGCCCCAGGAGGCGCTGGACATGATCCGGCAGGACAGTGATTCGTGGTGGCAGGACTTTGCCATGCCACTAGCCCTTTTTTCATCAGGGCAGCAGACTGAAGCGGACCAGGCGGCAGCCAACTTTATCCAGACGCATCCGGACGGGCCTTTCCAGGCTGCCGAGATTTATGCCTGGCGGGGTGAAACAGACCAGGCTTTCGAATGGCTGGAGCGTGCTTACGCAGAGCGCGACAGTGGTTTGCACGAGGTATTGAATGACCCCTTTCTTGCCAGCCTCCGAGCTGATGACCGGTGGCGATCCTTCCTGGAAAAACTGGACCTGAAAGAACCAGACAGATGAGTAAGCACCGGGGTGCTACTACCCGGAAGAACAGAAGCGGCTGGGTGAGTCGCCACTTTTTGTGAACCGGCCTGTGCTTATACGATATCCATTGTAAATTCCAAAAAAGCGAGTAGATTGAGCGCGCAAGTGTTCCAAGCGTATCTATTCGCAATAAGCGTATCTATTCGCAAAGGGGAAAAAATAAACATGGGTAGCGCGCCTTCAAAAGCAGTTCGCTGTTTTCGTGCTCAATTTTTTCTCTTCACTTTTTTAGCCAGCTTCACCTTATCGACCAACACAGCAGCCAGTCAGGTTGCTGCTGGCAATTCGATTTCTCCGCAACTACCCCTGCTCTTCGAGCAAAACCAGGGTCAATTCAATGATTCTGTGGACTACGTTGCCCGTGGTCAGGGCTATGCCATTGTGCTGGGGCAACAGCCGGTAATCGAACTGTATCGCTTCAGGCCCGAATTCAGGGCCCAGGGCGCAAACCCTGAGGAGGCTGCGCGTAGCAGTGTCGAAATCGACAGCGTTGCCAGAATTCGCCTCAATATCCTGGGCGCGCGGCAAGATGCTGTAGTCACACCTTTGGAGCAACAGCAGGCAAAGACCAATTACCTCACGGGTAATCCCTCTGAGTGGCTTACGGACATAGCCAATTTTAAGAGAATCAGGTACAGCGATGTTCTGCCGGACATTGATCTTGAGTACTACGGCCGTGACGGCCGGCTGGAATACGATTTCGTGGTTCATCCCGGTGGTGATCCGGCTGCCATCGAGTTGCGCTTTGAGGGCGCACAAGGTGTCAGCGTCAATGAACAGAATGAGCTGGTAATCAACCTGGGTGAGCAGCAGATCATCCAGAGCCCGCCGATTTCCTACCAGCTTGCTGAGAATGGGCAGCGAATCGATATCCCATCCTCCTACAGCGTCACAGGAAACATTGTCAGGCTGCAGGTCGCCGCCTGGGATTCAGCCAGGACCCTGATCATCGATCCGGTGCTTGAATACTCGCGCTATTACGGTGGCGCAGCCATTGATGAGCCGGCTGCCATTGACCTGGACTCATCTGGCAATATCTACGTTATCAGCGAGAGCGCCAGCAACGGACTCGCCACCCTGGGGGCGTTCAAGCCCACCAATCCCGCCAGCCGTATCGAAACTGTCACATTTCCCATTTGCAACGATTGCACAGATGGCCCAGGCCAGGTGGAGCGCCACCACATAGGCACGCTGGATACCAGTGTACTGGTCACCAAGTTCACTCCGGATGGCAAGAACGTACTCTTCGCCACCTATTTCAATGGAAGCCCTACACAGAATCTGAGAATTGGCATCAATTCCGCGGCGGTATCGGCTGGGGGTGAGGTCGCTTTCGGTCTCAATGCGTCAGTTGTTGCAGGCCTGCCTCTGGTCAATTCGGTTCAGAGCTACTCAGGCGCGCAAAAAAATGCATACGTGGCCAAGCTGAACAGCAGCGGTACTGCGCTGGTCTTCGGTACCTACCTGCAAATTGGCGACACCACGAGCCCTAATATTCTTTTGCGCGGGCTGGATGTTTCTGCCGGGGGTAAAGTTGCGGTCACCGGCATTAGCGGTCTGAACAGTGGCTTTCCTGAAACTAACCCCATTGCGGGCCAAAGTTGTGCCTTGCCGGGCGTGGGTGAAAACAGTGATGGGTTTGTTGCCTTGTTCTCCCCATCAGGAGCCCTGGAGTTTGCCAGTTGCCTCGGTGGCTCGGTCAAAGACGGCCTGTCGCCAGAAGGATTGCGTGGCGTGACTATTGGCAGCAATGGACACCTTTACGTTGTAGGTTACAGCGCAATGACCGATTACCCGGTGGTTAATCCCATCCAGGCAACGAAACTGATGCCATTTGCCAGGGTGATGACGGTTTCCCAAATTAACCCTGCTACCTCAAGCCTGGTTTTTTCCACCTATTTCGGCCCAACCTCGCCCTATCATTTACCAGCCGGGCTGGGAGTTGACCCGGATGGGTTTTCACTTTCGCTGTTTCCGGCTGACATCGATGTGGACAGTGCCGGAAATATAGTAGTAATCGGCGTGGTGAACTCGATGAGTTATCCGACCCTGAACGCAACGCAGCCCAACCTGGCGGTGCCGCAGAACACGGCGGAGTTCAGGAATGGGGCTTTTGAGACGGGTGTTCAAGACTTGTTTATCACCAAACTGGACCCGCTAAGCCCAGGGATCGTTTTTTCAACTTTTTTTGGTGGCAGCCAGGCAGAAAGCGGGTTTCCGTCCTTGACCATCGATGCAAACGACAACATCTATGTCGCATCGTGGACACATTCCACGGACCACCCCTTGCTTAATCCCCTGCAGGCCACACTTTCGGGTGACGGTAGCCTTGCACTGGCCAAGTTCTCCCCCGCCGGTGCGCTGGCCTTTTCGACCTACCTGGGTGGTAGCAATGATCTTATTTTACAGGCCAGGTCTGGCGTGGCAGTCAATAGTGTCACCGGCCGGATAATTTTGACGGGTGTCACGCAGTCCATTGACTTTCCGGTTGTGGATTCAACCACTTCGCGCTCCGGTGCCCGGGACATTACTCTTTCCATTATCAATCAATCCGGTGATACCGACACCGATGGTGATGGCGTTCCGGATGCAGTGGATGCATTTCCGGCCGATATCGGCGAATGGCGCGATATTGATGGCGACCTGACCGGTGATAATGCCGACACCGACGATGATGGTGATGGAACGCCCGACATCAGCGATGTCTTTCCGCAAGATATCAGCGAGCAACTTGACGACGATAATGATGGTGCGGGCAACAACCTCGATCAATTTGACTCGGATGCCTCGAATTATTTTGACCTTGATGGCGATACCATCGCCGATTTCAATGATACTGATGCGGACGGTGATGGTTTGAGCACCCCTGCTGATCAGTTTGATTTCGACGCCACGGAAATGACCGACACCGATGGCGATGGTATTGGCAATAATGCTGACACGGATGACGATGGTGATGGCTTTCCCGACGTCTATGACGGCGACCCTTTGGATTTCAGGTCTCCCGCGCTGAATTTCGATACCTACAACGCCCAGAACACCGGCCGTTTCAAATCACCCTGGCCGGATCTTTGGTCCTTCCCCGCCGGTGCTGACGTGGCCTGGACCAGCGCCGGCGACCAAAGTTATAGCGGCTCGGGAAGTATGAGCAGCCAAACCATCAGCCATAACCAGCAGGCCGCAATTCAGCTTGTTACGGACCAGGATTTCCCGGATGGACTTTTACGGTTCAGGTACAAAGTGGATAGCCAGGCGGGCAGCGACCTGCTGACCTTCAGCATGGACTCCATCGTGCTGTTGACGGCATCAGGTAACAGCGGTTGGAAGTTTTTCAGCACTCCAGCCACGGCGGGCGCGCACACACTGAAATGGCAGTATGCTAAAGACGGCTCGGTTTCCGTTGGCGATGACGCCGCCTGGATCGATGATTTAACCGTATTCGATTGCGCCTTCGTCTCCGATGTCTCGTTGCTGGAATGCCAGGCTTTAGTCGCCTTGTATGTTCAGACGGGCGGACCCACCTGGAGCAGGCAAGGCAATTGGCTGTTGGCCCAGAGCGCCTGCTATTGGCAAGGGGTTACCTGCAATGGAAGCAACCATGTTATTGCATTGGCCCTGCCCAACGGCAACCTGGTTGGTGAATTGCCCACCCAATTGCAGAACCTCACCTTCCTGCTTGATGGCCAACTGGCGCTTCTCGGCAATGCCGTGTTTACCACCAACGCTGCGCTGAATACCTTCCTGCTCGCCAAGACTGGATATAGCTGGATAGCGACCCCGATTCCACTCATCAATCAATCTACCGGATTTAGCACGCCAACCAACTTGCTAATCGCCCCGGATCCGTTCGTGGACACGCCGTTTACGACTCTGCAGGCCAACGCCGGTTTTGACGCCACTCAGGACGCTGTGGTGAATGTTGTCGATGCCGATATCACCAACAGCGGTAAGCTGACTCTGGATTCAAGCAATGCAAGCTGGACTGGCGCCGCTGATGACGGCGTATTCCTGGGCCTGAGCGCCTGGGGCGATTTCACGGTTGAATTAACGGTCAACAGCCTGGATGCCGTAAGCGGCAATAGCGTTGGGCTGATGGTGCGCGTGCCCACAACGGATGGCCTGGCTGCCGGTGGCCCCGGCCAGGACTACGTCACGCTTGGTGTTAACGGCGACTCTGGACAGCTTGCATGGGGCAGTACCGATGGCGGAGCAACCACGGCTGCCGCCGAAACCCCGGAAGCGCCGACTGGCCTGCATATTCCTGACGGTGTGGCAGCGAACGAAATTCACCTGCGCATCCAACGCAATGGCAGTGTCTTGCGTAACGGCAGTGTCTTGCGCAACGGCAGTGTTCTGAGCCTGGCCTATCGCGTCGGAACAGACACCACCTGGATCGAGCTTAGTGACTCGCCGATCGCACGCCCGGACATGGATACACTGGAACTGGAGGTCGGTATTTACCAGACCAGTATCCTGGCTGCGACTGCTGTGGTGGATGACTTCAGCATCAACAGCGAACAGCTTTTCCTGTCGGGGTTTGAATAGGAAAGCGGTTGGCAGGTTCAGCTTGATGAGTACCCCGCCAACAGCGCCCTTGCGCTGGACTGTTTGGTTGTTATCGTTAGTGGCATTTACACTGCAAGCTGCAGAAACGGTGCCGGCCATAGGCATAACGGCATCGGCACAGCTTGACAGGTCCTCGACCCAGGTCCCACAAGCGCATTTGCTCACCGCAGAGCAGATCATCAATGCCAGTACTATGGGTGATACGTTTTCTCTGGCACCCCTGGTACAAAATAATGCTCAGCAAGCCTTGTATATTTCAAGTGCCGCCGGCCCCACGTCGCACACATTTGATGGAATCGCCGAACCTGGGGGCAGTAACTTGCGGGGTACTGCGGGCGGCACGTTCAGCATTGTGGAAGGGTTGGTTCCGCTGGCCGGTGGGGTCAACCGCTTCATTGTTGAAGTCACGGCAATCAGTTCCAGCCTGGTGGCCGAGCCCTGGATAAGCAGTGCGTATTCGGCCAGTGGCTATATAGCCTGGCGTCTTGACGTGGGCTCCACTGCCGGGGGAACAAACCCCATTCAACCAGCTACGCCCTTTACCCCGGTGGGTGCAGGCATCCATGTTTTCAACAGCGCAGGACAACTGCGGGGCAGCTTTGGCCTCTCCCTGAACACCAGCACGACAACAAGTCTGTCCGGTGTGGCTGTATTGGGCAACAGCGGCCAGAATATTGCCGGAGTTGATGTCGCCAGTATCCAGATGTATTGGGACATACTGCCGCAGCCAAGCGACCTGGCAGTGCAATTGGTGGATGCCAGTGACGGCGCATTTCTTCCGGGCAGCCCACTGGACGTTTATGTAAAAATCGACAACCTGGGCTCGCTTGCATCCGGTGCCAGCCTGTTAACCCTGTATGCATCCACGGACGTGACGATCACCCATGCTGATCGAGCGCTGGGCGATTTTTCCATAGAGTCCATAGCCGCCGGGGATTCACTCGAGCTTACCGCGCAAGCCGAACTTCCCGCTAACCTTATAAACGGCACTTACTACATTGGCGGTATCCTGGACGCTTCGGATCCCGCAGCCGCCAATAACGTCAACCATGACCCCAACCCGATTTTTATTCGCACCACACCAGACATACGGATCAGGCCCCTGTCTCTGGACTTTGGTGTTCCGGCTCAAGTTGTCCCTGGCATCGTGCAGGACTCCGCTGCAGTCTCAAGTTCGTCTGCAGTGACCCAGAGTGTAATGCCGCGATTGCTCGAGCAGGCAACCGCTGTCGGCAAGGTTCGGGTTATCGTTGCTTACGACCTGCAGGTGCAGCCTGATGGTGTCTTGACCGCAGAGGCCAGACAAACGCAGCGGCAAAAAATCCAGGCTCAGGGTAAGCAGATGCTGGCTGACCTGAAAGGGTTTGATGTCAAGGAAAATGCGCGATTTCACTTGATACCCTATATGGCACTAACGGTGGATGCGAGCGCATTGCAACAATTGGCAAAATTGCCCTATGTAAGCAGCATTGAAGAAGACACCTTGTCCTTTCCCACCCTCAGCAGTAGCAACAGTGTCATTGGCTCTCCCCTGGCCTGGGCCGAAGGCTACGCAGGTACAGGGCAAACCATTGCGGTGTTGGACACTGGGGTGGATACAACCCATCCGTGGTTTACTACCGGTGGGAGCAAAGTTGTAGCTGAAGCGTGTTATTCGAGTACGGAAACCGATGTGCTTTCACTTTGCCCAGGCGGGGTTGAGAGTTCGACTGCCGCTGGTTCCGGCATCAATTGCGACTCTGCACTGGCAGATTGCGAGCACGGTACCCATGTGGCAGGGATCGCCGCAGGCAATGATGCTACCGGGCCAAATTTTGGTGTCGCGCGAGCTGCCAAGCTCATTTCAATCCAGGTCTTTTCCCGCTTCGCAAACCCTGTGGATTGTGGCGGTGGTCCCACACCTTGCATAGCCAGTTTCACTTCCGATCAAATCCTTGCGCTGCAGCAGGTATACGCACTCCGAAACAGCTTTGCCATTGCAGCAGTCAACATGAGCCTGGGCGGTGGACAATTCTTCAATCAGGCCAGCTGCGATGCAGGCAACCCCGCCATAAAGGCCGCCATTGATGCGCTGAGATCAGTCAATATCCCGACAGTGGTTGCAGCAGGTAATAAGGGCTGGAGGGATAGTATCCTGGCGCCTGCCTGCATCTCTTCAGCCATCAGCGTGGCTGATACGACGGATAAAGATGCGGTAGCACCGGTATCGAATGTCTACCCACAATTGCATTTACTGGCGCCGGGTTCTACCGTCACATCGGCCGTACCCGGGGGCGGAACTGCAACGTTCAGTGGTACCTCGATGGCTGCACCTCACGTGGCCGGAGCCTGGGCAGTGCTGAAGCAGAAAAGCCCCACGGCCAGCGTCAGCCAGATACTGAACACGCTGCAGACCACCGGGACTCCGGTCAATGATATGCGTGTGGGTGGTGTAAAAACCGGCATGCCACGGATCAACCTCGATCTTGCGCTCGGCGAACCGCGCACCACTTTTGGCATTTTCAATGAAGGCCCTGGTGTACTGACGGTTTCCTCGATAAGCCCGCAAACAACAGCGCCATGGATAGGCTGGACACCGCAAGCACCCTTTACCCTCCAGGCGGGTGAATTGAAGGTCGTCCAGGTAACTATTGATCATGTAATTGCACCAGCCGGCAAATCCCAGGTCCGATTACTGGTCAGTTCAAATGACCCCGACGAGTCTCCATACCCCGGAGGCGTTCTGATAAATATCCTTGATACCATCTTCAGAAATGGCTTTGAATGAGGGTTGTCATGGCAAACGTGCTAAATGCTGAACTTGTGAAGAATCCACCGGTCAGAATTTCCGTACGCAGAAGCACCACAGGGCAAAAGAGGTTCAGGGTACTTTTTCGAAAATTGATAGTTATCCAAGACATCAATTTTGACCAGAAAACAGTACTCTGACCCCGATTTGCCAACCGTTGGTGTACAATGCGACGCGTTAGACGATAGACCAATGGGGGCGACCTGGATTCGACGTGGGTCGCGAAACCGGAGGTGCATGCCGAGCTGCAAGTAACTCGTAAAACTGTTTGCAAAAA
>JBBKVS010000214.1:0-8753 GCA_037968555.1 Lysobacterales bacterium | reverse complement strand
ATCCGAGTTTCGGCAAGCCATACCGTAAGAAGAGTTAGCGTCACATAAAAAAGGTCGGGCAAGAATTCTTGCCCGACCATTAAATACAGCCTGTATCAATACATGTAAGTAGCAGTTACAAAATACTTTCTTCCCAGCAAGTCATAGGTAAACGGATCGGTGTTCTGATCGATAGGGTCAGTGTAGTAAGGCGGAGTCTTGTCGAACAGGTTTCGAATACCCGCTTGCAACATGAAGTGATCGTTGATGTTCCAGCGTCCACCCAGGTTGTGGTAAGTCACACTTGAAACATAGGGTTTGGTCGCACCAGGACGCACGAACTGACTGTCGGCATCGCCTATGTAGTCCAGGTTGTACGACACTCCCCAGGCTTCCCGATCATAGGTCAGCAACATGAAAGAACGCCACTGTGTGTAGCTGCCATTGCCGCCTTCGCCGTTGGATATGGTGCCAGCCAAATCGTAGACGGTTGGCGAGCCTTTGAACTGGATCTCAAATTTGTCGAGATAACTGGTATCCCAGTTGAAGCCAAATGAACCACCCATGGCTTCCATGGTGTAGTTCACACCAAAATCCACACCGCTGACATCTTCAGATGCCGCATTGATGAGGGGGACTGCCAAAAACACCACTTCTTTGGAGAATTGATCGCGGAAAACATCGCCACAAACCGGATTGGACAAGTTGGCTGAGTAGTAACATTGCTCCAATGCAGCAGAGGGTGAAACATTACGGATTGAATCATCGATGCTGATCTGGAAATAGTCGATGGTAAAGCGCAATCCTTCGACTGCCACCGGTGTGAATGAAAGTCCAAGGGTAAATGTTTCGGCTGTTTCAGGATTCAGATTCGGATTTCCCGGGTAGTCAACTTCCACGAACAGGTCACCCTGCTCGAATCCAGGGCCCACTGCGAGTGCACAGTTGGCCTTTAAGGTTGAGTCTGGGTTGGCCTCCCATTGGTCGCACGGGTCCACGAAGGTGGTGAAGTTCAGTTCCTCAGTGGTATAGAGTTCTCTGATATTGGGCGTTCTTACAGCGGTGGTATAGGTTGAACGTAAAGCAAAGCTGTCACTGATACCCCAATTGCCGCCAATCTTGTAGGTAAACTCGCCGCTAAACTGGTCGTAGTCCGAGTAACGTCCTGCCAGATACAGATCGAATGTTTCTGCAACTGGCAGATTAATTTCTGCGTATACCTCAGACGATGAAAGAGAGGCGTCGATGGGAGCGCCGCTGCCTCCGCCACCGGACCTTACGGGATTTTCATAAAGCTTTCTGTAAGAACCTTCATTTTTCAGGTATTCAACGCCAACGGCGAATCCAGCAGGTCCGTTTTTCATGTCAAACAGATTACCTGACACGACTGCCAGAAAATCGGTCAGTTTATTCTCGCCAACAGTTGGAACCGTCGCATTGATGTGATCCAGTGCTGCTTTAGAGGCATTGCCAACACCGAACCAATTGGCACATTGATAGGCGGCGGTTGGATTGGCGCAATCAGCCGGATTTACCGTTTCAGCAAAGCGGATCAGGTCGATAGCGTTAGTGAACTGCTCTTTGGAATCGGTTTTGCCATAAGTCAGAGAAGCATCCCAGGTCCAACCGTTACTCAAGTCGCCTTCCAGGCCAATGACTCCGTTGAAGAGATCGACATCTTGAGTCCAGATACGTGCGCCAAAACCTTCATCAACCATGCGGCGGCGCAGTGTCAATGGATCGCCCGTTGGGTTGAACTTGTAGTTTGCGGGGAAAAACCGTGAGAATGACGCAGGGCTTGCTTCGGTATTTGATTCACGATGAGTAAATGTATTCTCAGTGAACAGTCGAATCGAATCGCTGATGTCGATAAAACCATTGGCAACTACACTGTACCTTTCATAAGGTGCTGAAAGTACGAAATATTCCTGAAAATCAAATGCGTGTCTGGAAAATGAGTAAGGTTCATAGGACGCGGGATTCCCACCGGGATTCTGGTTGAACTGAACATTGCCTTGAGTCGCGGTGCTGCCCCTGCCACCCGCCGTGAACGAGCTGCCGGAACAGAATTTTTCGCCTTCTTCTTCTTCAAAAAAGCAATTCGAATACGCCCGATCCTTGGAGCGGGCTTCTTTTCTGTCGGTCCAATTGACGCTGACTACAAAGCCTTTGTCGTCCATTTCCTGGCCAAACAGGACGCCTATATCACCGTACTCAGCATCATTTTCAAAGGTGGCGCCGTAAGTGCCATCAATCTTGAAGCCGTTGTAAGATCGCTTGGTAATGAGGTTGACCACGCCTGCTACTGCGTCAGCTCCGTATACGGCGGATGAACCGTCTAACAGGGTTTCAACCCGATCAACGATATTGACTGGAATACTATTGATGTCAACGAATGAATTGGCACCAGAACCGCCTGGTACAAATCGTCTGCCATTGACTAACACCAGAGTGCGACTGGCGCCGAGGCCACGCAAATTGACGCTGGCGGTGCCATAGCCCTCTTTGGCTGAAAGATAGTTTGATTCTGTACCGGCTTGAGCACCGGCCGTGAATGGAGACATCTTCAACAACTGGTCTACGGAAACGGCGCCAATTCGATCGAAGTCCTCTGATGTAAGAACATCGACTTTACCCAGGCCATCTTCATCCAGTCGCTTGATGCGGCTGCCTGTAATGAGGACTTCTTCAAGAACGGCTTCATTCTCTGCAGCACTGGTATATGGGCTGATACTGAGTAGTGCAACGGCCGGTAAGGCCCATAGTATTCTAAGTTTCATAGTGATAGTTCCGATAAGTTAATTGCCTGAACATTTAAGGAAATTCTTGTTCTCAGTAATGCAGGTTCTGCTTGTATATACAGGTATGTATGATAAATATATACATCCAACAGTGAGGCTTGTCAATCGCCGGATACTGGTCGACGGAAAAGAGTCGATTGCAGGGATCAAACTAACAGCATGCTGAATTGCATCAACATAAGTCACGACCTATTGACGAGTTTGCTTCCAGTGCCTTAATGTACGCTATACCTGTATATACTGGTATCGAT
Organism: Lysobacterales bacterium; assembly: GCA_037968555.1. Classification (GTDB taxonomy): domain Bacteria; phylum Pseudomonadota; class Gammaproteobacteria; order Xanthomonadales; family SZUA-36; genus JAWXBM01. The sequence continues at coordinate 5,722 of JBBKVS010000214.1, read as the reverse complement.
TACGGTATACAACAGAAAACTATTTGTTCGATGCTCAGGCCAAAGACCCAAGAAAGAATTTTGTCGCTTTTCAGTGTTGTGAATAGAAGGAAACACGATTAGAAATAACAGGGAACATCCTGTTGCCTTGCATCGGAGTAGATGTTGGGAAGTACGCTGCATGGACCTGAATTTCAATGCCAGTTAATTATTGAGAGTTGTAAATGCAAGCCAATCGATTTGATCCAGCTCGTGTGATACGCGCACCTCGTGGTTCTGAAATCAGCGCTAAAAGCTGGCTTACAGAAGCGCCTTTGCGGATGCTGATGAACAATCTTGACCCCGAGGTTGCTGAGCACCCCCAGTCATTGGTGGTTTATGGCGGGATTGGTCGCGCGGCTCGCGATTGGCAGTGTTATGACGTTATCGTAAAGTCGCTTCGAGAGCTGGAGGATGATGAAACCCTGCTGGTGCAATCAGGTAAACCTGTGGGTGTATTCAAAACTCATACCGATGCACCTCGAGTGCTTATAGCCAATTCGAACCTGGTGCCCCACTGGGCCAATTGGGAGCACTTCAATGAACTGGATCGGAAAGGACTGATGATGTACGGCCAGATGACGGCCGGATCCTGGATTTACATTGGCAGCCAGGGCATCGTCCAGGGTACCTATGAAACTTTCGTGGAAATGGGCGCGCAGCATTATGCTGGCGACCTTAGCGGTAAGTGGATTCTGACGGCTGGTTTGGGTGGTATGGGAGGGGCACAACCATTGGCTTGCACGATGGCCGGCGCTTCCATGTTGGCAATCGAATGCGATATCAGCCGTATTGAAAAGCGCATTGAGACCCGCTACTTGGATTTCAAAGCGAACAGCCTTGATGAAGCGATGGGGCTGATCAAGGATGCAGTGAGTTCAGGCAAAGCTGTTTCTGTCGGCTTACTTGGCAATGCCGCTGAACTATTGCCTGAAATGCTGGATAAGGGAATTCGCCCCGATGCTGTCACGGATCAGACATCAGCCCATGACCCGTTAAATGGCTATCTGCCTATAGGCTGGAGCCTGGAGCAGGCGGTAGATGCCCGCGCCAATGAGCCCGATCGATTGATTCAAGCGGCTCGTGAGTCTATGGCGGTGCATGTTAGAGCCATGCTGGAATTTCAGAAGTTGGGCATTCCCACATTCGATTATGGCAACAACATCCGCCAGGAAGCCCTGCAGCAAGGGGTAGAGAATGCATTTGATTTTCCCGGTTTTATCCCGGCCTATGTTCGCCCGCTCTTTTGTCGTGGCATAGGACCGTTTCGTTGGGTTGCTCTTTCCGGTGATCCGGAAGATATCTATAGAACCGATGAAAAAGTAAAAGAATTGCTGCCCGATAATGCTGGATTACATCATTGGTTGAACATGGCTCGAGAGCGTATCGCTTTCCAGGGCTTACCGTCCCGGATCTGTTGGGTTGGTTTGGGTGACCGTGCCCGATTGGGGCTCGCTTTTAATGAAATGGTGGCCAGTGGAGAACTTAAAGCTCCTATCGTTATTGGTCGTGATCATCTGGACAGCGGTTCAGTGGCCAGCCCTAATCGTGAGACGGAAAGCATGCTGGATGGTTCTGATGCGGTCTCCGACTGGCCCTTACTCAATGCCATGCTCAATACCGCCAGTGGAGCGACCTGGGTGAGCCTGCATCATGGCGGCGGGGTCGGTATGGGGTTCTCCCAGCATGCCGGTGTCGTCATCGTTTGTGATGGTAGTGATGCGGCTGCCAGACGATTGCAGCGCGTGCTCACCAATGACCCCGCCACTGGAGTAATGCGTCATGCAGACGCAGGCTATGAAACGGCCATCCAGTGTGCCCGTGAACAACAGCTGAAATTGCCCATGCTTGAGGTTTCTGAGAAAGCTCAATGAACATGTTGAAGCTGATTCCTGGTGAGTTGTCGCTCGAGAAATTACGCCTCATTGCCAAATCCCCTGTCCGTTTGGAACTGGATGAGAATTGCGTAGCCGATATCGCTGGCTCGGCCCAGGTTGTCAACAATGTTTTGCAAGAAGACCGCCCTGTTTATGGCATCAATACGGGCTTTGGCCTGCTGGCAAAGAAGCGAATTGCCAGAGAAGAACTGCTGGACTTACAAAGGAAGTTGGTGCTGTCGCATGCCTGTGGAGTAGGCAGCTTACTTTCCGATTCTTGTGTCAGACTCATGCTGGTTTTGAAAATTAACAGCCTGGCGCGAGGCTACTCTGGAGTACGACTCTGTATTATTGATGCATTGATAAAATTGGTAAATGCCGAGGTATATCCCTGTATTCCAGCTAAAGGTTCTGTCGGCGCTTCCGGTGATCTCGCTCCGCTGGCTCATATGGCGGCAGTACTGCTGGGATACGGTGAGGCGCGAATCGATGGGCGAGTAGTCCCCGCTATTGAAGGGCTGAAGCACTCCAACCTGGAACCGCTGGAACTCCATCCCAAAGAAGGACTGGCCCTGCTCAACGGCACTCAGACATCCACCGCTCTGGCGCTGGTGGGATTGTTTGCAGCTGAGTCGCTACTGAACAGCGCCTTGATAACCGGCGCCATGTCGGTTGATGCGGCTCTTGGTAGCCAAACACCTTTTGATTCGCGAATTCATGCGGTTCGGGGTCATCGCGGCCAATGTGATGTTGCGGCAGTTTATGCAAACCTGCTGGCCGGCAGCGAAATCGGCCTGTCACACCAGAATTGTGATCGTGTACAGGATCCGTATTCATTGCGTTGCCAACCTCAAGTGATGGGCGCCTGTTTGGATAATCTGCGTCATGCAGCAAATGTGCTTTTGGTTGAAGCCAACGCGGTCTCAGACAATCCTCTGGTATTTAGTGAGCAAGCCGAAATCCTCTCTGGCGGTAACTTCCATGCCGAACCGGTGGCCATCGTTTCAGACCTGATGGCCATTTGTATTGCAGAAATTGGTGCCATGTCCGAGCGGCGTACAGCGCTGTTGCTTGACGGCCACCTCAGCGGATTGCCGCCATTTCTGGTTGAGAATGGTGGCGTAAATTCAGGATTCATGATCGCACAAGTTACTGCAGCGGCCCTGGCCAGTGAGAACAAGAGTCTGGCTCACCCTGCGTCGGTTGACAGCTTGCCCACCTCAGCCAATCAGGAGGATCATGTCAGCATGGCTGCTTTTGCTGCCCGTCGGCTGGGAGAGATGGCTGACAATACTGCTGGCATTCTGGCGGTGGAACTTTTGGCTGCAGCTCAGGGGATTGATCTGCGTCGACCGCTACAAACATCGTTGGAATTACAATCTGCGATGTCCCTGTTAAGACAGTCGGTTAGCTACTACGCGGAAGATCGATTTTTCAGTCCTGATATCGTTTTTGCCAAGTCATTGATTGAAGATGGCTTATTAGTGGAAAGCTGTCAGTTTTCCGCTGCACTTTGAGTAAAATGCAGTGCAGGCAACGTGAGCCATTAAAGTTCTTTCACTGCATCGGCATTCATGAGCCGTAAAATTCGACTGGACCATGAAAATAAGCAGGCTACTCCCAAAACATGTGCGCTGATCATTCTTTGAATCATGGCAACCAAATTTAGAAAGGAAAACGTATGTCGAAAACCGCAGAGTCTGAAACTTCACCACTTTACGAGCAAATAAAACGCCATATCAGGCAGGGCATTAATTCTGGCGAATTTGCTGCAAATGAGAGAGTCCCTTCGGAAAATTCCCTGGTAGAGCAATTCGGTGTTTCCCGAATGACTGCCCACAGAGCATTACGTGAACTGAAGGATGAGGGAATTGTGGTTCGCGTTTCGGGCGTTGGTACCTTTGTGGCGGACGCACAACCCAAGGGACATCTGATTACCGTAAATAATATTGCTCAGGAAATTCGTGGTCGAGGCCATGAACACAGCTCTAAAGTCATCCAGAATGTGGAAGAACTGGCTTCGGCGGATATTGGCTTTCAGTTCGGTGTAGAAATGCGCACGCCTATGTTTCACTCCCTCATCGTGCATTTGGAAAATGGCGTTCCGATCCAGTTGGAAGATAGATTCGTGTTGAAGGGCGCATTCCCGGATTACGGCAGTATTGATTTTGAAAAAACAACGACAAATGAATATCTGATGGCACACGCACCACTGCAATACGTGGAGCACAGGGTTAAATCTGTTCGTCCCAACAAGAAAATTCTGAAGCTGCTTTCTATTGAAGCAGATGAACCTTGCCTGCTTCTGGTTCGTCGCGCCTGGAGTGGTGATCGGGTTGTTTCATATTCCCATTTCACTCACCCAGGGTCGCGTTTTGAGTTTGTTGATACATTCAAGCCTTGATTAAACTCAACTTCCAAAATCATCAAATGTAATTTTGTCGGCTGCAATATCGAATTGCTGCAACAGCTGCATTACCGCTTCAAGCATGGCCGGTGGTCCACAAATGTGGAACGAACAGCGATGCGGATCGGGGTGGTTCAGTAAGAATTGTTCCCGCACCAGTTCATGTATGAACCCTCTTGGTACCGTTGAGCCGGACTCTTCTGCTTCAGATAACGCAAAGTGCCAGCTGAAATTTTCGTGATCGGCCTGAAGTTGATCAAACAATTCCGTGTAATAAAGGTCAGCAGAGGTTCTGGCGCCATACCAGAATGACATGATCCGTGAACTGCGCTGGTTCAGCAGTTGATCCAGAATCATTGAGCGCAAAGGCCCCATGCCCGCACCGCCACCGATAAACACCAGCTCCGGGGTGCTTTCATGCACCCTGAAATCACCCAGCGGGCCTTTGAACGACAGGGCACTTCCTGCCTTCAAAGTTGCCAGATACGCAGATCCAATGCCAATGGGCACGCCAAGCTTATCGGGCTTGGGCATAGCCATGCGTACATTGAGCGCAATGTCACCCTGCAATTCGCCAGGAGCACTGGAGATTGAGTAGGTTCGGTACAGCTCGGACGTGGTGCCAAAAGCAGTGGGTGCCTGACTTGCGATCCAAAAACCACGCACATGTTCCGGTACATCCAGACTTTCCAATGCCGATTGGAAAGGAGGAATTTGCACCTGTATATAACTGCCCGCCCTGAAAGGCATCGATTCGCCGTCATTGAGCCGGATCCTGATGTCGCAGATGAAGGGAGTGACAAAACGAGACGTTACCACGGTGCCCTCATACAGTTTCGCATCCAGCAAACCATGGGGCAAAGTGATGGAGGCGTCTGCGTTGATGCGATGTTGGCAGGCCAATCGATAGCCCTGGTCCAGTTCACTTTGTGGAATCCTGCGCCGGTCAGCAGCAGATATTTTGGTGGCGGGAGAAATTCGCACCCGGCAAAGCCCACAGGTGCCACCACCGCCACAAGATGACGGTAACGCCAAACCCTCTGCGGCCATGGTTTCAAAAAGGATTTGCAGCGGCCGTACTGATAGGGTCTTGTGCTCGCCACCTTCACTGTCAAATATGTTCAAGGTGTGGCGCTGGGTTCGCGCTTTCCATTTTGCCAGCAGTGCGAAATCTTCTCTCTGGAAGCTGTCAGTCCAAAGCAAAATTCCGGAAACCCCCATCCACAAAAGAATCAAAGAGCAGATAATAATCAGCGCATTATTGAAGTCGGTTCTTTGCTGGTAATCCATGATGTGCAGCGTCCAGAAGACATCAAATACGCGCCACCAGGTGTTACGTCTTTCTAGCACAGCCCCGTCGCGGGCAGAAATATACAGGCTGGTACTTCTTGAGTCGTTGAAATTCACCCGCCAGGCAGGG
>JBBKVS010000213.1:0-8951 GCA_037968555.1 Lysobacterales bacterium | reverse complement strand
GCTGCGATGTATAAGAAGTGATCATCGAACGCCATTCTCACCAGTGTCTTTTCGGTGGCGGGCTCTTTATACCGCGGCGAGTTCTGATAGAAATTATCGATCACCTTAGCGTTTTTCCAGATTGCTTCGTCCAGGTGGCCGTCAATGGTTGGCGGGATGGACGTTCTGCTTAATAAGTTATCCTGAGTTTCTCCTGCAAAGACGGTTCCGATGGCCAGTAGAAATACCAAGCCAGGCAGCAGTGAAAAGGTTTTCAGTTTGGAAGATAAGTGTAGTCCGCGTAGCTTGGCAGCCAGATCAACCATGGTTACGAGACGAATAGTGGGAACGGACTGACTGCCGGGGTCACAAGGGCACATCCTCAATACTCATCGCTCATGTTTCCTTCACAGTAGAAAGTTTCACCAAACGTCAGTGTCGGAACCCATTCCGAATCTTTGCCACTGGTCAGGGGGGCGATGAGCATTGAGACCAGCCAAGCTAAAGAACAGTGTGATTTAGGTGCGAGCCATGCACTCACTGCCACTTCTGACGAGTATCAGTACCCGGCGCGATATTTAATCTGATTATACGTAGACAACTAAGTTAAAAGTTAACACAGCAGCAATTGAGGTCGCAAGCTTTGTCTGTAACCCGCTGGTAAGGCAGGAACAGGGGAGAGTGAGATTGGCTACGTGTAATGTGTTTGAGACAGTATTAAATAAAGTATTGTTATTGACTAACGTAGTTATCCAAGATACTTTCGTATTTCTGTGTGGTCCTGGCACGCTGTCTGCTTTGCCTTGCAGGATGGCATGCTGGGCGGCGGGTCGACCGGTTGCAAGTCCTACACCAATGGATCAAACATCTTGCTGGCAGAAACTTTCGGCTGGCTTTTGGACTACAAGATTTTCAATTCTGATCCGGTTCAAGCATTAATTTTCAACGCCCCGCGGGGCGTACTGATTTACTTATAAGTACAAGGAGTGAGCACATGAACAGACGGTCGCAGATGGGTGTCATTTGGATGATCATGCTAAGCGGGCTGGTTTCAGCGAGCGCGCAGGCGCAGGATGCTACCGCCAACCAATCTGTGACCAGAGCTCAGAGCCCGCAAGCCTTGCAGTACATGCATGGCCGTCTGTCCTATAGAAAGAAGACCGCTGATGGAGGCTTTGAACGGGGGCGCGAGCATTGGTCGCTGACACAAAATCGCGATGGCTCGCGCACCATGCGCACTTTGGCCATGACTGATGACTCCGAGTTCGTGCGTGATGTGACATTCACGCTGGATGCGGATGGGCGGCCTTTACGAGTTTTTGAGCAGCTACAAGTCGGCAATCTGTTGGTGGGTAGCGGATACTTTTCTGTCAACGGCGACACCATGACCCTCATGACGGATGGCTATGACACCGGCCACACCATTCAGACGATCAAGGTACCCGAGCGGTTTCACGTGCTCACTCATGCAGTCATGCTGGATGGTTGGCCATTCTGGGCTTTTGTAGGAAACGAACCAGGCCATCAAACCATTGATGTCTATAGCACATCGCCTCTTTGGAATGGGACTACCGGTCCGCTGGGACATATGGTCAAGCAGCGCCTCACTTTCGTGGGCAATGAGGAAGTTACAGTTCCCGCTGGAACCTTCCAGACGCGCCATTTCAGTTTCGGTGGCGATGAGGGTCCGGAAAAGGCTTCTCACGTGTATGTGACAGGGGAGCACAACATCCTGGTGAAATATGACTGGCCACCTTACGAAATGGAATATTTGCTGGAATCCTTGATTATTGAAAATCCGGCCAAGTAAGTAAACGCCAGCCCCTGCGGCGGGCAAAGCATGCAGGGGATCTTGTGTTATAGGAAATCGGCAAGTGGTCGAAATTTTTTATGCGGGCAACTTGATGAGGAAGAAAACGGTGATGAACTTGAATCGAATCGATCTACGTAAAATGCAGACCGCTCTTTACACCATGCTGTTCGCGATTATGGCTAGTTCTTCCGCCCTGGCCTGGGAAACCTGGTCGGCAGATCCGGATAAAGACACCGGCAATTGCGCAAGCTGTCACGGCAAATTCGGTTTTGTCGGTACCAAATATACGTCCATGCATGATGCCACGGTGTGGACTGGAGACCTGATGACCGGCCACGGTTCCAGCACGCTGACCGGCTGCATGGAATGTCACCAGATTGAAGGGGACCAGCCTCTTCTGAACCGGTGTGCCAGTTGCCATGGCCGTGAAGAAGACGGTGGCGCTTTGCAGTTGAGCGCTGGATTGGTTAATCGCCACCAGATCAAGGGCATCGCGACTTGTAGTAGCTGCCATGCACTCCCGCAATCCATTGCCGGTGAAAATATCGTACCTGCCAAAATGCTCGAAAAGGGCATTGATCCCTGTAACGACGCGCAGTTTGGGCCGGATGGCCTGGACAACGATGGAGATGGCTTGTATGACAGTGCTGATCCCGATTGTCAAAATGATATACAGGCTGAAGGAGATGCGGTAAAAGCGTCAGGTGCTCAGTGAGTGAAGCCCATTCGTAGTGCGGCAAATGCAATTTTTTTAGCCACCGCAGATTTGTGTGTGTCGAAAATATGCCGGTTCGCATAAAACTACAGTAATGGCCTTGATTAAGGTGTTTGGCACAGACCGGCTGGGAAGCTATTGGTGGCGCCGGTAAACTGACACGCTTGGGCCCAGGTCTGGCCCGATGCCTGGCACCGTGCCTGATACACACCGGAAAACCGCATGAACCTTTCCGCCGAACAACTCAAGGCCCTGTCGATTTACCTGCGTTCCGCAGATTCACCCTTTGCCGATATTCAGGGGTGCACGCAACTCAAGGGCGGGCAGTCCAACCCGACCTTCCGCCTGGATACCGCGGCCGGCCCGGTTATTGTCCGCAAGCGGCCACAGGGTGCCGAGAAGTGGGCGCATGATATTCAACGGGAATTCACGGTTCTGTCCGCTTTGCAGAACACCGACGTGCCCACGCCGCAGCCGCATTTATATTGCGAAGACGAAGGCCCGATTGGCGGCCAGTTTTACCTGATGGAGTTTGTCGACGGACGCATCGTTGATGATTGCTCCATGCCAGGATTCCAGCCGGAAGAGCGGCGCGCTGTGTACCGCAGCTTTGCCGAAACCGTGGCCCGGCTGCACGCGGTGGACTACCGGGCTGTTGGGCTGGAGAGCTTCGGCAAACCCGAAGGCTTTGTGCAGCGCCAACTCAGCCTGCACACCCGCCTGTTCGGGCAATACTGTCCGCAAGGCGATGCCGACATGGCCTGGCTGGCTGACACCCTGCAAGCGCATATGCCAGCCACTGAACGCAGCTCAATCATCCATAACGACATCCGTCTGGGCAACGTGGTGATTCACCCCACTGAACCCCGCGTTGTCGCCATTCTGGACTGGGAAATGTCTTCATTGGGTGACATGTACTCAGACGCGGCGTTTATGTTGCTGCCGTATTATCTGCCTGCGGGCAATCCACAAGGCTCCTTTGCCGGCCTGGACATTGACGCTGCCGGCCTGCCGTCCGCGCAGGAAATGATGGCCTGGTATTGCCACGGCCTTGAAGTTGATGGTTTTGCCAATGCGGACTACATGGTGTGTTTTGCGCTGTTTCGCTATGCATCGGTATACGCCGGCATTGCTGCCCGCCATTTGCAGGGGCTGGCGGTTTCAGATGATGCGCACCGCTATGCCGGCGCGGTGGCGCCCACCGCCAAAGCAGCACGCCAACTGGCACAAAGCACGTTTGCGGCCTGATACGCCCGCAAGCACCTGTTTACAAAAAGCCAGGTCATTCGCCCAGCGTGGATTACAGTTGCGCTACACTTGTTGGCACAGCCCCGGAACACCGTCTGCAAACGTACCAATAAAATCCAAGACCCGCCTGTCTTGGGAGCGATTCGTTAATGCTCACGGTAAGCGTTTCAAACTGGAAGACCATTCGAGTTTAAATGCAGAAAAAGTTGCTACCGGGAATATAAGCCAAGTATTGTGGTGTCAACTAGCCTGCTCATGCTTTTTCGATCGACTCCCGGAGAAATTAATGCTTATTTTTGAAAAATACCTTGCGTCCATCGCAACGGGGTTGTTGTTTTGTCTGTCGGGAAATTCACATGCGCTGGATAAGTGTGCTGCACAAGCCGATGTTGCCACAGGGACTGTTCAGGTAACAGCCAGATCCGTCAATGGCGCGCTGGCCTGGGGGCGGGCCGCAGGAAACGAGGTATCCGGATTCGTAGATGCAGCTTGTTTGGCGAAGGGGAAGGCGAACAATTGTGTCCTGGCGGTAAATGGAACAACTCCGCTGACTCATTTCGATCAATGCTTTCTATTCCTGGCGGATGAATCAGATGGTTGTGCGGTATCCATACAAGGCTGTGCACCCACTGCGAGTCAAATACCGCAATATTTTGATGATTTTGAGAATGTTGAGAATGCCTGGAGCCCAATGGATACCAGTACCGTTCCGGGCAGCAATGTATTGGGTGGATATTGCAATGCCGCTGGTCCATACACCAGAAACTACAGCTTGAATGCGCCACACACCGGTTTGCGTCTGCGCGCCACCTTGCACCAACTGGACGACTGGCAGGGCGAGGCAGCCTGGGTTTCGGTTGATGGCGACATCGTCTGGACGCGAACCCACTCGGCATTGAATACCAGGAGTGCAATCGATGTGGCCGGCAACCCAGCGTACCCGGATCGCTTGGCATTGTTGGTAGACGTAGTCATTCCACATACCACTGCCACTGCCCGCATCGAAATCGGCAGTACGCTCGGAGCAATTGATCGATGCAATGCCTCGCTGGCCATTGATGACGTTCTGATTGCGACATTCTGATGAGTACACACCGTAAACAGATTGTTGGCCATGTATTAATTCATGTGCTCACCTGCTCGCACCAGCAGGTCAGGCTAGCGCTTTATCAGGCTTTGGTTTTCCTGATTCTGAGTGGTGCGTTACTGAGCAATGCTGCAGCGGCTGCCAAAGAAGGTTGCAACGCCAAGGGTAAGGGAAATAGCTGCCAGGAGCCGGCAGCCCTGAGCATAACGCCCCTGTACGTCGATGATTTTGAGGTCAGCTCGAAGGGCTGGGTGCCGAGTGGAACCAGCTCTGTTTCAGGCGACCAGGTTCTGGGAGGTTATTGCAGTTCTACCGATGGAAGATGGACCCGAACCTATGCCCTGGCGCCCGAACACCGCGGTGTGCGAATTCGCGCCACAGTGCACTTGTTGGACCGGTGGGAGGGTGATTCGGCTTTTCTGCACATTGACGACCAACTGGCCTGGACCACCAGCCACCATCACTGCCCCAGCATTTTTACCGAAAGCTGCCGTGGTGTGAACGTTGTAGGTGACGAGGAAGTGGCTGACACGCTGGGCATGGCCATTGACGTATTTCTGCCGCACACCGCCGATTCCGTGACCCTGGAGTTCAGCAGCAGCATCACGCGGAGTTCCTGTGAGGCATCGCTGGCCGTGGATGATGTGGAGGTTTCAGTGTTCTGAATCGGTTTCGATGGGCGTGTGTTTGAAGCGAAATCAAGGTTGGTTGCTTAGGTTTTAGTGTCGATTTGAAAATGGGTATCGGTTAAGAGCTCACTTTCACGAATGATCTGTGTGAGCTCTTGAGTACGACTGGCTTGTGATTTATCGGGGAGCCTTCGTTCCAGCTAGCGCCAGCGCGGCAGCATCGAAGGTATAGAGGTCGTTGAATAGTTTGTTGGCTTTTGAACACTGGTCTGGATCGTCTTGCAGCAGATACCGCAACAGGACGTTGGTATCGACTGCGATCATTTCAAAGCGCTTAGCAAGGACTCTTCCTCTGTCATGGTTTGATCAGGTTGCACGCTACTGAGCAATCCTTTCGCGGCGCCTTTGGACTTCTTGACTATGGTAATTTGACCGTCAGCCACGAAGCTCTCGACTTCATCGCCTGGTTGTATCCCTACGGAATTGCATTGGCTAACCGGCAGCGTGATCTGCCTCTTACCGCTGACCTTGGGCATGATTCATTCCCTTACATTTGTGAGTATGTAAGGAGTAGCGAAATCTTTACCTTCTAACAAAGGGTAATGATTGGCATCGCGAGGTAGTTCCTGCTGGCGCTCCCTTAGGTCAAATAACAGGGAAATCCCTCACTAGAAATGGACTGGTTTATGGGGAAAGGTCACTCGGTGGTAACCCTAACAACAAGGGTTGAGATCAGGCAGGCGCAACAACAGGCTAACTCTGAATAAATCAGAGATGCCCTGGATTTCATAAAACAATAGTTATTGACATGCACGAAACCATAGTGGATGATTCGCAAGAAGTCATAGTAATTGACGCACACAAAGCCATAGTCAATGACACGCCAAAATAAAGCCCCGATGAATACACCGGGAAATACCCTGGCCGATGCCTTGCACCGTATCCAACAAGCAGCCAAAGACGATGTCATCCGCGCCGCTGATATGAGTCGGGCGGATCGAGAGCTTGCCCAGCAGGCCGGTTGGCTACATCCGGTCATCAAGGGTTGGTACCTGGTGGGCTCTGCTGCCACTGCGCAGCCAGGCAGTACGGTGCTGTGGTACAGCCACTTCTGGCCCTTTATACAACGTTATCTGGAAGGGCGATTTGGTGAAAGATATTGCCTCAATGCAGAAGCATCCCTGGATCTGCACGTGGGGAGTACCACGCTACCAAGACAGCTCATCGTGATGACAAAAGAGGGCGGGGCTACTACCGTTCAACTGCCTGATAACACCTCGCTACAAACCTACCCGGATCCCGGTAATTTGCCGGAAGAAACAGAGCGTCACAACGGTATTCGCATCATGCCACTGGCCATTGCTTTAAGTCGGGTGATGCCGATTTACTTTAGAGCCAACCCGGTCAATGCAGAGATAGCACTTTACATGGTCACCGAAAGTGATCTTTCCCGGGCGTTAATTGCCGGTCGGAATACACGCGCTGCCAGCCGCTTGATGGGCGCTTATAAATTCCTCGGTGATGAGACACGAGCCAAACGCATCAAGAACGACATGCAAGTCAGCGTCAGCCGCATTTCTCCCATCAATCCATTTACCATGGAACAGCCTTTGATCGGGAGTTTGAAGCGGCTAAAGTCACCCCAAGTCGCCCGCTTAAAAGCGTTATGGGAGAAAATGCGAACTCAGGTCGTCGAGCACTTTCCGCCAGCGCCCGGACCATCAGATGCCAACAGCTACATCAGCAGCATGGAAGATATCTATCAGCATGATGCCTATAACTCGCTCTCCATTGAAGGCTACCGTGTAACCCCTGAAATCATCGAACGGGTACGAGCAGGCGACTGGGATCCTAGCCGTGAATCGGATCGGGAGCACGTAGCGGCCATGGCCGCAAAAGGTTACTTCGATGCATTCCAGCTGGTTAAGAATGCGGTTCAGGATGTCTTCCAAGGAGCAAATCCGGCGACCACTACCCAAGCAGGCCTTCAAGACTGGTATCGCGCCCTGTTCGGTGCCAGTGTGCGGGCAGGAATTCTGCAACCGGCTGATCTGGCTGGCTATCGAAATCGCGCCGTCTATATTCGTGGTTCGGTTCATGTACCCCCAGCACATGAAACCATGATGGACTGTATGGAGACTTACTTTGAGCTGCTGGAGAACGAAGAATCTGCTGCAGTCCGAGCTGTTTTGGGGCATTTCATATTTGTGTTTGTTCACCCCTATCCAGATGGTAATGGTCGTCTTGGCCGGTTCCTGATGAACCTGATGCTGGCCTCTGGTGGCTATCCGTGGACAGTCGTACGATTGGTCCAGCGAGATACCTACCTGCATGCTCTGGAGCAAGCTTCCGCAAATCAGGAGATCGGCCCCTTTGTTGAATTCATTGCCCAGGAAATGCAGGTGAAGTGGGCCCGGAGTGAGCACGAGTAAGTATGAACTCTTCTGGGCACCCTCGGCCGAAGCTGAGGCAAACCACTTGGTGGCAACTCGCAGAGAAAGCAATCAGATTCAGATAATCAGAGAATGCATTAACTGCATTTCGTCCAGGGGGGACTGCCTAAATCCTTTGGCCAGATAGAATTGTTTTGCATCCTCGTCAAGAGCATCCAATAACAGCACCCGGGCACCCGCAATTTCTGAGACCTGCTGTGAGCGGAAAAAGGCATCGCGCAACAAACCGGTACCGATTCCCCTACCTTTATATTCCTGGTCTACTGCCAGTTGCGCCAGTAAGATTGCCGGGATCGGATCCGGTTCTCCGTGGCGCAGAGATCTATGTGCAGCCTGTCTCTGGATCGAAGCAGTTGCCAGTGAGTAATAGCCAACCACCCTTTTGTCTGATTGCACCACATATGTTCTTGATGCCCGACTCTCCTGGTTTTGCAGTGCATAATTGAGAAGCCACCGATTCATCGGTGGCTTCCCGCAGTCAAACTGACTAATGGAGTGATGTGTAGCTAGTAGCTCTGGGGCACTTATTGATCCCATGGAGCGGGTTTACTAAGGGTTTCTTGTAGCACTGGATTTTCAGACACAGGGCTGTCCATGAGCCGAAGAAACTCCTCAATTTGCTCATCATTGGCCATAAAAACTCGCTGATTCAAAAGGATGTCTTCAGCAGCTTCCATGGCTGCTTCAACCACAAACTCTGTCATGGATTTATGGCGCAACTTAGCAGCGCGGGCAATTACATCCCGCTGATCTGGATGTACCCGCATATTGAGTTGCATACTTTTTGAGCTGGCGGCCATGATAATGCCTCCTTCCTTACTAAACTGCTTGATGACTAATGTAAACCAATGTATAGCAAATGTATATACAGAAATTTATTTGCCGTGTGTTTAGTGAAATTGGGAATCTGTAGTGACCCCTGGGTGACCCCAATAAAAAAGACACACCGAAGTGTGTCTCTAAGTTATTGAAAATATTGGTGGTGATAGGTGGACTCGAACCACCGACCTCAGCATTATGAGTGCCG
>JBBKVS010000212.1:0-4544 GCA_037968555.1 Lysobacterales bacterium | reverse complement strand
TCGAATATTTTGGCCGAGTGTTCAGCCTGGACAAATTTGTCCAGCGTCCACATCAACATGACAATAAATACACCGCTGCGCAGGGCAAACAGTGACCAGCCCAGACGTGCGTGTTGGGTTTGGGTTAAGGCAAGTTCATTCATTTATATCACTCCAATTACAGACTTTGATACCTGGCCATTTACAAGGGCTCGCGGCATCCACCTGAGAATCAATGGGCCCATACCGGCCGGAGATTCTTACAACTCGATTCCATTCAACCAATGCAGACCTGCCGCCCGGTGACGCTGCTCAGGGAAAAAAGCATTCCAGGTCATCGGCAAAATGCACTGGACCCTTGTAGCGTTTCTGAATGTGCTGCAATGTCTCGGCTTCCTGTCCAAGAGTCCGCTCCATGCGATGTGATAACACCAGTTGCTTCACAGCGGCCGCTTCGGCAATTTCACCGATACGGGAGGGCGGCATATGCAGATTCAGTGCCGACTGGTTGGCATTTTCAGGCACCGCATTGTGAGCCACCAGCAAATCGGCGCCTTCGGAGAGTTGCTCCAGTGCGCCGCCGTTGCCACTGGTGTCGCCACTGAAGACCAGCGCCTTGCCACCCATTTCAACCCGCCACGCCAATGCGGGAATGGGCCCGTGGTTTACCGCAATGGCAAGAACCCGGTAATCCCCGGTGTCCACCAGGTTTTGTACGGTTTTGACATCGATCGGAACATCAAGTGGCTGCAAGTGATAAGCGCCTTGGCCATGGAGGTACTCACTCAGGTAGCGATAGGCTCCGGTTGGCCCGAACAGTGATTCGACAAACGCCACCGCCCCCGGCATCACCTCGTTACCTTGCGGCCCTGACACCGGCAGTTCCCGGGTACGGCTGGTGAAGTAGTTTGCTTTTATCAGTGCAGGCAGGTCATTGCTGTGGTCGACGTGAAAGTGGCTGATCAAGACCCGGTCAATGTCATTCAGGGTTGCGCCGCTTTGCTTGAGTCGCAAAAAGCTGCCGCTTCCCATGTCAACCAGTAGCCGGGCCCGGCCCTCGAACCAGATTACATAGCTACTGGAAGCTCGTGTACCAGTCAGTTCCGGACCACCGGAACCCAGCACCTGCAGGATAAGCTGGGGCCTATTGACATCAACCGGGTTGATGCACTCGGGTGCGGCTGCCCAAGCCATAGGCGAGGCCGCAGACATGAAGAAGCATAAGCACAGAATTCTGATGTGTCGTGGCATTTTTATCACCTTGATGCAGAAAGATTCAAGTCCAATGAACCGGATGCGCGATATGGAACAGGGCCAGCGCGCATTACAGTACCAGGCCAGCGCAAAAGGCCAGCACCGCGGCCAGTGGCAGAGTCGCGAGCCAGGATAACAACACGCTACGCAGGGTAGACCAGTCCAGTGTATTTGCACCGGCGCCGACTCCCGCAATGGCTCCGACCGACACGTGCGTGGTTGAAACGGGCATTCCCAACTTGCTGGCGAATAGTACCAGCCCAGCCGTGATCAGGTTGGCGCCCAAGCCCTGGGAATGATTCATGCGGGACATCCGTTGACTCATGGTTACTGCCACTTTGCGGGCAAACAGAATGCCTCCCAATGCCATGATGAAAGCAATCGTTATCATTGAAGTCTTCACGTCAATTACCTTGGCGGCCACCAGCAATGCAGCCAGCTTGGGCGTGTCATTCACACCCCGCGCAAAGCATATCGACATGGCCGAGGCAATGTGCAGTTTATCCAGGCCGCGTGATACTGAAATGCGTGATGATGTTTCCAGTTTGTCGCAATCAGCGCTGGCCGCCAGAACCACCTTGGCAGATGTGAATGACTGATTCAGAAAAGCGCTTGAACCGGGCAATAGCATTTGCATCTGCGGAACAACGCAGGCGCAGTCAGTTTCAATGGACCTCCGACCGAACAGTCGATAGATTGCGATACCCATCGCCACGGCCAGTATCGGACTGAGTAACAAGGGCAACAGAAAGCTGCTGATCAATTGATCGAAATGAACTGCGCCCGAGTTTTGTGCAAGTCCAGCGCCGATCAGTCCGCCAATGAGTGCGTGGGTGGTGGAAACAGGCAAACCCAGGCGTGTCGCTGTGAATACCGTCAAAGCCGCACCGAAAGCCACGCTGGTGATGAACGCCGGATTACTGGCGACCGTTTCGGGAACCAGTCCCTTGCCGGAAAACTGGATCAGCAGAGCTTCCGCCAGAAACAGCGAAGCCACGCTGCCGGCGACAGTGGCCACAGTCGCCAGACTGAGTGCGCTGCGGTAGCTGAGGGTATTCGAACCCCATACCGTAGCAAAGCCCTTGAAGTTGTCGTTGGCACCATTGCTGAAAGCCACGAACAGCGCCAGGATGATCAGCATCAATTCCATCAGAGCAGTTCTCTGGAGACTTGAAGGGCGATCAGCAGCATGCGGCCGCTGCCTGCGTGGTCTGGTCTTCATCGAACGGCAGTCCACCACCGCAGCCTGCGAACAGGCCGTAGTGATGTTTGAAGTCACCGATAAAATCGAAGTGAGGTGAAAAACGGCTGTCGTGCAGCATGCGCCAGGTGTTGCCGCACACTGGGAAAACCCGGCCCGTTTCAATATCGTGATGTTTGTCCAGTACAAAGCGGCTGCTGTGCTGGGGAATACTTCCGCGATACACCACGGCTTGGCCGTAGTCTTCGCAATCGGATTCCAGTTCCTGCAGATTGAACAAGCGGTAGGTGGCTGAGTAAAAACTGAGACTGCCCAATCGCGGAGCAAGTTCGGGATCGGTTATTTGCAATGGGCGGTCCGTCACCAGGCGCGGATCGGAAAATCCGTGGCGTTTGGCCAGCTGAATAAAATCATTCCAGTACAGGGCCCCGCCCAGACATTCGCCATACAAAACCGGGTCATTCCGCACCGCTTCCGGCACCCGACGGTCAGCGTAGACATCCGAGAAGTAAAACTCTCCGCCCGGCTTGAGCAGACGCTGTACATCGCGTAATACGGCATCCTTGTCGGGCGACAGATTGATCACGCAATTGGAAATGATGACGTCGAAGCTGCCAGCTTGCAGACCCAGTTCATCCAGACGCTCGATATAGCCTTGAACAAACTTCACGTTGTCAAAGCCGATAGCTTCGGCGTGGTGAGAACGGAATTGCTCAGCAACCGCGAGTTGCTCGGTGGTCATGTCCACGCCGATGACTTCGCCGCTGTGGCCAACCAGTTGGGAGAGGAGGTAGACATCCCGTCCACTACCGCAGCCCAGGTCCAGTACCCGGCAACCTTCCAGCAAAGGAGGGCACACCAGGCCACAGCCGTAGTAGCGCGCCTGGACTTCGGGATGAATATTGGCCAGCAGCGGTTTCAGCCAGGCTGGTGTATCTGTGATGTCACAACATGCACTGGTTTTCAGGTCATCGCTGCCCTGTAATTGTTGGCCGTAATAGTCTTTAACGATGGCATGCATAATGTTTTTTCCGTTCCACTAATGAAGTTGAGGTTTATATCCGTCACGAAGGCGCGCTAATAACATTGCGGCCTGGAAATACAGTCGCGTCACCCTCGCAGGGCTCGTAAGGGACGGCTGCTCTAAGATCAAGCCCTGGTGATACTTGCCAGGAATGAGGTAGCCAGCGCAAATCATCCGGCTCATCGATATCGTGCAGTTCTGGCAGTGTGCGTACCGACCAATCGAGTTTGCGCAGGCGCTTCAGTGTTTCTGAGGCCACCGATGCGGTGCTCCATGGAATGCCGGAAAACACATCTGCATTGAATCGTTTCAGGCCCAGCAATACGTAACCGCCATCGCTTGCTGGCACGATTACGGCATCATGATCATGAAGATCAGCAGCAGCCGATCGTAGGCGGTCTGTGTCGAGTGACGGACAGTCTGTTCCAATCAGCAGCACCATCTCCCCGACTGAATCAGCCTTCAGTACGCGTCGGGTGAGGCGGTCACCCAGATCTCCGGTTCCTTGATCCGTGCAATGAATGGATCGGGCTAGTGAAATCGATTGCCAGGCAGGATGGTCCGGACCCGGCGAAACACAAAGTTCCACCGGCCCGATTTCGGCAGCCTGTGCCTGGCAAATGGTGTGATGCAGCAGGCGTCTTGCAAGCGCTGCCGAGCCCTCGGCACCCAATGCCGGGATCAGCCGGGTTTTGGACAGACCGGGCAGTGGCGCTTTGGCAAAAATGATGATCCTGACCGGTCTCATGTCCATGCCTTGGCCAACTCGCTGGCCGGTACGCCGCGCCAGTAGCGCCATCGTAGTTGCCACATCAGTAATACCGTCCGCCATGCACCCTGTTGTTCCCAGCGCCGCCCCGAGGTGGTCACGGGTCGGCGGATGCGCGCCGGCCTCGATATGCGTCGCAGCCGTTTGCTGATTTCGATATCTTCCATCAATGGTTGGTCAGGAAAACCGCCCACGGCCTCGAAAGCTGAGCGTGTCACGAAAATGGCCTGGTCCCCGGTGGCGATACCGCTCAGGTGGGAGCGATAGTTCATAAACCATGCGACCAGGCGCAATACAGGCGGTTTGCCGGCGATGCG
>JBBKVS010000211.1:0-4903 GCA_037968555.1 Lysobacterales bacterium | reverse complement strand
TGACCGTGGAAGCCCTGCCCACCATTTATCGATTGTTTCCACAGGCGCATGTCATCGTGATGCAGGCAGATCCACGTGACCTGGCGGTAAGCTGGTTGCAGTCCTCGTTCAGAGACCCGGAAGCCATGGCTCGCCGCTACGCTCAGCAGACCGCTTTATTGCAGCGCTGCCAGGCAGGGGTGCCATTGAAGTACATCGAAGTGGCAAGCAATCGCTTGCTGACCGAGCCAGGGAATAGTTTGCGGGATTTGATCAGCGCTCTCGGCCTGGCCTGGGAGGGCCAGGTAGAGACTGAATTCAATCAGTCAGCAATCAGCTTGCCGGTGCCTGGCAGTTGGCGCCATTATGAAAGCTGGCTGGAGCCTGTGTTCAAGTCTCTGACCTGAAGCAGCCCTGATGATTTCAGGGCTGCTTCAGTAGCCAACCGCGTGGTGAAGCTTGCTGTTATTTGGGGCTTTCGTCGCTGTAATCAGCTTTCTTTTCGTCTTCCAGCACCTGGAATTCGCCCAATTCAACCGAACCCGAGTTTTGGCCGATAAAGGTGTTCAACTCGGTGATGCGTTGGCGTAAACCCTGGTAGTAAGCCACATCGCGTGAAGGTGCTCCGGGCAGGTTGCCAATAACGGAGGGCTGCGAACCGGATACGGTATTACTGCCACCGACACTTTCCAGTTCAGAGCCATTGCCGGGATTGATGCCCCAGAACTTGGGCATTTGCGCGGCATAGACATCTTCACAGCGGGTACCCAAGCGCGAACCGGTGCATTCATGCAGCTCACGCTTTGTGTCGCGAATCGCTTCATTGGCCAGGTTACGATTACCCCAGCGGCGCATGTAGTAGTCCACCTTGCGTATGGCTTTGGGTTGTTGATCCTTGGGCACCAGCCGGGACACGGTATCGCGATAATCGATCAGCGGGTCCGCCCTGGTCTGCGCGGCCAAGTATGCCCAGGCAAAGGCTTCGACTACGTCAGATTTGTTGCCCTGGCCTTCGAGATACATATAGGAAACGCGGTACTGCGAAAAGCTGTCGCCGCTCTTGGCCAAGGCCAGGTAACCACGCAATGCTTCCTGGTAGTTGCCTTTGTCATAGTACTGGTCGGCGCGTTCCTGCTTGCTGACGTAGCTGGATTTTTGGCTGGTGGCGGCGTGCAAAGGTGTGACCGCCAATAAGAATAAGGTTACGAAAATTATCGTTTTGCGCATGATCTTGTCTGTTTGGTGAATTCAGGCCGAGATTTTAGCCTGAGGAAGCATTGTGAGTGAAGTGCTTTTTTTCAGGACTGAGACTGCCCTGATCAAAACTTCTGTGTAATGTACGCCACCATTCGTACACTTTTGGGGCGGCGGGTTCGCTTCCCATCACCTTTGGGCGTTTGAATGAGCCTGAAAAACTTGGAGCGGGTGATGGGAATCGAACCCACACTAAGAGCTTGGGAAGCTCCCGTTCTACCGTTGAACTACACCCGCCGGGGTGAAAGTCCGAAATTGGACGAATTGATTCTAGCGCTTAGCTTATCGGAAAGTCATCAGCGGCAAACACAGAGTCGAGAAATTTCAGACGTTTCCGGCTCAACTGGCCAAAGCGAGAACATGAGCACGGGTACAGGGGCCCAAAGCTTCGAGGTTATAGCCACCCTCCAGTACCGAAACGATGCGACCTTTACAGGCTTGTTCGGCGTAGTCGCAGATTTCACGGGTAATCCAGTCGTAGTCGTCGAACTGCAGTTTCAATTGTGCCAATGGATCGGCTTCATGTGCATCGAAACCTGCTGAAATCAGGATCAAATCAGGGGCAAATGTGCGGAGGGCAGGAAGACCGAACGTGCTCCAGGCGTGGCGGAACTCGGTACTGCCCGAATCCGCCGGTAATGGCAGGTTGAGGATATTGCCCACACCGGTTTCATCGCTATGGCCGGTACCCGGATAAAGCGGTTCCTGATGGCTGGATATGTACATCACTGACGGATCATTCTCGAATATGGCCTGGGTGCCATTGCCGTGATGCACATCAAAATCCAGGATCGCGACTTTCTCTGCGCCGTGTACGGCCTGAGCATGACGTGCAGCGATGGCGACGTGGTTGAGCAGGCAGAAACCCATGGCCTTGCCGGCTTCAGCATGGTGGCCGGGTGGTCGAGTAGCGCAAAAGGCGTTGCGCGCTTTGCCGGCATAGACCTGGTCCAGCGCAAAACAGATGGCACCCGCGCCCCGCAGGGCTGCATTGATTGAGCCCGGTGACAGAAAGGTATCTTCATCCAGCATGGCCCGGCCTTCCGCGGGCTCGGCCTGGACCACGGTTTGCCAGTAATCCAGATCATGGGCGCGGCCGATCTGTTCCTGGCTGGCCAGGGGAGCTGGTAGCTTTACAGTGCCCGGCAGTTGCTCCAGTGCTTCCACCACGGTGCGTACGCGCTGGCTGGATTCCGGGTGCATTGTGCCCGGGTCGTGTGCCAGGCAGTCATCGTGATGGATTATCAAGGTGGTCATGGGGGGCAGGCTAGGGCCACTGGCTGGCATCGGTCAAGCAGTAAATAGCCGGATGGATGTAAAGCTGCATGATTCAGCTCCTGCGACTCACCGGCAACAGGCTGGTTTCTTTGACTTCCTCGATCACCACATAGCTGCGCGAATTACTCACACCGGGCAGGGCGAGGATTTTTTCGCTGAGCAGATCGCGGTACTCGTTCATGTCTTTTACCCGCGCCTTGATCAAATAATCAAAATTGCCTGAAACCAGGTGGCATTCGAGTATCTGCGACAGGCGGCGGGCATGCTGACGGAATTCACGAAAAGCATCCGGTGAGTTGCGCAGCAGGCTGATCTCCACAAAAACCAGCAAGCCGGCTTCCATCAGTTGTGGCGACAGACTGGCATGGTAGCCGGTGATGTAACCATCACGTTCCAGGCGTCTCACCCGTTCCAGGCAAGGGGTAGGCGTGAGGTTGACCTGGCGCGCCAGGGATACGTTGGACAGGCGGCCATCGGTTTGCAGGGCATCCAGGATCAGGCGATCGATGCGGTCCAGCGGTTTGGGTGTGGCCATACTTTGTCTTGCCGATATCACCATGAGAAGCTCCTAAACCAGCATAAAATGCTATTAAACCACTATTAATAGAGAAAAATATCACAAGTTAAGCTTTAAAATCAGCACATCAATCTGGCTGGAGTTCGGTAATGAAAATCGGTGTACCCAAGGAAATCAAGAATCATGAGTACCGCGTTGGCCTTGTGCCAGCTTCAGTACGTGAATTGGCAGCGCGTGGGCACGAAGTATTTGTGCAATCCACTGCCGGTGAAGGAATTGGCGTTCTGGATGTGGAATACGAAGCTGCCGGTGCGGCCATATTGCCGGATGCACAAGCGGTATTCGATGCTGCTGAGATGATCGTCAAGGTCAAGGAACCGCAGGCGATCGAACGGGCCATGCTGAAACCGCACCATACCCTGTTTACCTATTTGCACCTGGCTCCCGATGCGCCCCAGACCGAAGACCTGGTTAACAGTGGTGCCACCTGTATCGCCTATGAAACTGTCACCGATGCACTGGGTGGTTTGCCCTTGTTGGCGCCTATGTCAGAAGTGGCAGGGCGTTTGTCCATACAGGCCGGTGCCTGGTGTCTGGAAAAAGCCCATGGCGGTTCGGGTGTGTTATTGGGCGGTGTACCCGGCGTAGCGCCTGCCAAGGTAGTCATCATTGGCGGCGGAACGGTAGGGCTGAATGCCGCGCAGATGGCGGTAGGCATGGGTGCACGAGTGGTTGTGCTGGATCGCAGCACCCGCGTGATGCGCTTCCTGGACGCCATTTTCTCCACTCGCATTGAAACGGTGCATTCCACCGTCGATGCCATTGAACGTCACATCCGTAATGCCGATCTGGTGATTGGGGGCGTATTGGTGCCGGGTGCCGCGGCTCCCAAGCTGGTAACGCGTGAACACCTGTCTTTGATGCAGCCTGGCTCAGTGCTGGTCGATGTGGCCATAGACCAGGGCGGTTGCTTTGAGACTTCACACGCCACCACCCATGCTGAGCCCACCTATGTGGTGGATGGCATCGTGCATTACTGCGTTGCCAACATGCCAGGTGCCGTACCCCGCACCTCAACTTTTGCCCTGAACAATGCCACTTTGCCTTTCGCCATCGCAATCGCTGACAAAGGCGCCCGGCAGGCCATGCTGGACAATCCGCACCTGCTGGCAGGCCTGAATGTCTGCAAGGGTAAAGTCACTCATGAGGACGTAGCGCGTAATCTGGGCTACGATTTTGTGCCTGCATTGGAAGCCCTGTAGGCACGCGTGCAATACTCATCAGAACAGCCTGAGTCAGGGTCTCCGCGGCGACGGGGCCTTGCTGAGGCTGCCTGACTTGGTTAAAGTGCCTCCCAACTGTCTATTTTATTGAACAGCGGATTAAAGGGTGGCCTATGGCTGAGGATGTCGGCAAAAAACTGAAGGCTACACGCACTGCCTTTGGCTTGAGCCAGCGTGAGTTGGCCAAGCGGGCAGGTGTGACCAACGGTATGGTTTCGTTGATAGAGCAAGGTCGTGTCAGCCCCTCAGTCGGGTCTTTGCAGAAGATTTTGAGCGCATTCCCACTGACCCTGGCGGAGTTTTTTACCCGCGATCTCAGTTCCCAGGAAGAAGTGGTGTTTCGCGCAGCTGATCAGCCTGACATGGGAACCGGCGGTATTGAATTTCGCCTGGTGGCAGCCACCCGTCGTGACCGTGCCATGTCCATACTCAACGAGGTTTACGAGCCGGGCGCGGATACGGGTTCCGATCTGCTCACGCACAGTGGCGAAGAAGGCGGCGTGATCGTCGCAGGCGAACTGGAACTGACTGTTGCCGGTAAAACCTGGACCCTGAGCAAGGGCGATTCCTATTATTTTGACAGTCGTTTACC
>JBBKVS010000210.1:0-7375 GCA_037968555.1 Lysobacterales bacterium | reverse complement strand
CGCACTGCCTGGGCGACTTCAATCAGGGTCAAGTCATAAGCCTGCAAGTCGAATTCACTGACCTCGATACTGATTTCATAGGGTCGCGAGCCGAGAATTTCAGCCCGGGTAATGCCTGGCAGGCTGACGATCTCATTGCGGATTTGCTTGGAAAACTCTTTCAGGGTGCGCTCATTTACAGAGCCGAATACGCTGACCATGACCACTTGCTGTTGAAAGGTGTTGCGCGCAATGTTGGGTTTTTCGGTGTTTTCCGGGAAGGTTGAAATTGCATCCACGCGGTTCTTGATCTGGTCCATGACCTCGGCCATATCGTAGTCGGCGTTCACTTCAACTGTAACTCTGCCATTTCCACGGGAAGCGCTGGAAATGATTTCTTCAATACCTTCTACGTCCTGGATGGCTTCTTCGATTTTGATAACCACACCTTCCTCAACATCTTCAGGTGTGGCGCCCAGAAAGGGCACGCTGATCGTGATGTAGTTGGTATCAATTCGTGGCTGTACTTCCTTTTTGATGGTGTAAACAGAATACAGTCCACCTACAATCAGGATGAACATGAGCAGGTTGGCAGCCACCGAGTTCCTGGCAAACCAGGAAATCAGGGCATTGAACGGATCTTGTCCGGTAGGGTTCATGGGGTTAAATCCGAACTGGCTGGCTGCTGGTTATCATCTGCGCCTGCTTCGGAACCGGAAACCACCAGTTTGGTGCCGGGTACGGGTGCCTCTATGGCTGTAATTACCACTTGTTCGCCATTTTTCAAACCACCACTCACATAAATGGTTCGAGGTTCAGCACGAATAATCTCGACCTCGCGAATCTCCAGCTCATTTTCAGGACTGACCACAAGTACGGTATTGCCTTCTTTCAGTGCGACGCGCGGCAGGCTGACAACACTGTCCATCCAGATGCCTTCGATATCTGCGTGAACATAAGTGCCCATGCGCAATTCCGGCTGTTGACTGAGGCTCAACACACCGTAGGGATCAAGCACTTGTGCCACGGCGTAAATCACCCGGCTGCCCTGATCAATCACACCTTCGGTGCGAACGATCTCAGCCTGCCATGTCCCGCTCAGGCCGGTACCCTCCGCACTCAGCGTGACCGGGGTAGGGTGGTCAGTGGCCGCTCCCGTGGCTGAGGGCAGATCGAGAAATTGCAGATCGCCAATGGCTAAGGGCAAGCGAATTTCTGCCGTGTCGATGGCAAAAGTCACACCCAGCGTTGTTCCGGGCGCAACGTACTGACCTACATCTACTTGTTTGCTGCGAACCAGGCCATCGTACGGGGCCTTGATAGCCGTTCTATCCAGGTCGCGTTGAGCCTCTTGTAAATCAGCTTCAGCCGACTTCACTCCGGCCTGGGCTTCGGCCAGTTGCGGCTTGCGTAAGGTGAGATCAGAAGGTTCGCCAGTTCGGCCCAGATTCTGCCAGTCTTTGAGTGCCTGGTCTGAACGGGCTTTCTGGTCAGCATATTGTGCGTGCTTTGAGGCCAGGTTAGCCTCAGCGCGCTTCATCGCGGCGTCGTAGTCACTGGGATCAATGCGTAACAGCACTTCACCCTTTTTGAAAAAGCCGCCTGCGACAAAACTTTTCGAAACACTAACGATTTTTCCAGTAACTTCTGCAATGACAACAGTTTCGGTGCGAGGCAGAACGCTGCCCTGGGATTCAACCACCAGATTCAGCGATTCAACGCGTACTGTAATGGTATCCACCAGCAAAGCCTTGGCGATGTCTGCTTTTCGTTCAGGCCGCTTACCCTTGGAAATGGCTACCATGGCTACCACAATTGCCACGCACAGGAGAATGATTCCCAAAGGCAAGGTGTAGCGTAAAAATTTCTTCATTCCTGAACTCTCCCACCGCCCTTGATCGGGCATGTGTTCTTTTTATAGGAAGTGATTATCCCAGCTGGGCTGCTCCACGTCATGGGGCAAAAGGCATGTACAATGCTTCTTTTTGAATGCTTGGCTTGGATATTTTCAGGTTTGAACAGAACTTGCATGCATTTGCAGACAGTCAGTGAAGGGCGATAAATAATGGCAATTATGCTGAAATCAAAAGCGGAAATAGAGGAAATGCGTGTAGCGGGTCATTTGGCCGCTGAAGTGCTGCACATGATTGCGGAACACGTAAAGCCGGGTATCAGCACCGGTGAACTGGATGATATCTGCCATCGCTTTATTACCGAAACCCAACAGGCAATTCCTGCGCCGCTGAATTACAAAGGCTTTCCCAAGTCCATCTGTACTTCGGTCAATCACGTGATTTGTCATGGAATCCCGGGTGAAAAAGTATTGAAGGATGGCGATATCATCAATATTGATATCACGGTCATCAAAAACGGCTGGCACGGTGACACCAGCAAGATGTTCCAGGTGGGTACACCCACCATCAAAGGCCAGCGTATCAGCGACATAGCCCATCAATGCATGGTGACTGGCATTGAAATGATACGGCCTGGTGTGCGCCTGGGAGATATTGGCTATGCCATTCAACGCGTGGCGGAAACCCAGGCTTGCTCGGTGGTGCGGGAATATTGTGGCCATGGCATAGGTCGCGTATTTCATGAAGATCCGCAGGTATTGCATTATGGTCGTCCGGACAGTGGTGAAATGCTGGTGCCCGGTATGGTTTTCACCATTGAGCCCATGGTCAATCTGGGCAAACGTGAAACCCGCCTGATGCCTGACGGCTGGACCGTGATCACCAAGGATCGCAGCCTGTCGGCTCAATGGGAACACACCATTGCCGTTACTGACGACGGCTTTGATGTACTGACTAAATTCCCTGACGACCCAATCTGAGTATGTACGACCGGCTGTCAGCACCGCAGGCGTCCAGGGGTTGCCTGGATCCAGGCACTATGAGAGCCGTGGATTTGGCTTGTCGCTCAGTACTGTTACCCCCTACAGGTGACGAAGCACCACTGGAAGAACAGGTTGCTGAACTGCGTGAGCAGATTCGCCAGGCTCTCAATGGCGCAGACAAAAAGCTGGCAGAAAGTTTCTGGGCCAAGGAAGATGTAGTGCAACTGGTGCGTGCGCGCGCCTGGGTGGTGGAACAGCTACTGCTGTTGGCCTGGCACCGATTGATTCCCGGTCTCGATAGTATTTGTCTGGTGGCCGTTGGTGGATTCGGCCGTGGTGAACTGCATCCACACTCCGATGTTGATTTGCTGATACTGCTCAGTGAGAAATCTGAAACCAATTTGCCCCAAGAGCAAATTGAATCCTTCATACAGCTGCTTTGGGACGCTGGTTTTTATCTGGGGCACAGCGTCCGAACAGTGGCCCAATGTGCCGAAGAAGCGCGCAAGGATGTCAGCACCGCGACCACCTTGATGGAATCGCGATTGTTGGACGGCCCGGACGATTTGTTCAAGAGCTTGCAACTGGAATTGTCGCCTGCCCACATGTGGCCGGCCGAAACATTTTTTACAGCCAAGTTTGAGGAACAGAAACAGCGTCACGCCCGCTTCCATGAAACAGCCTACAACCTGGAGCCCAACATCAAGGAAGGTCCAGGTGGTTTGCGTGATATCCAGATGATCGGCTGGGTGGCGAAGCGGCATTTTGGCGCACAAACCCTGCATGGATTGGTTGAACATGGCTTTCTGACCGAAACCGAATATACCGACCT
This sequence comes from Lysobacterales bacterium, assembly GCA_037968555.1. Lineage (GTDB taxonomy): Bacteria > Pseudomonadota > Gammaproteobacteria > Xanthomonadales > SZUA-36 > JAWXBM01. The sequence goes on along the minus strand of JBBKVS010000210.1, from coordinate 3,728 downwards.
GGTGAACGACCAGCGTTTCCTCTGGCGGGTGCGTTTTTGCCTGCACTTGCTATCGGGTCGCTCGGAAGACCGGCTGCTGTTTGATTTTCAACGTCAGGTGGCAGAGAAATTCGGCTACAACGATGCCGAAAACAACCTGGCTGTAGAGCAGTTCATGCAGCGTTATTACCGCACAGTGATGCAGCTGGAACGGCTGAACGAGCGGCTGTTGCAACTATTCCAGGAAGAGCTGCTGATTGCACATAGCGATGCCAGCCAGGACCTGGATGGTGAATTCCATGTTCACCACGGTTATCTCGGAACCCGTGATGAAAACGTATTCCTGCGTCGCCCGGCGGCTTTGATGGAAATGTTTACCCTGCTGGCCATGCATGAGGAATTGCGCGGCGTATCGGCGGCTACCATTCGACTGGTGCGTGACAACCTGTACCTGGTTGATGATGAATTCCGCAATAACCCGGAAGTCAGCGCGCATTTTCTTGAGTTGCTGAAGCAACCCGAAGGTGTCTACACACAGCTGCAACGCATGAATCGCTATGGTTTGCTGGCTGAATACATCCCAGCTTTTGGCAATATCGTCGGTCGCATGCAATATGATCTGTTTCATGTTTATACCGTAGATCAGCACACCCTGTTCATGGTGCGTAATCTGCGGCGCTTCGCTTACGGTAAGTACCGCGACCTGTTCCCGCATGTGCAGCCCGTATTCCAGCGTCTGGAGCGCCCGGAACTGCTTTACCTGGCCGCCTTGTTTCATGACATAGCCAAGGGACGAGGGGGCGATCATTCGGAACTGGGTGCAGTTGATGCACGCGAGTTTTGCCAACGGTTGGAATTGGACGCTTCTGACACCGCTCTGATTGCCTGGCTGGTACAACACCATTTGTTGATGTCGCAAACCGCCCAGCGCAAGGATCTTTCCGACCCGGCTACCATCCAGGCTTTTGCCGCCATAGTTGGTAGCATGCGTTATCTGGATAATCTTTACCTGTTGACGGTTGCAGATATCGCTGCCACCAATCCCAAGCTGTGGAATGCCTGGAAGAACGGATTGCTGTGGGATCTGTATCTGCTCACCGGAGCTGCTTTGCGCCGCGGTCTGGAAAATCCGCTGCAAAGCGCAGTGGCCATTCGTGAGACCCGTTCCGGTGCATTAAGTCGCTTGTTGCGCCAGGAACGGTCGTCAGGAGCGATTCGCAAGCTGTGGCGTCAGTTACCCGAACATGCCTTTCTCCGCTTGACTGTAGACCAGCTTGAATGGTGCACCGAAGTGGTCATCCTCAGCGATGACCCGGACAAGCAGATCGCTGTCAGGGCTGTGCAACCGCATGGTGTCTCCGAGTTGCTGGTTTGCGTGGCTGATTACGATGGCCTGTTTGCATCCATCACTAATGTTCTGGACGAGATGGGTTTCGATGTCATGGCGGCGCGTATCCTGACCACTCGCGATGGTCGCAGTTTTGACCTGTTCCAGTTGATGGACCAGCATGGCCGGGCATTGTCGGAAGTAGACGCTGATGAACTGGTGGAAAGGCTGGGAGTCGCAACTGGCAAAGATGAAGTCCGGGCCCCGGTGTTCCGGCCTCTGCCTCGTCGCCTGCGGCATTTCATTTCTGATCCGCGGGTGGAGTTCGAACAACCGGCTGACAAGACTGGCACCATTATGGAGTTGCATTGTCATGACCGGCCGGGTTTGTTATCACGCCTGGCAGCGGCCATGGTTGAACAGAAAGTACAGGTATTCGACGCGAGGATTGCAACCTTCGGCGAGCGGGTAGAAGATACTTTTTTGCTCGGCAATGCCGCGCGCCAGCCATTGAGTACGGAAGAACAGCAGGCTTTGGCCGTCGCTGTGAAACAACATTTAGAGAAAAAATGAGGGATATGGGTGGAAATCCACAGATGAAAAAAGAACGTCAACTGATCGAATCGGCCTGGGAAAACCGGGCTGCACTTTCACCGCAGAATGCTCCGGTGGAGTTGCGCGCGGCCGTGGAAGATTGCCTGGATGCACTCGAGCAGGGCCAATTGCGGGTCGCTGAACCCAGCGCAGATTCTTCGGGTTGGCAAGTCAATGAATGGCTGAAAAAAGCCGTATTGCTGTCTTTCAGGTTGAACAGAAACGAAGTCATTGAAGGCGGCTTCAGTCGTTTTTTCGACAAGGTTCCATTGCGCTGGGGTGGCGAAATGGGTGGTGACATTGCCCAATGTGGCGCGCGCATCGTGCCACCAGCAACCGTGCGTCGTGGCGCATTCATTGGCCGTGATGCGGTGCTGATGCCCAGCTATGTGAACATTGGTGCCTGGGTCGGAGCCGGCACCATGGTGGATACCTGGGCCACAGTGGGTTCCTGTGCGCAGATCGGCGATAGGGTGCACCTGTCGGGTGGTGTCGGCATTGGCGGTGTACTGGAGCCTTTGCAGGCCGCTCCGACGATCATTGAAGATGATTGTTTCATCGGTGCACGCTCTGAAGTGGTTGAAGGCGTGATTGTTGAACGCGGTAGCGTGATTTCCATGGGTGTGTTTCTCGGGCAAAGCACCAAGATTTATGACCGGGCCACGGGTGAAATCCATCGTGGACGTGTACCGGCCGGTTCAGTCGTTGTACCGGGGTCTTTGCCCGCCAGCGATGGCAGCCATTCCCTTTATTGTGCTGTCATCGTGAAGCGGGTTGATGATGCCACCCGGGCTCGGACCAGCGTGAACGAGATCTTGCGTGATGCCGGTTAAGCAATCAGACCTGCTGCTGGTTTTCGGACTGAAGAATTGCGATACCTGCGGCAAGGCCCAAGCCTGGCTGCAGGAACATGCAGTGGCTTATGAATTCCGCGATGTACGTACGGATGGGGTTGATAAAGAACGTTTGCAGCGTTGGTTGTCTTCCCCCCTGGCGGACTTGCTCACCAATCGCCGCAGTACTACCTGGCGAAATCTGAGCTTGATTGAAAAAGCCCAGTCTGAAACGGATCCACTGAAAATTCTGCTGCAGTATCCGATCCTGCTCAAACGTCCGATTCTGGAGCGCCACAGCCGACTGCTGCTGGTCGGCTTTTCTGCCAACGAATTCCGCGAACATCTGCTTTCATGACTGTGACTGGACTGAGTCAGGTAGCCGACTTGGCTTGTCAGCTGGTGCGCCGGCCTTCCATTACGCCTGATGATGCGGGTTGCCAGAAACTGATAGTTCAGCGTCTGCTGCCATTGGGTTTTGCAGCCCGCTGGTTCCATTGTGGCGATGTCAGTAATTTATTGCTCACTTACGGGCAGGGCAGCCCATCCCTGTGGTTTCTGGGGCATACCGACGTGGTTCCGCCAGGTGCCGAAGAATTGTGGACCCATCCCCCCTTCGTGCCTACAGTCAAAGATGGCCTGCTGTACGGTCGCGGCATAGCTGATATGAAGGGTGCTGTAGCCGCCATGGTTTGTGCTCTGGAAGTCTTTGTGAAGCAGAACCGGGATGCCATCCGGGGCCAGATTGGCTTATTGCTTACCAGTGACGAGGAAGGTGAAGCGATTGATGGCATAGTCCGTGTTGCACAGGAGCTGTCAGAGACCAGGTCTGCGCCTGATTTCTGCCTGGTGGGCGAGCCGTCCAGTCTGAATAGTCTGGGTGACAGCGTGCGCATAGGGCGGCGTGGCTCCTTGCATGCTCGACTCAAAGTGATGGGCGTACAGGGCCATACAGCTTTCCCCCATTTGCTGGAAAATCCAGTGCATGATTTGGC
>JBBKVS010000209.1:0-7775 GCA_037968555.1 Lysobacterales bacterium | reverse complement strand
GTAGTCACTACAGCCGCCCCGGTAAAAATCAGGAACAGCGAAACGACGATATTGGACGATTCGGGAATGGTCGTTCTCCTGCTGCCCACCAGGTCAGGGTAGCCATGGCGAACAGGCTGCTGCCAGAAATGCTTGGCTACCCAACAACTATCCTACTCTATGCATCTGACTTGCAGGCAGTGGCACGCAGTGAATTTTTAATTTGCGGCTACGCCATTTCATTTTCTCCACCGTCATCCCGGTCAAGCAACCCGAAGGGTGCGCGAGCCGGGATACACAAGCGGGTGAGCTACTGGGTTTCTGCCGTCTGGAAAATGACTTTACCGCCAAACAGGGTTTTCATAACCTTGGCATCGGAAATTTCAGCCGGCTCAATTTCAAACAGATTCCTGTCCAGTACGACCAGATCACCCAATTTACCGATCTCAATACTGCCCGTGTGGCCATCGAGATGGTTCACATAGGCCGCGTTCAACGTGGTGGCCTTGATGGCATCTTCAAGACTGATGCGCTCCTGCGGCATGAATACCGGAACAGCCGGATCGAACACATTGCCACGGGTTACGGATGCCTCAATGGCCTGCAAGGGATCGGGGGACGATACGTTCCAATCAGAACCAAAAGCCACCCGACCGCCTGCTTTGATCAGGCTCTGCAGCGGATAGGTCCAGCGATAGCGCTCGGGTCCCACACGCGGCAAGGTCAATACAGAGAGGAATTTGTCTTCACCACCAGCCCAGATGGCCGAAAAAGTTGCAGTGACATCCAGCGCAGCGAAGCGGCTCAAGTCTTGCGGGTCGATGAACTGGGCATGGGCCAGGTGATGGCGGCCGTTACTTTTGCCGTTCAGATGCCGAGCGTTTTCAAAAGCATCCAGTGCAGCGCGCACAGCGCCATCACCGATCACGTGAATGTGCACCTGGAAATCCTCTGCTTCCAGGCGCTGCACGGCTTCATTCAGCACATCAACCGGTACCTGCAATTTGCCTTTGAAGCCGGGCTGGTCGGAGTAGTCTTCCAGCAAGGCAGCCGTGCTGGGTTCTACCACACCGTCGAGGAATATTTTCACCGTGCTGGCAGCGATCAGTCCGCCCTGGTACTTTTCCCGCGCAGCCAGGATGTCCGGTATCTGTTCCACGCCTTTGTTGCTGTCCCAGCGCAATGACAGCACCGTGTGCATGCCCAGTTCATTGTTGTCGGCAAAAGCCCGATAGACTTCCAGACCATGCAGCGGATCTGCCGGATCCACGCTGATGGAAGCTTCCTGCATGGCGGTGATGCCCAGGCTGTGCAGATAGTCCAGTGAATAGCGCATGGCGTTATTGCGTTGGCTTTCCGGAGGTGGCGGAACCAGGCTTGCAACCAGGTACATGGCGGATTCCTGCAGACTGCCTACTGGCTCGCCGCTTATCGGGTCGCGATCAATTCTGCCGTTAAGTGGGTCGGGGGTGTCCTTTGTAATACCTGCCGCCGCGAGCGCTGCGCTGTTCACCCATGCCGTATGGCCGTCTGATGATGAGAAAATCGCTGGCTTGTCCGGAATCACCGCATCCAACAGGGCTTTGTTTGGAATCGGATTGGCCCCGAACGCTGTCAGGTTCCAGCCACCGCCTTTGATCCACTCCCGATCGGTCATGGTTTCATAGCACTTTTTGGCCTTGGCCACATAGGTATCAGGCACCATGGGCTGCAGATCCATGTTGCAATCAAACTGGTCTATGCCGGAAGTATAGGGATGCAGATGGGCGTCCTGGAAGCCGGGCAACACCATGCCGCCTGCCTGTGAAATCACCTGGGTGTCGGGGCCAATCAAGGCCTCTGCATCAGCCAGAGCTCCGACGAAAACGATACGGCCATCGCGTATGGCCACCGCTTCTGCCCAAGGCTGATCCGGGTTCAGTGTGTAGACCGCTGCATCGCGAATCACCACATCAGCTGCTGGCTTGGGTATTTCTCTCCTGGGGGGTTCTTGCTGGGCGCTTTCGGGCGGCGGGGCTTCGCTGGCAACTTTCGGCTCTTCAGCTGGTTTGCAGGCAAACAGAAGCAGGGTGGTGGCTAGCGACAAATAAACAATACGGAATGGGGTCATAGTGTTGGCTTCACGTGATGGCTTGAGCCGCTATTTGTATCATGAATTGCAGTGTCAGCAGGAGATTGGCTGCAATTGTGCAGCGTGTAGTGGTTAAACTGACAGCTGAACAGTGATACTGGAAAGCGGCAACAATGTGTGGATTTGCAGGGCTGATTAATCTGGCGGGCCTGGAGGGCGATGCCACTGAACGCAGGGCTACTCTGGTCGCCATGGGTGCACAACTGGCCCGCCGAGGCCCGGATGATGAACAGTTTTATGACGATGGTTTTCTCAGTCTGGTTTTCCGACGGCTTTCCATCATTGATCTGGCGGGTGGACAACAACCGCTGTGGAATGAAGACCACAGCATACTGAGTGTCGTTAACGGCGAAATATTCAATCATCTGGAAATCCGCCAACGATTGCAGGATAAGCACCAGTTTGCCAGTCGTTCGGATTCTGAAGTGGTGGTTCATCTTTACGAAGAAGGCACGGATGAACTGCTGCAACAACTCAATGGCATGTATGCCTTACTGATTTGGGATACGCGACAGAAAAAACTCTTGTTGGCCCGCGATCGGCTGGCCATCAAACCCCTGTTCTACGCCAGGATCAGCAAAGGGTTGTTGTTTGGTTCTGAGCTCAAGGCCTTGTTGGCTCACCCGGATTGCCCGCGCGACCTGGACTGGGCGCACTTTGAAAGCACCCGTGGTTTTTCCGGTTCACTCAATACCTATGTGCACGGGGTCCAGCAGTTGGCGGGCGGGCAAGTATTGCACCTCGCGCCCGGCGCTGAGCCCCGGTTGGAATGCTATTGGGCTCTTGAGAATTACTTTGCCAGGTCCGCTGAGGAGAGTAATCCGGATCCAGCCTGGTGGAGTCAGCGTTACGGCGAGCTGTTGCAAGACAGTGTGACCCGGCAACTGATGAGTGATGTGCCCCTGGGCCTGTTCCTCAGCGGTGGTATTGATTCCAGTTTGTTGGCGGCCATGGCTGCTCAAACCAACCAGGAGTTGCACTGTTTCACGGTGGTGGAAGAGAGCACCCTGGCAGCGGGCGATGTGGAACAGTCTGTGCTGCTGGCGCAGCAAATGGGCTTTCACCATCACCCCGTGCATTACGATGCCAACACCCTGCTGGAGCAGCTGCAGTTCGGACTGGAAGATTTTGAATTCATGATATGGGCCGTCGAGCGACCCACATTCAATACCGAGTGGTTCCTCAAGCTGGAGCTGCACCGCTATGCAAAAACGGCTGTGCCGGGATTGAAGGTTATATTGTTGGGCCAGGGTGCCGATGAGTTCGCAGGTGGTTACTCGCACAGCATGGGCAGTGAAAGCAACGACTGGCAACATTATTTACAGAAAGTATCCAACAATCACCGGATCATGCGGCGCATAGATGCAGGCATACCCGAGTACATGCGACCAGCTTTGAAAGAAAACTTTCCAGGCGTTCCCACGGATGGCCTGGATGGCGACTTCCAGCGTGAAATGGTGTTCAGGACCGGCCTGCTGACCACCTACAACCTGTGGCATGAAGACCGCACCAGTTCCTGCCAGGGTATAGAGGCCCGGGTGCCGTTCCTGGATCATAGACTGGTGGAATTGCTGGCTTCCATCCCACCTGCACTGCATGCCCGCTTGTTTTACAACAAGGCCATTGTGCGCGAGCAGTTGGCCAAAGTGGCGCCGCTTTACCCGTCAGACAAAAAGAAAGTGAAGTTTTACAGTACCGGCCAGGGTGACTCCATCAAACGATTGCGCATGGGAGTAGTGCGGCGCGTTTATCCGCCTTTCCGCGATAAGTACCTGCTCAGCCCGGAGGCTATTTTTTCAGCAGAAAAGCTGGACGCGCATTACCAGTTCCTGCTGCGGAACACCGATGTGACCAACCAGGATATCAAGGAACTGCTGGATTGCATGGCGATTGCGGTGTTTGCCCAATATTGCCAGAACATGGCCAGCACCCCACCGCCAGAGAATTATGAGCGCCCCTCGCCTTTGCAGCTGTGGTCACCCGCTCCGGCTACAACTAAAAAGCAGAAAGCTGCACTGGATGAATGGACTATGGAGTTGTAAGCGCGGCCAGCTTGCGTGCCTCAGTCAAATGCCAGAACTGCGTTGTCATGCGGCTGATGCTGGAGGACTCCTCGTTCAAAAGCACGGTGATGCCAATGCCTTCCGTGAGAGAGTAGGCGATATCGGCGCGGTAACCTGAAACCCAACCGCTGTGATAGGCGATTTGCCGGTCACCCAGCTGATACACCCGCCAGCCCAGGCCGTAGTGGGCATCTGTCAACATCTTGTCCCATTCGCGGCGGTGCAATTCCCGCGGGGTGCGCACCCGTGCCCGGGTCATCGCTTGCTGTGCCTCAGGTGCCAGTACCGCCGGTGAGGCACCCAGCTGCGCACGCAACCACTTGGCCATATCGGTGATGCTGGCATTCACGCCGGCTGCCGGGGCCACACGATAATAGTTGGGCAGCACTTTCACCGTGCGCCATTGGCCATTGCTTCTCACATGCGGCTGCGCGCGATTGCTGTTAGCCAGGAAAGGCTCATAGCCCACCGACGCGGTTTGCATATCCAAGGGTTTGAAGATGCGTTGTTCGATCAGTAATTCATAAGTGCTGGAGGTCGCGTTTTCCACTACCGGCTGGATCAGGCTGAACACGCTGTTCTGGTAGCTGTAACAGTTACCGGGCTGGCAGGTATAAGGCAAGTCAGCCAGGCGCAGGTAAATCTGTTCGGTAGGTACACCATCTTCGATCAGGTTGTCATAGGCATGCGAAATCAGCCCGGAACTCTGTCCCAATAAATCTTCGATGCGTATTTTGGAAGCATCACCCTTGATGTTAAAACCCGGCACGTAGCGGTTGACTGGGTCTGTCCAGCTCAGGCTGCCATCGGCCACCAGCAAAGCGGTGAGCCCGGCGGCAAAGGTTTTGGAAACTGATGCAATACGGAATACCGTGTCGGGCGTCACCGCCTGCTTGTGGCTGGTGTCGGTGTGGCCGTAGCTGCCGGTTTTCAGAATGCCGTCGCGAGACACCACGGCAAAAGCCCCACCGACCAGGTTCTCCATCATGAACTCTGCTTTGAACCATTCAGCATACTCTTCGGCCATGGCCTGGTCCGAGGCCGGACTGGCTGCAAGGCTGGTAGCGCCCAACAAGGCCAGGCTGCAGACCGTGGCGCACAGTAGTTGTCGGCATTGAACGGTGGCTGCTCGCATGACGTATTGGATTGCTCGCACGCTAGGGGTTGAGTGGGAGTCTAACGGTAAGCGCACAGCAACAACAGTTTCATTTTTTTGCGCTGCCGGATTGGTTGAGCGGTGCTACGGCTGCGCGAATGGCATCTGCCCGGTTGTTGAAGCGTTCCGTTTCCCGCACTTCATCCAGTACGCCCAGACGCTCCAGCAAACGCGCTACGCGGAAAGTCATGCCTATGATGATCACGCGCCGCTTTTCATCAAGGGCCCGCTGGATCAGTTCTTCCAGCGCCAATGCTGCGCTGCCATCCATGCGCGGTACATCCAGCAGGTCGATGATCAGAACCTGGTAGTCGCCGACGATTGTGAATCGACGGGTTAATTCACTGGCGGCTGCAAAACTGATCAGGCCGGAAAGGTGCAGGAACATCAGTTTGTCGCGGTGCTGCAGAAACAGAGCTGCTGTTTCGGCATCGAACAGGTGCTCATGCTGCGGATCGTTGAGGCTGCGCATGGACTCCATCTGCACCTCTGCCATTTCCTTGACCAGTGCCAGGCTGGCCAGGACGATACCAACACCCACGGCAGTCACCACATCGACCAGCACGGTGAGCAGCAGCACCACCAGCATCAGTACAAAATCGATGCGTGGCGCGCGGTGCATACGACGGATAAAGCGCCAGTCAATCACATCAATACCGACTTTGATCAGCAGTCCCGCCAGCGCGGCATAAGGCACCTGCGTGAGCAAAGGCGCCATGCCCAGCACGATGGCCAAAAGAATGAGCGCGTGAATGACGCCGGACAGTACCGTGCGGCCACCGGCCTGGATATTGGACAGGGTACGTATGGTGGCCCCGGCCCCGGCGATGCCACCGGCCAAGCCAGCCACCAGGTTGCCCATTCCTTGCCCTATCAGTTCCTTGTCGGAGTCGTGAAAATCGCGCGTCATGTTGTCTGCCACCAGCGAAGTCAGCAGGCTGTCTATGGATCCCAACGCTGCCAGTACAGCGGCAGAAATCAGCATCTGATTCAACAGCGCAAATTCGATGGTGGGGATTTGCCATTGCGGTAGGCCGGAAGGAATTTCGCCCAGCACCGGTAAATCGCTGAACAACAGCCCCAGTAAAGTACAGCCCACCAGCGCCAACAAGGTGCCCGGTACCACGCGCGTGATGCGCCGGGGCAGGAAAAAAACCATTGCCAATGCCAGCGTGCCAATCAGCAAGGCCTGGAAATTTGGCTGCAGCAGATCGCTGGGTAAGACGCTGAGCGCATTGACCACGGATTGCTGACTGGCATAGCCCAGCAGTGGATCCAGTTGCATGATGATGAGTATGCAACCCACACCTGTCATAAAGCCTGAAATCACCGGGTAGGGCATCAGATTCACATAGCGTCCCAACCGCAGATAGCCGAACAGTATCTGGAACCCTCCCGCCATCATGACCATGGTGAAGGCCACCGCAGGCTGCCCTGCAAACTGGGTAAAAATCGACGCGGAAACAATGGTCATGGGCCCGGTAGGCCCGGATATCTGGCTGGGTGTGCCACCAAACAGGGAAGCAAACAGCCCAACACAGATGGCTCCATACAAGCCGGCAATGGGCCCGGCCCCGGAAGCAACTCCGAAAGCCAGCGCCAGGGGCAGTGCCACGATGGCAGCGGTCAGGCCGCCGTACAGATCACCTCGCCAGTTGCTGAGTGACAGTCTATTGGGTAAAGGAAAACCTTTCCTGGCTGGGGTTTTGGTCGGGCTCACGAAAGGTGTAGCGGATATTCTGGATTAAAGCGCATGATCAGCGCTTATTGTAGCGAGTGTGAGCGAATACTTCAGCCGTGATTGCTTTGAGAGGTGGTAGCAAGCAATGCCAGCTTGTCAGGCCGCGTCAGTTTTTTGATGACGGCCTCCCGCTGGCAGGCGCTGCTGCGGGTATGCCCGGATTCGGTGTACACAATGGCCAAGGGCTGGCGGCCATTGAAGTATTTAGCGCCGCGCGGATGTTGCCGGTGTTCTTCAAAGCGACGTTGAGGATCGGTACTCACACCGGTATAGAGCGAGTCATCGTCGCAGCGAATCATGTAAACCCACCAGTCCAAAGTCAGCCGCTCAATCCTGCGGAGGTTGCCAGTCGATTACAGGTGACGTTTTGCCATCCAGGCAGATCCAAGCAGTGGCACGCATGCCCTTATGCAATACGCCCTCAGACTGTTCGATTCTGGACCAGTCATCGGTACTGAACGGCTGTGCCCAAAGCAAATACTGGGAACTGGCGTCTGCTTGCCCGAGGTTGTCAACAATGGTGCTTTCAACCGTCGCTTCATCAGTGTGCATCTCGATCCAGGTTTGGGTGGAGTTACGACGGTAGCCCGTAACTTCGCCGGTCCACGAAGTCAGTTGGTTTCGATCGCAGAGTAAATTGCCGGATGGCATGATGCGACCCGCACGCACGGGCGCGGTTTCGGAATCGGCCATGCTGGTGCAGGC
>JBBKVS010000208.1:0-4539 GCA_037968555.1 Lysobacterales bacterium | reverse complement strand
CATTCCGCCTGATTCGCGTCAGCGCGCGTTTGAATGTGCCTGACCTCCAGAGATAACCCATGCGAAAACTGATTGCTTGCCTGTTCGGCATTACGACCCTGGCAGCGCACGCTGCAAACTTTGAAGTGACCAATAACAATGACTCGGGCGCAGGAAGCCTGCGTCAGTCCCTTATCGAGGCTAATGCTTCTGGCGCGGTACCGCACATCATTATTTTTACAGATGAATTCCTCCTCAATGGCTCTATTACGCTGGCATCTGCATTACCTACTATTGCAGCGTCGGATGTGCGGATTCGTGGTGTTGCGCGGAATCCCACAGTCAATGGCAATGCGCAGTACCCGATATTGCGTGTGGGCAATAATGTGAGCCTGGAAGTAGAGGACATGAATTTCTCATATGGCTTGAACGCTCAGGGTGGTTGCATTGCCTTGAACTCGACCAACAGCACCAGTTCGCTATACGTATCCAACGTGTTCTTCTACAACTGCAAGGCCAATGATCCAACTACTGCGGGCGGTGGCGCGATTGCCTGGAAAAGCGCTGGCAGCCAGACAGTAGTCATTGAGGACTCACTATTCACTGACAATTCGGCGATCAGTAGCAATGCAGCCAATGAGCAACCACGGGGCGGAGCCATTGAAAGCTATGCGGCTACCACGATTCGAAACAGCCGGTTTGAAGATAACCTGGTGCAGTCTGCAGACATTCGCGGGGGCTTTGGCGGTGCGGTCTATATCGTCTCACCGGCAAGTTTCAGCGAAATAACCGGCAATACATTCAAGAACAACAGTGTAGATCCCACCACCAACAACCTCGGTTGGGGTGGCGCGGTGCGTGTATTTCTTTCCACCGGTGCGCAACTGCTGGTGCAGAAAAATTTCTTTGCGTCCAACGTCGGCCGGTCCGGCGGCGCCGTTTACTTGGACGCCTCAGGCGGCGCTGTTAACACAGGGGTAACTCTGAACAACAACACCTTTGTGGATAATACGGTTCAGGCAGACGGGGGGGCGGCCTATCTGGCCAATGTGCATCTGACGGCCAACCACAATACGTTCTTCGATAACGGCGCCAACGCTGGCAGCGATCTGTTTTTGCAAACGGTCACGGTGCCACGCTTTGTGCACAATGTGCTGGCCCCCACTCAATTTGAAGCCGCCTGTAGTTTACCCGGCAGCAGCATTGTGAGTGGCTATCTTGCCGGTAATCTTTTTAACGAGGATTGTGGCATTTTGTCCTCAACCGGTGGTGCCATCAGCGCGAACCTGGCAGTACAGGAAGTTGACGGAAATGACAGTCGCGGCGTTGTGCTATTTGCGACCGGCTCTGCACCGATTGATGGGGGCACTTTGTCGCCTTCAGATTGTTTGCCCGCCGACGCGCAGGGAACGATGCGGCCCCTGGATGGCGATTTTGACAGTATCAAGATCTGTGACGTTGGAGCCCTTGAACATCCGGATGACACTCAGTTTTCTGATGGTTTTGAGTAGGGTGCAGGAATAAAGGTGGTCAGATCAACTTGATCCCGGCATTTCATGTTCGGAGTGCGATGTGGCAGGATTGAAGCCTGCCAGTATTGGCAGAACAGATAAATTTCGGTCGGATGAGCAAAGGGATCATGGTATGGATTTGGAACAACTCATAAACGATTGCAAATTGGCTCTTGGGGATAGTGCACCGACCAAGGCCATACGCGAGATTGTCGAGCGGGCTGTGGCGGATCCGGCTGCATTGCTGAAAATACTGGGCACACCCAAGCAAGGGGGTATCAATCGCATTCATGTATCCGAACAGCTCACTATTCTCAATGTGATCTGGGCACCGTACATGACCTTGAAGCCACATAACCACAACATGTGGGCGGTGATTGGCGTGTATGGCGGTCGCGAGGACAATATCTTTTGGCGCAGGATTAAAGACGACCCAGAAGGCCGCATTGAAGCCGCCGGCGCGAAATCGATTGGACCTCGTGAAGTCCGGCCCCTGGGAGAGGACATTATTCATTCGGTGACGAATCCAACGACCAGGCTAACGGGTGCTATTCACGTCTATGGTGGCGATTTTTTTGAAATGCATCGCAGCGAATGGGAGCCAGAGAGACTGCTTGAACGGCCTTACAATCTGCAAGCCAATATGAAGCTCTTTGAAGATGCAAACCGGATCATGGAATTAACTGCTACTTGATATCGTAGCCGGAACAAGTGGGCCTGTTGTAGCGTGACAAGCCAGGAAATCGGGTTTGCCCGTCTAAAAAATCTATCCCAGGAGCCAGGCCATGTTTAATGACCGCGCCGTATTAGGAAGTGTCTGTATCGCTTTGAGTTGGGCGCTTGGTCCAACGATGCTTTTCGCTGGCGTCGATTCCTGCAGAGATCTCAAAAGTCTCACGGATGCGACACTGTCCGTTACCAGTGCCTCGCTGGTTGCCGAAAGCGTTGCAGGGCCGGAGCACTGCCACGTTACCGGCTTCATCTTGCCCAATGTCGGCTTTGAGGTGAAATTGCCGAGTGACTGGAACGGCAAGTTTTTCCAGGCTGGAAACGGAGGCTTCGCCGGCCTGATACAGGACAATCAAACCTACGGGCTAAGACGAGGGTATGCCACCGCAGCGACGGATACTGGTCACGAAGGGCCGAATCCTGAGTTTGCTCTCTCGCGTGCTGCCGAAATCGATTTCGGCTATCGCGCGGTTCATGTCACGCAAGCTGCCGCGAAGCGCCTGATTTCCGCCTACTACGGCCGCATGCCACGCTATTCCTATTTCAAGGGTTGCTCCACCGGTGGGCGGCAGGCACTGATGGAGGCGCAGCGATTTCCGCAAGATTTTGACGGCATTATCGCAGGCGCTCCGATTTACGATTTCAGCCTGAAGCAGGCATTCAACGCGGCATGGGCCGCAAAAGCCTTGTTTGGCGATGGGCGGAAAGGGCTGATTTCTCTGCAGCAACTCAAAACCCTGGGAGCAGCCGTCTACGCCAAGTGTGATGGTTTGGATGGGCAGGAGGATGGCTTGATCGATGACCCGCGAAACTGTCCGTTCGATGCGCGCCAGGACTTGCCTGAATGTGACGGGTCCTCGTCGGAGGCCTGTTTTACCGAGGCCCAAATCTCCGCGATTTCGAAGATATACCAGGGTCCTGGTAAATTCTTTAAACGACCGGGAGAGACGTATCCCGGTCATGTGCCCGGCGGAGAGTGGCTACCTGGAACCGACATGGAAAACCGGCTTACTGGCGGGTGGGACCTGTATCTGATCGGCCAGACCAGCCGGCCTGGTGAAGCGGTCAAGGACAGTGGGTTGGACGCTTATCTGGACAGTTATGGGGGTGATCCCTTCTTGCCAGTACAACTGCGTAACGCGGATAACTTCTTTCGGTTTTTCGCCTGGTCACCAGACCGGCCGGAGTTTGATTTTCTCACGGAACTGGATTTCGCTAAGATGCCAGCCCAATTTGCAAGCGAGGCGGCAATCGACGCACGCGACCCTGACCTGTCAGTGTTTCACCAGCGGGGCGGCAAACTGATCCTGTGGCACGGATGGGCGGACGTTGGACTCATTCCGGTACGGACGATTCAATATTTTGAAGCAGTACGCAATTCGGTCGGGAATGATATCGCTGATGAGTTTGTGCGCTTGTTCATGGCGCCGGGTGTTTATCACTGCGAAGGCGGGCCCGGGCCAGACTTGTTTGATGATCTGACGGCACTCGAACGCTGGGTTGAAGAAGATCAGGCGCCAGAGCGCATGGAGGCTTTCAAAATGCCGGATGCCCCACGTCCGCCGGGCTATATTGGCGAAAGAACGGGTCTGGCCGATATCGATCAGGCAGAGTTTTCCCGCCCTCTGTGCGCCTATCCGAACGTTGCACGCTACTCGGGCTCAGGAGCTATTCGATTGTCGGAGAGCTATGAATGCGTAGCACCGTGAATGCGGTGCAGTCTTCGATAGCGGAAAACGACGGGGCAGGCCCCAAGCTGAATCTACGTCTGGATCACGCGTTGCCAGCTTGCAGTTGGGCGACCGAAAAATGATCGTACCAGGTTGAATTCGCACCGCCGAAACGTGGATGAATTGAAACATCCAGGAGGTACGGTCGGCCACTCTCCACCGCTTTAAGGCATCGTTGGATGCCAGCAGTGAGGTCTTCGGGACGCAAAATTTTCTCGGCTTCCACACCGTAGCCCTCGGCGATGCGCACATTATCGATTTCCGGCGCGCCCAGGTAGCAACCAATATACTTGCCGCTTGCGGCCGCGCGACCGCCGTAACGATGCAGCGCATTGCGGTTCGCCTGGTAGGCGCTGTTATTCCAAACGAATATGGCTACCGGCACTTCGTAGCGGGCGGCACTCCACAGCGCCTGGATTCCGAACTGCAGGCTGCCGTCGCCTACGAGCAAAGCCACCGGGCTTTGGGGCTTCGCAATTTTCACTCCGATGGCGGCACCGAGGCCCCAACCAAGACAGCCGCCGGCAGACGTGAAGTGCCTGCGTCCAGGGCTTGCCTGCAGAAAGTCGATATGTTGCCAGACAAACTGA
>JBBKVS010000207.1:0-4538 GCA_037968555.1 Lysobacterales bacterium | reverse complement strand
ACTTCCAACACACCAGGCTCGCTGACCAGGAGGTCGAGAACGATTCCTTCCAGGCCAGGCTGACTGGAGCTCAGCAGGAATTCCAACAAGGCGAGCCTCAGGGTCTGCTCGTCTTCCGTTTTCTGGTCTAGAGCAGGTGAGTTCAAAAGATAATCTTTGATCGCCAACAGCCCGGCATAACCTGACTGTTCCAGCAACCTGAATAATTCCACTGCTCGCTGTTCATTGGGCGCTTGGTTGCCAAGCAGAACCCAGCTGATCTCATCGAGTAACTCTTCTGGCGTTTGGGCGGAATTTTGAACCCGGTTGGGCAGGGATGAGGTTCTTGCGGTCGAGGCTGGCCTGGGCGACTGGGTCACGTGGGTTGAAACTGCGACATCACCCATTGCTGGTTCAGTCTGTTTGCTGGTCGAATCTGGCTCGGTTGAGCAGGCGCAGATGGCAACCATGAGGAATAGCAGATAAATCAAAAGAAAAGCCGGCCTGAACACAGGATCAGCCGAAGCGATATTCCAGAATCTCCAATTGATCAAAGTAGCTCTTCCCAAGCAGAAAGCCTCGGGAGCCACGGTTACCTATTGATTGAAACCCCTTGACCCTTGATGTGCCTGACTCTGCGAGATCGAGCCACTTACACTTGCAAATTCCCTTTAGCAATCAGTCTGTTCCACCGAATAGACCATTACTCCCCATACTCATAATCCTAATTATAGGAGAGAAAAAGAAAATTGCAGGGATTTTTTAAAAATGAATATTCCCGTGCCGTATTTCAGCTGAAAACGGCGATGAATTCACCGACTCAAGACGCTAACCGCTTCACTCGTACCCGAGTTCCCACTCGCGTCAAATACCCGCACTTGCAGCTGGTAACTGGTTGCGCGCCTGGGAACACTCCACCAGCACGAATAAAGAGGTGAGCTGAAACCAAAAGTTGGATTTGGATCACTGACCGAGCAAACGGGTTTACCGTTCACCAGGTATTCAACGCGTGATATGGCTGCATTGTCCCAGACATGACTTTTCAGGAGCAGGCTTTTGCCTTTGGCTATTGCTGCTCCATTGACCGGGGTAAGAACCCTTGCGGTTGGTGAGATGATGTCGTTCCCCAAAGGTACGTTCCGACCTGCCAACTGTTCGACAACTAACCAGTCTTCATCCCCCACCCATCCATCTCCATCCAGATCGTAGCGTCGCCAGGGGTGTGTGTTTTGATGAAACCACAGTGCTCCGGGATTGGGTGAAATTTGTTCGAGGGCAATGCCATTACCGTGCCCAAGCTGGCTTTCGAGCAGCGCAAGGTCACTTTCATCCACCCAACCATCGTCATTGAAATCCGGCGGATAGCTGTCAATTTCGTCGTCAGCAGCCGCAGTTTGAGCCTCAGCGCGAAGGTAGTTACTGCCCCACAAAATGTCAGGCTGATAAACGCCATCAACGTAGCCATTGGGATAAACAAGGTTGGCCATTGAGTGTTCAAGACTGTCATTCCAGCCATCGCCGTCGGCATCGGCATTCAGGCAACGTGGGTAATAAAATAGCGACCAGTCGTTCTCATGTCTTCCATTCAGGACCACACCATGAACGGTTTCGGAGGAGTTGTTGGTTAAAGTGATCGTATAGTTCACACCCGCGGCGGTGTATGCCGGGAACATGCACAATTGAGCCGTATTTCCCACGATGGGTGCCGTGATGGCCTGCCCCTCCTGGTCTGCGTCCCAACTGGCAAAGTCAACATCAGGTACGGTGGAGGATAGCTTGAGCGCACCAACATTCCAGGAAGATACAACGGTTATGGCAGCAGGATGGCCATTACATCCTGGATAGGCTGGAGAAAAACTGAAACTTTCTCCCGGCGCCAGCGAACCTACGGCCTCCCATGTCAACTCATCGTCCTCACCGAGGCACTCTTCACTACCTGCAACCCGAAAGTAATATCTTTCCTGTTCCAGAGACATGGGGGTGTATACATCGCCGCCACCGTTTCCACCCCCTTTGTTGCTTGGCTTGGCTTCAGCCGCTCCAACGAACAAAAAAGTCGCGGACAGCAAACAAGAGAATACAGTAATGATTGAACGTGCCATATCGGATACCCATCGATTGCCTGCGCTGAAAAAATGCGCAGAGTAAACCACCGATGCAGGCACCGAGCGATCAAAAAAATGCGGGGAAACTGAATTTAGAAGCATCATCCTTGATAACCTCATTCACATCCATGTGAGGCGCACACCTTAATTCTTTATTTCAATAATGACAATAACTTAGCGACGAAGCGACTGGCGAACCAAACTATTTACCCGGTGAATTGCGGCCGCAATTTCATAGGTAGAACTGGCATAGATTGTTGTATTAAAGGCGTCAGAGCCCTTTTCCCGTACCCAAAAAGCCACGGAACGAAAAGTACTCACAACGGGATTGAGTCGAACAAAAGGGTTCGGATTTCAAGTAGGAGAAACTCCCAGTTTTAGCATTCTGTTGAAGCTAGAATAGACACTCCTCTTCGGAGTTATTTATGTCTGAGACAAAAATGAATATTGCTATTGTCACCGGAACCAGCTCTGGAATCGGCGAAGCGACAGCTAGAGAACTGTTGGGCCGAGGTTGGCAGGTAGTTGGAATTGCCAGGCGCCCGGGGAACATTGAGGAACCCGGATACTCGCATTTGAGCCTGGATCTGGCAGAAGTTGGTTCCATTGCCAAGCACCTGGATGCTGAATTGAAGCAGCCCTTAGCGGATTCCAATTTGAAACGATTGGCGCTGGTCAATAGTGCTGCAAGTCCCGGATTACTGGGCACCATAGCTCAAACGGATCCTGAAGAAATGCTTAAGGTGTACGCGATCAATGTCGTCGCACCCGCCTGCTTCATGGGCTGGATGGCCCGGCAATCGGCATCGAATGCGCGTCGGGTGGTCGTGAACGTATCGTCCGGAGTGACCGAAGGGGCGTTTCCAGGAATGAGCACCTATGCCGGTACCAAGGTGGCTCTTTTGATGACAGGAATGGTTTTGGCAGCTGAAATAGACGCCATAGCGCCCCAGGCTGAAATGTGTGTTCATTCCTACGATCCGGGCCCGGTGGATACACCAATGCAAACCACAGTTCGTAATTCATCCGTTGAAACCCTTCCGATCGTTGCCGCATTTGAGCAGTTCAAAGAAAACGGAATGCTGTCCAAAGCGGAGGATTACGCGCTGGCCATTGCCGATTTTCTTGAAGGAAACGAAACAGCCAGGTTCACACAAGAACGATATTCTGCTGTTCCAAAGAAATGAGAAGCGACCGCAACCTTATTTTGAATCACGCAAACCTCGATACAAGCCAACCGCCATCAGCAAAATAAGCACGGCAAATGGCAGGCTGATGGAAATTGTCAAAGCCTGCAGTGAAGCCTTGCCACCGCTGAACATCAGGGCCACGGCGACGAGACTGGTCAAAGTGCACCAGAACATGCGCTGGAATACCGGTGAGTCCAGTTTCCCTCCTGCGGTAATGGTGTCCATGACCAGCGAGCCCGAGTCAGCAGAAGTGACAAAAAATATGGTGATTAGCGCTAAAGAAAAAATCGACGTAATACTGGTAAACGGCAGTGGCTCCAACATTTTGAACAAGGCCAGCTCCGGTGCAGCGTTCGCCACGCCGGTGTAAGCGTCTGAAAAATATTGTTCCAGCGCCGTCCCCCCAAAAGTCGACATCCACACAATGCCAATAACCGTAGGCACAATCAGGACTCCGACTATGAATTCCCGAACCGTCCTGCCATAACTGACCCTGGCTATGAACATTCCAACAAAGGGCGACCAGGAAATCCACCAGGCCCAGTAAAAAGTCGTCCAGCCATGCACAAACTCGGTATCTTCCCGGCCTATCCAATTGCTCAGGCTGGGAAGATGGATCAAATAATCTGTAAAGGAATTGAACATGATGGCCAGAATCGTCAGGGTCGGGCCAGCGATGATGACAAACAGCAACAACACAAAAGCCAGGCCAACGTTCAGTTCACTCAGTCGCCTGACGCCTCGATCCAGGCCTGCATGCACCGACAGCAAGGCAACCCCGGTAATGGCGAGAATGAGTAACACCTTGGTTTGTTTGCCTGCCGCGATACCAAACAGGTAATTCAGTCCGGCCGCTATCTGTTCGGCCCCGAAGCCCAGCGAAGTCGCCAGGCCAAACAGGGTTGCCAGTACCGCGACTATGTCAATAATGTGTCCAACGGGACCCCATACAATCGGGCCGAGTAAAGGAAAAAATGCTGAGCGCGGCGTCAGCGGCAAGCCCTGGTTAAAGGCAAAAAACGCCAGTGAAAGAGCGACCAGGCCGTAAATCGCCCAGGCGTGCAAGCCCCAATGGAAAATGGCAGCTGACATGCCGGCCGCCCTGGCTTCGGCAATGTGCGCAGGATCGATTCCCAGTGGCGGATGGATACTGTGTGACACCGGTTCCAGAACCCCAAAAAACATCAGTCCGATACCCACGCCTGCAGCAAACAGCATGGCAAACCAGGTGAGTCGTTTGTAACGGGGAACGGCATCAGGTCCG
>JBBKVS010000206.1:0-7504 GCA_037968555.1 Lysobacterales bacterium | reverse complement strand
CCAATGGTCTTTGGCAGTCACAAAATAGTCAAAAAATGCCCAGGTCTTACGCGCAATCCTGCGTAAGAACAACAGTTGATAGTCACTTAAGCCATGCGCGTTCCGCGCCAGAGGTTTGCTCAGCCACCATGAGAACGCCGGTGCCAACAGCCATAAACTGGTAATCGGTATCACCGCTATAAGCACATTCAGCCCGGTAAACACACTGGCTACCGTGACGCTAACCGCTACTGCAGGCGCGATCCACATGGACCGATAAGCTGCGACGATACTGTCGTCGCTTCCGCTTGGTTCATCAGGGCCGGGCTTGTCATTGGCAACATTCCATTCCAGCATGCGCTTGTGTGTAAACAACACACGCCAGGAGGTGCACAGGATCGCAGACAGATTGATCCACGCTTCATAGGGCAGGCAAGAAAACCGAAACACCGTCAGCAAGATATTCTGTCGTGTTGACCTGAATACGGTTGCCAGATGCCGACGGTAGAGAACCTCGCGCGGTCGGCGCAATCCATCGACTAGGCCAGACAACAAGGGGGGAATCAGCACAACTGCGACCACCATCAAAGTCCAGCGCCAAGGCTGTGAGAGTAAAAACCAGCCGGTCAATAACAGTAACGTAAACCCGACGGGAATAAGGCTGCGACGCAGATTATCAAAAATTTTCCAATGCGACAGCAGCGACAAGGGATTGCGTTCGCGCTGGCCATTGGCGCCCGGTACCTGTGGTAATAACCAATCCGCTATCTGCCAGTCACCCCGAATCCAGCGCTGCTGACGTTTGATGTCGGTCTGATAGCGGGCGGGGTATTCCTCATACAGATGGACGTCGCTTAACAGCCCGGAGCCTGCATAGCACCCCTCCAGCAAATCATGGCTGAGTATCCGGTTTTCGGGAAAGCGCTGATGCAGTGCATACTCAAACGCATCAATATCGTAAATGCCTTTGCCAATATATGAGCCCTGGCCAAACAAATCCTGATAGATATCAGAGACTGATCGTGTATAAGGATCAATGCCGGGCTCACTGCCGCACAGTTGTGCATAGCGCGAGCGATTCGCCCCCGACAAACTGGCCGCCATACGCGGCTGGAGAATGCCATAGCCGCCAACAACACGCCGGCAACTGTCGTCAAAACGCGGGCGGTTGAGTGGATGCGCCATGGCTGCGATGAACTGCTGAGCCGAATCCCGTGGAAGCTCCGTATCGGTATCCAGAGTGATGATGTACTTAACGTCTGACAGTGCCGCTACATTACCGCTCAAGGCACTGAATCGATCCCAACCAGCGCCCCGCAGCGCGCCATTGAGTTCGGCCAGTTTGCCACGCTTGCGCTCGTAGCCCATCCATGTGTTTTCCGAGGGATTCCACCGCCGTGGGCGATGCAGCAGAAAGAAGCGGTCGTTATTCTCTTCCTGGCCATTCAGTTGCTGACCCTTGTATTCCGGGGCCCCGCTGGTCGGGTATTTTTGATTGAGTTGTTCAATTCCGCGACAAGCCAGATCCAGCAGCCGTTCATCCGCGGGCAGAGTCTCTGCGTTGGCATCACAAAAATCAGAGAGAAGTGCGAAATGCAGGTAGTCGTCCCGGCAACCAAGAAATCGTACTTCAAGGGCTTCGAGAAGATCCGCAATACTCCGAGCACTAGTGAGTAAGGTAGGAATGACCACCAGTGTGCGCCGATCAGGTGGTAGCCCCCGCGAGTAATCCATTCGTGGCAATAATTGCGGAATCACCAGCAAGGTGACCAGCCAGTTCACCAGCGCCGAAGCCAATTGGCTGAACGCCAGTATCACCAAACCAGCCAACAGGATAAACCGCCAGTCGGTCACACCCTCACGATAGGCCGATAACAGCACTACAGTACTCATCGTTGCTGTCAGCAGCAGTATCGAACCCAGATAAACAAACAGCGGCGCTCGGCGGAGCCAGCGGCTGATCCGCTCAAGGCCAGACAGGCGCACACCCAAAGCAGCTTCCAATGCAGGCCGTCCCTGATCGATCAAGTAGTAACCAACGTGAGCTGTATGGTCGAGTTGACCACTCCGTTGTGCGAGATCAATCGCCATCTGCGCCACATCGATTTCGGCCTGCCCCAATATTGATGTGAAACTCAAACTTTGTTTGGCCAACACATCGACGACTTGCCGATAGCGATCGCGGGAAGCGAAATCCATTGCCGAATAGACAAGGCTGCTATCCCGGCACAGCACCTGTTCGACCAGGCTCATGGACTCGACAAACTCGCGCCAGTCCATTGCGCCCAAAAAACGCAGACTGCCAATGGTGTTGCTGACGGAAACCTGATCGGCGGCCTGCTGCTGATTTTCTGATAACACCAGTTGTTCGATGGTCAAACTGAATTCGGCCAGTTGCTGCCTGATCCAGGTTAATGGCAACGCCAAGGCCGATCCGTGGCCCTGTAGACATCGATCCAGCTCGGCGACAAATGAACTCACCATCGGTGGGTTGGATCGCGCCATGTCGGCAATGATCAAAACCAGACTTTTTGGATCGCTTTCAGCTAGCTCCAGCATCCTGTTCGCCCACGTCTGGGCCAGGTTTACATTTACTCTGGCGGTGGCAATGCGTGTACTAACGCGGCGCAAATTCTCGATCATCGCCAGTCGCAACATGATGGGTATTGCCCACAACTCACCTAACAAGAGTGGCGTGACTGTTTGATAAGCGGCGACAAACAGCGTTAACGCCTCGCTATCGACACGTCCATCGCCGTGGGAAATGACTTCTAAAGCCAAGTCATATGCGCGCGGCAATCCACTGGATGGCCCCTCGACCAGCCGTGGCAACTCCCGACTGTAATCCTTTGGCAAATGCCGTCTGGCGGTACGAATCTGCTCATCGATCAGATAGAAATTGTCCAATAGCCATTCCCCAGCGGGAACTATCGGCAATTTGCTTTTCACTGCCTCGGTAAGAAGCGAGTGTGTTGCAATCAGGCATCGTTCATTGTCATCCAGTCGCGACAGCAATCGATCCCGATGTTCTGAAGCGCCCAAAGTATGTTTTAACGCCAGATACTTGCCGTGTTGCTCCATTTGCTCAGCGCAAAACAGCTCATCACGTAGTGGCTTTTCATCGCTTACCGGGCAGGGTTGTGAAGCTCGGCCAATCAGACGGAAGAAGAAGTCCGTGCCTCGTAAAAGCTGACCAGTGAGTACCTTCCTGAATTCTTGTGAAGTCATTATTTTGCGTCAAACCTCATTCGGTCATCCCAATCATGACCGACGCCCAGTTCCCACAGCTCGAAAACCGGCAATGCTAAGAAGTTATAAGTAAAGGAGACGGCGGGATCAGAAAAAATTACTGCGCATCAACCAAACAGACGGGGCGGTTGAAATCAGTACGGAGAGAGACCAGGGAAACTCATATCACCGGGCTTCTATAGTTCACGCGCTAGCAATACCCACCAACAATGCGGTCACCGACTCCAAAAAAGTCTTCGGCGTGAAATCATCCTGGAGAGAGTCTATCTCTAAGTGCAGAGTGGGGACTGTACGGCAACACACACATTTATCTTTTCGCGCAACTCACAGAGCAACCAGACATCGCTGAGCAACTAAAATTAATCGACATTAGCCCCGAACTGCTGATCAAGCCCGAACCACGATGATTCAGATAGTGTTAACAGCCTCTAGTTTGTTTTTCCACGCAGGCGTAGGGCATTGGTGATCACAGATACAGAACTCAGGCTCATGGCCACAGCGGCGATCATCGGTGAAAGCAACCAGCCAGTTACCGGATACAGCACACCTGCTGCTATGGGAACGCCCATCGCGTTATAAAGCAATGCGAACAACAGGTTCTGCTTCATATTCTTGACGGTTGATTCTGAAATTTTCCGGGCCGCAGCAATGCCCCGCAAATCGCCTTTGACCAGGGTCAGCTGAGCACTGTTCATGGCCACATCGGTACCGGTGCCCATGGCAATCCCGACATCGGCTTTAGCCAGCGCAGGCGCATCATTGATTCCGTCGCCTACCATGGCAACGACATGCCCTTCCTGTTGCAACTTTTCCACCAATTTGAGCTTTTCGTCCGGCTTCACTTCGCCATGAACCTCTTCGATGCCCAATTGATCCGCAACCCACTGTGCCGTAGTGACCCCATCGCCGGTAGCCATGATAATGCGCACTTTGCTGTCTCGAAGTGATTGCAGCGCTTCCTTTGTGCTGCTTTTAATGGGATCAGCAACGGCCAACAGTCCAACCAACTCACTTGCGACTGCCAGGTACATCACGCTGGCGCCCTGTGCACGCAATTTTTCAGCCTCGGTGTTCGAATTTCCCAGGGAAATACCCAGCTGATTCATCAGCGCGGTATTACCCAAGGCCAGTTGCTGGCCCTTGACCAGTCCTTGAACGCCAATACCCGATCCTGATTCAAAGTTCTCAGCTTTGTCCAGGGTCAGGTCGCGCTCACGGGCTGCTCGGACTATGGCATCAGCCAGCGGATGTTCACTACCCTGGTCCAGACTGGCAGCCAGCTGAAGCACTTCATTCTCATCCAGATCGGCTAAAGGAATGACCTTTGAAAACGCCGGTCTGCCTTCGGTCAGCGTGCCGGTTTTATCAACCACCAGGGTATCGACCTTGCGCAGATTTTCGATGGCCGCTGCATCACGGAACAAGATGCCGCTGGTAGCTGCACGACCGGTTGCAACCATGATGGACATGGGCGTGGCCAGCCCCAGCGCACAGGGACAGGCGATGATCAGCACGGCCACCGCGTTGATCAGCCCGTACACCCAGCCGGGTTCCGGGCCGAAAAATCCCCAGGCAAAAAAGCTCAGCATGGCGATGCCAACCACTGAAACTACAAAATAGCCTGCTACATGATCCGCCATGCTTTGCATCGGGGCTCTTGATCGTTGGGCCTGGACCACCATCTCTACGATCTGTGCCAATACCGTGCTGGAGCCCACTCGTTCCGAACGCATGACCAGAGAGCCGGAGGTGTTGACGGTTGCACCTATCACTTTGCTGTCAACTTCTTTGCGCACAGGCATTGGTTCGCCGGTAATCATGGATTCGTCCACCGAACTGTGGCCTTCAACCACGACACCATCTACCGGAACTCTCTCGCCAGGGCGCACACGCAGCAAGTCGCCGACATGCACGTGGCTCAGCTCGATGTCTTCCTCACTGCCATCCTCATTGATTCGTCTGGCTGTCTTGGGCGCAAGGCGCAATAGGGACTTGATCGCCTCAGAAGTTTTTGAACGCGCTTTGAGCTCAAGCATCTGCCCGAGCAGGGTCAGCGAAATGATCACTGCTGCCGCTTCAAAGTACACGCCCACTCGTCCCATGGATTGAAACGATTGTGGAAACATCTCCGGCGCGATGGTAGCAACCACGCTGTATACAAAAGCTGCCCCGGTACCCAGGCCGATCAGAGTCCACATGTTGGGGCTGCGATTGACCAGTGATTGCCAGCCCCGCACGAAGAATGGCGCACCCGCCCAAAGCACGATGGGAACCGACAACACCAGCTCTACCCAGCTTTGCGTTGCCATATCCATCCAGCCCAGCCTATGCCCGAACATGGCCAGCACAAACACCACTGCTGTCAACGGCAGAGTCCACCAGAAGCGGCGTGTGAAGTCGACCAACTCTGTGTTTTCTTCCTCATCCAGGCTGGGCATTTCGGGCTCCAGGGCCATGCCGCATTTGGGGCAAGTGCCTGGATGGTCCTGGCGGATTTCCGGATGCATGGGGCAGGTGTACATAGCGCCTTTCGGTGCAGGCTGCTCTGGCTGATCGACGCTGGCAGGTTTCAAGTACTTATCGGGGTCGGCGACAAACTTGGTTTTGCAGCCGGCACTGCAGAAATAGTGATGCTGACCATCGTGTTCTGTGTGATGTTCAGAAGCCTCGCTGACCGTCATCCCGCATACCGGGTCGATCAGTTTCTCCACCTTGGCTCCTTCACTTCCATGATCATGTCCATGGGCATGGGATGATGGACTGTGGCCGTCTGGCTTGGCCTGGTTTTCGGGTTGATGAGTCATTATTGCAAGCTCCTGCAAATTGGATTTCAGGTAGTCTAAACTCTGTACCCTACCCCAGAGTCAAGAGGTTTGTGCTATGCCTGTGGAATCGGCCAATACGCTTACTATCGGACGCTTGGCCAAGGCCGCCAATATCGGTGTGGAAACCGTGCGCTATTACCAAGAGCTCAAGCTGTTACCAGTGCCTCCAAGGCAGGGTAGCTACCGTCAGTATCCGTTAAGCCTGGTGGGACGCATTCGATTCATCAAGCGGGCCCAGGATTTGGGTTTCACTTTGAAAGAAATTTCCAGCCTGCTGGAACTACAGGATGGTACAGACCGTAAGACTATCAGGTCTATTGCAAGTGACCGTATAGCCCAGATCGAATCCAAACTGCTTGACCTGAACCGCATGCGCGAAGTATTGAATCACCTGGTAGACGAATGCGAGCATACAAAATCAGGCTCTCCCTGTCCTATTATTGAATCCCTGATTGCCGACGATTTTATGGCCTGATCAACGGACAAGAAAAATCTTCGGCTGGGGAGCGTTGACTGCAAACTACAGGTGATTCCGGGTAGCATCAACAAATGAGAGCTCCACCACCTTAACCCTTATGAGAGGAAATGTGTCATGAATCGAATTTGCAGATTGGCAATCGTGCTGTGGGTCAGCTGGGCAGGCAACGTTCAGGCGCAAGAGCCCTTGTCGCTGGATGAATTGTTGAATGCTTTCGGCTGGAGCTTCGAAACTGCGGAGATCAAATCCCAGAAAATCGGCGACGGGCTTTTTGTGCTGTTCGGACTGGGTGGCAATATTATTGTCAGTGTCGGGAGCGACGGTACTTTATTGGTCGACGACCAGTTTCCACAGCTTATGCCGAAAATTGAATCAGCATTGACAGAGCTGGGTTCTGATGGCGTTGATTATGTGATCAATACCCACTGGCACTTTGATCATGCCGAAGGGAATTTGAATCTGGGTCCAGCCGGCGTGCCGCTGATCGCCCAGATCAACTCCCGCAACATGATGGCCGAGCCGCATGTCATCAACCTGGTGGGCATACGCTACCTGCAAGAGCCCTACCCGCCAAGCGCCTGGCCCAGCATTACCTACGATGACACGATGCAGGTGCATTTCAACGGTGAGCGCATTGACCTGCTGCACTTCGGGCCGGCACACACTACGGGTGATACCGCAGTGATCTTCCGTGGCCACAACGTGGTGCACATGGGTGATGTGTTCAATACATCGGGCTATCCCTTTATCGACGCGGATAACGGCGGCTCCATCGATGGCGTGATCAAGTTCAGCTCAGCAATACGCGATGCCATCAACCCGCAGACCCAGGTAATTCCGGGTCATGGTCCAGTGGCGGATTACCAGACACTGGTGGACTACATCGATATGCTCACCGTGGTGCGTGAACGAATTGCCGGATTGATTGAACAGGGCATTTCCCTGGATGCCATACAGGCGATTAAACCGACGG
>JBBKVS010000205.1:0-2706 GCA_037968555.1 Lysobacterales bacterium | reverse complement strand
CAGGTCAGCACCCATATCTGCCAGCAACATGCCGCAGAACGGGCCAGGCCCCAGGCCAGCAACCTCAATAATCTTAAAACCCTGTAACGGCCCCAAAACTGACTCCTCAAACTCTGATGACAAACAGCCCGGCAGGCCCTGACAAACTTGCATAATTGGATTGACGTTACAAGGTACCCAATGCTAACTTGCATATCAAGGCTCAAAATTACATTAATCCTCGGGAATCGCAGCAATTGGGGTGGCGACTTGGCCAGCACGATTCGAACTCGTCTGCCTGAAGAAGACTGAAAAATGTCGAATCCCAACGACCCAATAAATTCCAAAGGCCAGGAATTGCGCAGTCTGGCTTGCGCAGCGGACGAATTACCGGAAAGACTAAAGGAACATGATCATGCACCAGAAAGTTCACATGCAGGAGCTGGAAGCACCAGTGGCCTGTAACCGTCAAAGCGGTAGTAGCATGGCGAAGGAGTGGTGGTGCATGGTACCGGTCTGGAGTGAGGCCGATAGCCAAAGCTATCGGCTGAATGAAGACCAAGCCAGGCGCCGCCAAACCGAGCCAGGCGCTACTGATTTGGCGGTTACAGGTCACTACGCTGCAAAGCAGGGAGAAGTATTGCGTGATTGACGCCCAGCATGCCAGCGACCTGGAACTGGCGCGGCCATCTGAGCCCTATCCAAAACCTGCACTGGCCTGGTTTACTGTGGCAGCACTGTTTGTCGCGTACATATTTTCCTTCATAGACCGCATGATCATCGGCTTGCTGGTAGAGCCCATGAAAGCCGATATGGGCATCTCTGATACGGAGATCAGTTTATTGCAGGGCATGGCCTTCGCGGTGTTCTACACCGTAGCCGGTATTCCCATAGGCCGGCTGATAGATCGCACATCACGCGTGAAGATGGTGTCCATAGGCATCTTTGTCTGGAGTCTGATGACCATGCTATGCGGGTTGGCCGGTAGTTACTGGCAGCTGTTCCTTGCCCGTATCGGTGTGGGCGTGGGTGAAGCCACTTTGTCACCCGCTGCCTATTCCATCATTTCTGACAGCTTTGCCCCCAGGCGCCTGGGCGTTGCCATGGGCGTTTATGTACTCGGCTCAGCTGTAGGTGCAGGACTGGCTTTTATTGTTGGCGCGGCAGTAATTGCGCTGGTCAGCAATACAGGTGAGGTTGTAGTCCCTGTTCTCGGAGCAGTGCGAACCTGGCAGGCCGCTTTCCTGATTGTGGGTGCGCCGGGAATATTGATCAGCCTGCTGTTTCTGTTTATCCCTGAGCCACGGCGACGCATCGCCGAGGGCTCAACGGGACGCGTCTCGACCAACGCCGAGGTTTGGCAATTCGCCATGCAGAACCTCAAAACATTGCTGGGCATTTGCGTGGGTGTTGGCTTTGTCAATCTGGCGGTATTCGCTGCAGTCTCCTGGTTGCCGGTACTCTACATCCGAGCACATGGTTTCGAGACTTCAGACGCCGGTTACATCGCCGGCGCCAGCTTGATCATTGGCGGAGTCATTGGTTTGCTCGGTGGTGGCTGGATCAGTGATCGCCTGGGTGGTACTGCGCGCGACCGGATGTTGGTTTGTGCCGGCGCTTCAATCATTGGCATTGTTGCTGGCACCCTGTTTCCGCTGGTCGATAGCCCTGTAACCGCAACAATTTTATTTATTGTTTTCTTCTCCGCCTGTTGCACTCCATCCGGTTCAGCTGTTTCAGCCCTGCAACAGATTGCCCCCAACGAAATGCGCGCCACACTGTCCGCGGTTTATATATTCTTTGTCAGCATCGTCGGTATGACGCTGGGGCCGACGGCTACCGCTATCATTGGTGATGTGTTCTTCCCCGGACAAGACGGAATTCGCTACGCCGTAGCCATAGTCTGCTGCTTAGGTTTTGTGGTGGCTTTTGGATTGTTTGTTATGGCAGCTGCAGCCCTGAAGAGCCCGGATAAACTGATCGCACAGCAAAGTCATGATGGTTAAGGCAACTCTGATTTATTCAGAGCCGCATTAAATTTAAACTGCAATAAATTGAGGAAGCTGATTTGAATGATCTGAACCGTATTCGATTCGATGAACAGACCGTCGTCATTACCGGCGCTGGCGGCGGCCTGGGACGCGAGTATGCTTTATTGATGGCGGCTCGTGGAGCTAATGTGGTGGTCAACGACCTGGGCGGCAGCGTTCATGGCGCCGGCGACGGCCATGGACCCGCCGACCAGGTGGTTACTGAAATTCAGCAAGCTGGCGGTACAGCCGTGGCCAGCTATGACAGCGTTGCTACGCCCGAAGGTGGGCAGGCTATCGTTGCCACGGCCCTGCAGTCTTTCGGAAGAGTGGATGCGCTGGTACACAATGCCGGCATCCTGCGTGACAAGAGTTTTCTCAAACTTGAAACCGCCGATGTTGAGGATGTACTCGATGTACACCTGAAAGCAGCTTTCTGGGTATGCCAACCCGCGTTCGCAGCCATGAAAGAACAGGGCTATGGCCGCTTTGTATTGACCACATCCTCTTCCGGCCTGTTCGGCAATTTCGGCCAGTCTAATTATGGTGCTGCCAAAACCGGCTTGCTGGGCCTGATGCGGGTATTGAGCGTTGAAGGCGCACGTTATGGCATCCAGGCCAACTGCGTTTCACCCACGGCACGCACGCGTATGACCGAGGAATTGCTGGGGCCACTGGCAGAGCATCTGGCGCCTGA
>JBBKVS010000204.1:0-12968 GCA_037968555.1 Lysobacterales bacterium | reverse complement strand
CTCATGGCAATTTCCTTGCCAAAATTACGCGACAGGCGAATGACTTTCAGTTGGATGTTCGGACTGGAAGCAGCACACTGCTGCCAGGCTTCAAAAGTCCCGTCGGTGCTGCCATCGTCTACCGCTATGATGCTGAAATCAGCCAGCTCCGGTGTGCAGATCGCGGCCACCCGGGCCATAAATCCTGCCAAAGAATCCGCTTCATTAAAGCAAGGAACGATCAACGCAATCTGTGGCTTGGAAGTCGTCATGGCATCAATCGCTTGGGCGGTTTGAAATGCACATTTACCGCAGTGGAAAAAGGTGTCTGGATTGTAGCAGACCCGGAATCTGCGACGACGACAGTAACAATTGGGGTCAGAGTTAAAACATAAGGGGAATTCTGGCATTCAATTTATATGAAATTTTTACTCTGGCCCCAAATATTCAACTGGCTCGCGCTCATCACGACAAATTCCTACACTTTTTCAGGCATATGCCATAGCTTCACATTGAAGCAGTCAGCGACAATCTTCTTCATTGATTAGAGGCTGTAGCGGGGGAAAGTACAGTGGGCCTGGCACAGGTATTTTCGCGCGCCAGCGTGGGGGTTGAAGCGCCCGAAGTCATTGTTGAAATCCATCTGGGTGGAGGCTTGCCGAAGATTTCCATTGTCGGCTTGCCGGAAACGGCTGTGCGGGAGTCGCGTGACCGGGTGAAAGCGGCCTTATTGAATGCCGGGTTTGAATTCCCGGCAAGCAATGTGACCATTTCACTGACGCCGGCTGATCTGCCGAAAGAGGGCAGCCGTTTTGATCTGCCCATAGCCTTGGGCATTCTCGCGGCTTCTAAACAGATACCCAACAAGCAATTCAAAAATTGTGAGTTTATTGGCGAGCTGTCACTCAGCGGCACCCTGAATCCAGTGCGCGGTATTTTGCCTGCCGCCTTGCAATGCCATCAAAGCAAGCGAGTTCTGGTACTTCCCACCGCCAATGCGGGTGAAGCGGGCCTGGTCCGGGGCAATCAACATTTGCACGCCGGACACCTGATGGAGGTGGTGGCCTGGATGACGGGCCGCGAACCTCTGCCACGGGTTGAAGAACCCCCACAAATCATAGTGCCTGAAGTGGCCGACCTCAGTGATGTGTATGGCCAATTCAGGGCTCGACGTGCTTTGGAAGTGGCAGCAGCGGGTGGGCACAATCTGCTTCTGACTGGCAGCCCGGGAACCGGTAAAACCATGCTGGCCTCGCGCTTGCCGGGCATACTTCCGCTGATGCAGGATGCCGAGGCCATTGAAGTTGCGGCCATCGCATCCATCAGCCGGGCCGGGCTGGATATCGGCCGCTGGAGGCAAAGACCTTTTCGTGCACCGCATCATACCGCCAGCGCCATTGCCCTGGTGGGTGGTGGAGCCTTGCCCATGCCCGGTGAAATCTCTTTGGCACACCATGGCGTACTGTTTCTGGACGAGCTGCCGGAATTCGGCCGACATGTACTGGAGGTCATGCGTGAACCGCTGGAGTCGGGGCGCATCGTAATCGCGCGCGCCAAACGACGCGAAACCTACCCCGCCCGCTTTCAACTGGTAGCTGCGATGAACCCTTGCCCTTGCGGATTTGCAGGAGAGCCCAGCGGTCGTTGCCACTGTAGCGCCGAGCAGATCAGCCGCTATCGCGGAAAAATCTCCGGCCCCTTGTTGGACCGCATCGACCTGCATGTAGAAATGTCCCGACCACGCAATTTTCTGATCCGCCAGGAAAGCGAACTACCGGAACGCAGTGCATTTGTGCGGGCCCGCGTGGAAAAAGCCCGCAAGCGCCAGCTGGAATTGCGGGGTTGCGTCAATGCACAACTCGATCATGCGGCCCTGAAGAAGTATTGCCTTCTGGAAAAGCCTGACCTGGAACTGTTCAAGTCAGCCAGCGATCAGCACGCGTTGTCACCCCGAGCCTGTCACCGCATTCTGAAAGTAGCCCGAACCCTGGCTGATATGGACGCCACCGACCACATCGCCACCGAACACCTGGCCGAAGCAATTTCCTACCGCAGCAATGAGATCAAAGGGGTCAGAACAAGTTGAACTATTGAATTATCATTTTCAATAGAGGGTGTTACCAATACCAGGCCGATGTTAGCGGCGCTGGAGATTTCAGTAATCAGCTCTGTGACTGGTTCGCGATTGATGATGAGTTTTTACCCTGACCCCAATTGTTGGTGAGGATCTGCTATGGGGTTTCGAAGCCATCCTCAAATATGAGTTCGCCTATCAGGGTCACAAACGCGGCATCGAGATCGGCACCAGCCCAGCCCGGGAAGCGGGCGGAGCCATCATAGGCCATGGCCCAGGCGGGGGAGGCAACATCAAATTGCAGCAGGTCTTCGTCATCGAATGGCGTGGCAGAGGCCATTCCGCTGCCGTCGAAAGACAGGATCAATACCTTGCTTACGGGCAGGTAATGCGCGGCATCCAGGTCCAACGCCGGGTTGATACCCGACGCGGAGCCATCAAAAAACAGGCTGAAGTTGGCGCCGTCAAATGCCGCCAGGTCTTCATCGGCAATCAGAACACCATCCAGGGCGAGGCTGATGTCAAACGACAACAGCAGATCACCATTGCCGTTCATGCTGAGCGCATCGATACGGGCTCCCGTGGGAATGCCGAAGCTTGATCCGGTGAACTCCAGTGTGTAATTGGCACCGTTGTAGCGGACGATATCCTGGGGACGGGCCAATACTCCTCCGGCCAGCGACACGGTGGTGTCCAGCGCGAACAAGTGATCACCATTGTCTGCCAGGTGATACGCGCTCAGATCGGCATTTGGAGGGATAGTGCCAATACCAACCAAGGCCGCCGAGCTGCCCTGGGTCTCTCCCAAATTTTCGTCGGTAATCAATTGCCCGGAAAGCGAAACCGTAACATCCGGCGACACCAGCGCCTTGTTCAAGGTTACTGTTGCCAGAACAGGGCTGGCCAGTACCAACAGTCCAAACCCAACCCAGAGCCAGTGGCATGATTCCGTCTTTCGCATGACGATTACACTCCTCAAACCAAATAAATTCAGGCTTGCTCCGGTGACCGGGTTGAGAGTTTCAGGCAGTCGCCAGTAGCCGTTGCAACTCGAGTATAGGCCACAAACTGCCGCGGATGAAATATTTGGGGTCAGAGTGAAATTTTCTTGTTTAAAGTCATTCTGTTCCCAGTGCCAGGTCGGTGTTAGCGGCGCTGCAGATTTCAATAGTCAGTTCTGTGTCTGGTTCGCGACTGATGATGGTGAGTTTTTACTCTGACCCCAATTGTTAAAAAAAACGCCTTTCAAGCAAGAAAAACCAGCGCAACACGGTCTGATCATAATTAACCGCAATAAAAACCAGGTATCAATATGAAAAATTCAAAAACTGCGCTTTACTTCTTCCTTCTGATTCTGGTCTGGGCCAATCCGGCAACGGCTGCGGATTCCATGGAATCCCTGTTGCAAATGGCCGTTGACGGTGATCACCGCAGCATCGAAGACAAAAGCCGTGACAGCCAGCGTCATCCGATTGAGACCCTCCTCTTCCTCGGCCTGAAGCCGGATATGAGCGTGGTCGAAATATGGCCGAGTGGCGGTTGGTACACGGCGATTCTGGCCCCGGCCCTGAAGCCGCAAGGCCGTTTCTATGCTGCCGGATTCTCGATGACGGCGGAACGGACGCCGGAATGGCGCAAGGGCGTGCAGACCGATTTCGCGGAAATGCTCGAAAGTCGCCCCGACCAATACGACCATGTCGTTGTCACAGAGCTCTCCATACCGGAACGCACCACCATCGCACCGCCGGGCAGTGCCGATATGGTATTGACCTTTCGCAATGTGCATAACTGGATGAATGGTGATTATGCCGAGGACATGTTCCGGGTCATGGCGCGGGCTCTCAAACCCGGCGGCGTGCTGGGTGTGGTTGAGCATCGGGCGAATCCGGGTACTGGAATCGAGGAAATGAAAAAATCGGGCTATGTCACGGAAGCCCATGTTATCCAGCTGGCGGGTGAAGCCGGGTTGCAGCTGGAAGCGCGATCAGAGATCAATGCCAATCCGCGTGATGACAAGAACCACCCCGCTGGCGTCTGGTCGCTGCCGCCGTCACTGCGCCACTGCCAGGCAATGACTGAGGCAACACTGAAGGAAAACTGTCGTGCGAAATACATGCTCATTGGCGAGTCGGACCGGATGACGCTGCGTTTCCGCAAGGACTGAACCCAACAGGAACTCTGCATCATGAGTGATTCCGCGTTGGCCCGGTGGCGCCTGGTTCTGTTCACAGCGCTGCAGACCCCACAAATTGACAGGAGTATTGAGTGAAATACGACGCAATCGTTATTGGAGCAGGCCAGGCAGGACCACCTCTGGCTGGGAAACTGACGCAGGCGGGCCTCAGGACCACGATTGTGGAACGCCAGGATTTTGGCGGCACCTGCGTGAACGTTGGGTGCATACCCACCAAAACCCTGGTCGCTAGCGCCCGGGTAGCGCACATGGCGCGCCGAGCGAATGAATACGGTGTCGATACCGGCGAGGTCAGCGTCGACATGCGAAGGGTCAAGGCCAGAATGGATCAGGTGCGTGGCGAATCCAACCGGAATGTAATCGCCTGGCTTGAAGGTATGGAGAACCTCGACATCATTCGGGGCCACGCACGATTTATTTCACCCAAAACGATTCAGGTGAACGACCAGGTGCTGGAAGCCGACCGGATCTTCATCAACGTTGGCGCCCGGGCGCGTGTGCCCGACATCACGGGCTTGCAGGACGTACCCTACCTGACCAACTCCAGCATGCTGGAACTGGATTCCGCCCCAGAGCACCTGGTGGTGATCGGAGGCAGTTATATCGGACTGGAGTTCGCACAGATGTACCGGCGTTTTGGCAGCCAGGTCACCGTGGTTGAAATGTCTGACCGGCTGATTTCCCGGGACGACGAAGATATCTCCAAGGCCGTGCAGGAAATCCTTGAGGCTGAAGGAATTCGATTCGAACTGAATGCCGAGTGCGTCAGCCTGTCACTGCAAAACTCCCGCATTGAAGTCGGTGTGTCCTGCAAACGCGAGGCAGCGCCAATTTCAGCGTCCCATTTGCTACTCGCCGTCGGGCGTGTGCCGAACACCGATGATCTGGGTCTTGATGCTGCCGGGATTGAAACCAACGACCGGGGCCTGATCGTTGTTGACGATGAGTTGCGTACCAACGTGGAGGGTGTTTGGGCTCTGGGTGAAGTCAATGGCCGCGGCGCATTTACTCATACTACCTACAACGATTTCGAGATTGTCGCGGCAAATCTTTTTACGGAACAGCATCGATTGGTGTCGGAACGCGTCGACTGCTACGGTCTGTTTATCGATCCACCGCTGGGGCGGGCCGGGATAAGCGAACGAGCGGCCCGCGAAGCCGGGTTCAATCTGCGTATTGGTACGCGGCCCATGACGCGCGTTGGACGCGCCCGGGAGTTTGGTGAAACGCAAGGTTTTATGAAAGTGGTGGTCGATGCGGATACCGACAAAATACTGGGTGCGGCGATTCTCGGGCTCAATGGTGATGAAGCGATTCACGGCATCATTGACATCATGAACGCCGATTTGCCCTACACGGCGATTCAGCGCTCGGTGCATATTCACCCAACCGTTTCGGAATTGATTCCCACTGTTTTTGGCGAACTCAAACCCTGACCAGTAAGTCCACGAAATCGTTGCGTGTAAACTGAAACGACCCCTATCGCATACAACAGCAGCGCAAGCTACGCACCCGCACGGTGCGCCAGGCGGGTCAGGCCTTGCCCAATTGATCGACCAGTTGTTGCAAGTTGTCCACCACATAATCAGGCTGCTTGGTATTCGGATACAGCACGGCACCTGACCGCCGAATAAAGGCCGTTTGCAATCCGACCGCTTTGGCGCCCGCCAGATCCCAGGCATGAGCGGCGACCATCAGGGCTGCTTCCGGTTTGACCCCAAGTTGCTTGAGTACCCAGCGATAGGGGCGGGGGTCCGGTTTGAATGCGTGTACCTCTTCGACGCTGAAGCGCCGTTCAAAATACGTCGTCAATCCGGCGTATTCGAATTGTGCGGTAACACCCTTGTTGGATGAATTGGTCAGGCTCACAACACGAAACCCACCGGCAGACAAGGCCTTCAAAGCAGGAACCACATCCTCGTGGGCGGGCAACCGGGTAATGATTCCGACAATGGCTTGTTGCGCTACCTCTGGTTCAAGGTCTATGCCCTGGCTTTCGGCCACCATCAGGAGTGCGGCTGCGCCAATCTGGCCAAAGTCGTGATAGTCCGCCGTCAAGGTATCGACCAAAGAGTAGTGCAGCATGGTTGAAAACCACAATGGCAGCAGGTCTTCACGCCCGTGCAATGCCTCCCCCACCGAACGACGCAATGGAGCAAGGTCCAGCAGGGTTTCGTTAACGTCAAAAATGATTACTTTAGGTAGTGCCACGACAGTCGCCTCCTGTGCAAATGTTTGGGCAGGCAATGCGGTAATCCTGCCGTCAGCAGCGCGAACAACAGGTGCACAACCACCGAATCGGAACTGCCGTGTTTGAGTGAGAACATGGACCCGGTTTTCGCTGGTAACCGGGACGACTGCTACTGAATCAGCCGCTTAGCTTGATCTGCAATGGTCTGAAGTGCCGCTTCGGAATATACGCCTCGACCAAGAACCCGAATGGCCACCAGCAGGGCGAGCAATGTTTTGGCTACCGCTTGCGGTTCAATGTCTTTTCGAATATCGCTACGTGCCTGACCGACTTCGAGGCTGCGCCGGAAAAAAGCCTCGATCTCACGCATCGCTTTGAGAACAATCTCGTTCACTTCAGAGTCGTGCGAAGAGAGTTCCAGCGAGGTATTGATCAAAAAGCAGCCTTTGCGTTCTGAATCCGCTACAGTTTCTGCAACGATACCGTCGAAAAAATGGGTGATGGCCAGTCTCGGATTGTCCATAGCCTCAAGTTGTGCCAATTTAGCCTGACGGGTGTCCCGATCGTATTTGAGCAACGATTTGACAAACAGCGCCTGCTTGCCGCCGAAGGCATTGTAAAGACTGCCTCGATTGATTCCTGTTCCTTCGATCAAATCGGCAATGGAAGCTGGCTCAAAACCTTTTTCCCAAAACACCTTCATGGCATTTTCGAGAGCGGCTTCTTCATCAAATGATTTTTCCCAGGGCATATTCGTTCCTTGCGGCATACGATCAATATAGTCCAGCTTTATACCATATTTAGACCATTTGATTCAAACAATTAGAAAATGCACACCCTCTCCGTACCGAAAAAAATGGCTCTCCACCTTAATTTTATAGAGTATCAGCGCGGTTGAAGCGAATCATTCGGCTTTCCTGAACGTAATTTGGAAAAAGACTTGACTGATCGGTATAAACCAATATAGTCTATATCAATCGGTATAAACAATCGATCAATCAACTATCAGGAGTACACAATGACTGAATTTGCTTTGCATACGGAAGAAACCGCACCGGAAGGTAGCAAGCCACTTCTCGCCAACTCGAAAAAGGCTTATGGCATGATCCCGGGTTTGCACGCCGTGATGGCTGAAGCTCCGGGCTTGCTGGAAGCCTACCAGACAGTCCACGACCTGTTTGCAAACTCCAGCTTCGACAAGGACGAACTCACTGTTGTCTGGCAAACGGTCAACGTGGAACACGCCTGCCACTATTGCGTTCCCGCCCATACCGGCATTTCCATGAGCATGGGTGTGAGCAATAAAATCTCAGATGCACTGCGAGATGAAACGCCTCTGCCCAACGCCAGGCTGGAAGCTCTGCGGACCTTCACTCTTGATGTTGTACGGGGCCGCGGCAACGTGGACGAAACCGCAGTACAGGCGTTCCTGGATGCCGGTTTCACCCGCCGTCAGATTCTGGAAGTCATTCTTGGCGTGTCACAGAAGGTGATGTCGAACTACACCAATCACCTGGCCAACACACCCGTGGATACTGCTTTCAAGAAGCTCGAGTGGCAAAAGGCAGCTTGACGCTTTGTGCACGTTGGCGGCCCGCTCTTTCGACCTCCCTCCCCTGGCGGGTCGTCAACGTTTTTTTGGACACAGAGTCACCAGAAAACCTCAGGTCCAATTTGGTGTCGTCAGAGACATCACCCACACGGCCCTGAGGAAGTAGTCACTGCAGAGTCTTGACAAAATTGACAAAACCCGGCGATTCATCGAGTAGCCGGCCTGCCAGCTGACTTAATGCATCAACTGCCTGAGGGTCGAGCCGGAAAGCAGTTGGCAATGCCTGAAAATAATCACGCTCCTCACGGTCAGCAATATGATCGAACGTGAGAACCGAGAAATTAACGGTGACAGGCGGTGTACTGCCCCCACGCATTGCATTGACCCTTTGCCCCCACATCTCGAAGCCCTGCTTCGCCAGCGAAACGGTTTCCGTGTTCAGAATGCCCAATGCAGCATCGAATGACGCCTGCGCGGAATCAAGCATGCCGGGCTCATACCCGCGTTTCGACCAGTCGTACTCTGAGTAAGTTTGTGCATTGGCGACCACCACCAGAACTTTTTTTACTTTGGCAAGTTGTACTGCCGTAAATGCGCCCGCCATATCAGGCACGTTCCCATAGTGCGCGACCGGACTCATCATCGATCCGCGTACACCCAGGTTATCCGTCACTCCACCGTCCACTAATTGCACAAATGGCATTCGATCCGGGTTTTTATAACGTTCCAGTGCGCGCGCGACCCCAAAGCGCCGGTCGAGTGGTCCGTCCTCAGCAAGTGCCTGCTCGACCCATGGCGCATGCCGTTGCGGGCAATCCGGATAGTTCCGCAAGGCAACGGTTGCAAACACGGCTGGTACAGTAGATGAAGCCGCCACTGCGTTGGCCACCGGATAGCTTGACAGGTCGGAGCATAAAAAATCGAATTGCTGCTGAATGAATGAGAAGGTGGCCCCATTGTTCAAATCGCTCGCATTGATGATGACGAAAGGTAGCTTGCCTGGCGAAAGATCCGCAAAGGTCCGGTGGTCGAACAACTCCTCGTCATACCAACGCGCGGCCAGATCGGAGCGGTTGAAGTTTCCCGAAGCCAGTCGGCCCAGGTTCACCGGGCTGAGTAGCAGCTTGTAAAGGTCGGCCTGGGTATCTTGTAGCAGGAAGCGGGGTTTGAAATCGGTAAAGATACGATCACCGAACAAGCCATAATAAGCAGCGGTGAAACTGCCACCGGAAACTGAAGTAATGACATCGACCTCGTCGAGCAGGCGGCGCTGCTGCCCGTCTATCACGATATTGGTGTCTCGAAATTTCTCCAGCACCCCATAGGT
This sequence comes from Lysobacterales bacterium, assembly GCA_037968555.1. Lineage (GTDB taxonomy): Bacteria > Pseudomonadota > Gammaproteobacteria > Xanthomonadales > SZUA-36 > JAWXBM01. The sequence goes on along the minus strand of JBBKVS010000204.1, from coordinate 3,651 downwards.
AAATGCGGCAGACCTCGTCCCACCACCAGAAAACGCCAACACAACGAATACGTCTTCAGCATTGACCGGAAGGCGGGTGCGAAAATCGTAGGCAACAGCCGGATCGAGTTCCTCTATCGGCTGGTTCCAAACTCGAGTTGCACATCCGCCCAGCGACAGCATCGTCGTGATCAGCAATACAGCAGACAGCCGATGTCTGAGAGATGAATTTTGCGACCGAAATTCAGGCAGTTTCAATTTTTGGCCCTTCATGTGCGACAAAACATTCATGAACCTAAAGTACTCTGGTGTACCCATGACACGCAATTTTCTACTCGACCGCGGAGTTAGCTCAGGCTGATTCTGGCCTATGCAAAAATTTGCCCTGGCACAGGTTCGCAATGTTGCTGGCCATCGCCTATCGGCGCCTTATGAACCACCATCCCAGCAAAACCGCAGCTCCCAAAGGCAGCCACAACCATGGGTTCATGGTAAGCACACTGGCACCAAAAACATTGAGCAATATGATTAATGGGAGAATTCCGAGGGCGGTGGCCCAAATAAAAGTCCACCAGGAGATATGGGTCATGGCGGCGGCGTAGTTGAGCAAATTGAAGGCGATCAACGGAATGAGCCGTGCCGCCAGCAAAGTGACGCCACCTTGTGTCGAAGACCAGCTCGAGAGTCGGATCAGTTGCCTTTCAGACAGCATACGCTCTAAAAATGGCCGTCCAATCATTCGTACCAATGCAAACGTGCTGGTCGCCCCGAGCATCGCACCAACCCAGGTGATGACCGTTCCCCAGACGGGTCCGAAGACCATCCCATTGGCCAGCGTGAGCAACTCGGCAGGGAATGGCAAGAACGAATGAACAATCATTAACGCAATTGAGCCCACGACCGCCCACGGCCCCAATTCCCGCAGCCACACCACCATGTCCTCCACTTCATTGGCCATGGTGAAACCCGTATCGGACCACTGCCTGATAGTCGGGACCAGAAAAATCAACACGAGCAACAGCAAACCCGCTGCAAAAAGAGTGCGGATCAGTACTCGTTTTTTCTTTTGAGCATGCGTCATGGGGAATTCATGAATATACAGGACAGAAAGATGGAATTGCCTGTAATAAATTCGCGGTGGCAAACGACAGACAGTTTACTCAAGGCAGAAAGAGCTCCGCAGAATGATACTATCCAGCTCAGCAAACCAGGATTTCAAACCCCATTGAATGATCGCCCATAAGACAATGCGACGCCTTATCCTGGTGGGTGGCGGGCATGCACATCTGTTTGTATTGCGCTCCCTGGCGCAACACAAGTCAGACAACCTTGAAGTTATCCTGATCACACCATCTGATCACTTAACCTACTCTGGCATGCTGCCTGGCTGGATTGCCGGCCATTACTCCCTGGCAGAATGTCGAATCAACCTGAGCCGGCTGGCACAAGCAGCAAATGTGCAGCCCGTTTTTGACCGAGTCACCGAGGTGAATGCCTCTCAGAAGACGGTCACCACACAGCAAGGTCGGCTATTTTCATACGACCTTCTGTCGCTGGATTGCGGCAGTGAGGGCAACACATCAATGTTGGAAGCCGCCGGTGAGAAACTGCTAGCGGTAAGGCCGATTGATGACTTCTGTGCAGAATGGCCGAGAGTACTCGAGCAAGCCAAAGACAAGCCTGATTACCGGCTGGTGGTCGTTGGAGGCGGTGCTGCCGCCTTGGAACTGGCGCTGGCTGCACACCACGCCCTGCTTGTGGCTGGCTCGAAACGAACGATGGAATTGGTGGTTTCCGAAGCCGGTCTGCTATCAGAGCACGCGAATAGCGTGCAACGCAGGGCAAAACGCCAATTGGTAAAGCGTGGTATCGCGGTGCATCAGCACGACGCTGCCGCAACTCGGCAAGGCGTGCTGATGTCTGATGGCAATTCAATACACGCCGACCGTATCATTGCAGCAACTGGAGCACGCGCACCGCAATGGCTGAAGTCAAGCGGACTGCACCTGGATGAGCAGGGCTACATCGCGGTGGACGGGCGGCATCAAAGCCTTTCGCACCCGGATGTTTTTGCAGCCGGTGATGTCTGCTCACGTCAGGATGTGAACTTGGCGCGGTCGGGCGTTCATGCTGTGCACGCTGGCCCCATACTGGCGAAAAACCTGTTGGCCCGGCTGAATGGCCAAGAATTGGTCACCTATTGGCCACGTAAACGTTCACTGTACCTGATTGCCTGCAAACCTCACTACGCAATTGCATCATGGGGCCGATTCAGCGCTGAAGGCTCTTGGGTTTGGCGTTTCAAAAACTGGATTGACCGTCGATTCGTGCGAGAATTCTCACTCCGGAAAATATGACAGTTTACCCATGAACAAATCCATCTTGAAACTCACCTTCTGTCGCCGCACTGCTTACAACGCTTTGCCACTGGCTATGGTGGTCGGAACCATATTAAACCTGATTAACCAGGGCGAGCGTGTGCTAGCCGGCACTGGCGTATCATGGCCTCATGTGTTTCTGAACTACCTGGTGCCGTATTGTGTCGCCAGTTACGCGGCCGCTCGCAACGAGAGCCAGAAAGGATGTTGCAACGTGTGCAAGCGAAACCTTGAAGATGACTGAACATTCCGGCGATAGCACAAGCTTGTTGGCGGACAGTGGCTTCCTTGAAGATCTGCGTAGCCAGATGCACCGGTTTGCCACCCTGCAGCTATCCGATCAACAATTAGCCGATGACACCGTTCAGGAAGCGTTAATCGGCGCACTGAAGAATGCGGGCTCATTTGCCGGGCGCGCGGCTCTGAAAACCTGGGTTTTCGCCATACTCAAGAACAAAATTGCTGACGCACTGCGACAAAAACAGCGCCTTGCCAAGGTTATCAGCTTGACGGATGATCACGAACAGGATGCCGGCGAACCAACTCTATTCAACGCCAGAGGTTATTGGCACAAAGACCAGCGGCCCGCACTGTGGGCCAATCCCGAGGGCTCCATGCGGGAGCTGCAGTTCTGGCAGGTATTCGAAACCTGCCTTGATCACCTGCCTGGAAACCAGGCAAAGGTGTTCATGATGCGCGAGTTTATCCAACTCGATTCTGCGGAAATCTGCGATTCAGCAAACATAACTGTGAGTAACCTCAATGTAATGCTGCATCGCGCACGGATACGTTTGCGCGAATGCCTGGAAGACCATTGGTTTGTAGAAGGAGAGTCAACATGATGAACTGCAAGCAGGCCACTCGCTTGATTTCGGACTCGCAGGAGCGGGAACTTGGCATCGGGGAACGCATTGTTCTCAAAGTACATACTTCAATGTGCTCGGGCTGCCACAATTTTGGCCAGCACATGCACACGCTTCGCCAGGCCATGCGTTCTTTCGCTGAAGGCGCTAACGAACCAAAGTGAAAAAAATAATTGATGTATTCGGCAGGTTTTTGAATTAGGGTCAACTGTGCATACTCTGCACTGATCCGGTCGCACGTTGTGAACCGGTCGCACGCTGGACACCCACCAATACTTTCCAACCGTTTCAAGGAAGAGTGTAAGAAATACTGCCCACTGGGCGACTGAACTTGAAATGCGATCTCGCTGCGCGAGCCTATGCCACTTTCCAGGGCCACTTTTCAGGATCACTATGCACGCCACACTTCCTTTGCTAGTCGCTACCCGATT
>JBBKVS010000203.1:0-4447 GCA_037968555.1 Lysobacterales bacterium | reverse complement strand
TTTATCTGCGTTTAGCTCATAAGCCGATTTGGCTGACAGAGCTAAAGCTGATCGTAGGGCATGGAAAATGTATCGCCCTGGGTCATATCACCCGTTTGTAAACCCTGGTTGAACCAGCGTGTGCGCTGCTCCGAAGTGCCGTGAGTAAAGGCATGTGGAACCACCCGGCCCTGGGTGCGTTTCTGGATGGTATCGTCACCGATGGCGTTGGCGGCGCGCATGGCTTCTTCAATATCACCCCGGTCGAGATAATTGCGATTCTGATTGGCCCAGACACCGGCGAGGAAATCGGCCTGCAGTTCCAGCCGCACTGACCATTCATTGAAATCACTCTGGCCACGTTTGGCCTGAACCTGGCCTGAGGTGCCGAGGAGGTTCTGTACGTGGTGACCGACTTCATGCGCGATCACATAAGCCTGGGCAAAATCACCCGGTGCATTGAAAGCCTGGGCCAGCTCATCATAGAAATCCAGGTCGATGTAAATGCGTTTGTCGCCTGGACAGTAAAAGGGACCCATAGCAGCTTCGCCCATTCCGCAGGCGGTGTTCACCCGACCCTTGAATATGGTCAGCTGGGGTTCTTCGTATTGCCGGCCGTGTTTACGGAACTCCGCATTCCATACATCCTCGGTATCGGCCAGGACCACGGTAATAAAATCAAAGCGCTCCTGCTCTTCAGCAGTGGCTTGATACTCGACTTCGCTGACAGTGGGTTTGCCGCCTATGATCTGGGCTGGATCCACCAGGCCGAATTGCCACAACAGAAAACCGACCACCACCATCACAATTATGCCCTTCAAGCCGAAAGTCCGGCCCACCAGGTTGATCAGCATGCCTGCGCCCGCTCCGCCGCCAGCTGAAATCCTGCGGCCACGTGCGTCATCTACATTGCTGCTGCTTCTTCTGCCTTTCCATTTCATTATGTGAATTCTCCGTGACCTGGGTCAGACCAGCGATGCCTGGCCTGGAGCTGTTTTTCGGGGCTGTGCATGAATGATACTATCCATGCATGAAAATTGTGACTATCAAATGCGCTTTCCTGGTTGTGCTGTTGTCGCTGCCTTCCTTGGCTGGGGCTGATGATACCGTGGGACTACCACATGGTTTTGATGCGGGTTGGAAAGGCCAGAAAACCTGCGAGTTACTGTATGAAACGCCCACCGTACGGGTGGGGCAATGCAGTTTTCCACCCGGGGTGGGACACGAGAAACATTTTCACAATCCGCATTTTGGCTATGTGCTGGAAGGTGCCAGCATGCTGGTCCGGAATCAGTCGGGTGAGAAGGAAGTGGTCACCGAAACGGGAAATACCTGGTCTACCAGCAGCGTCACTATCCATGAAGCCATTAACACTGGTACGACAACGGCACGCTACCTGATTGTCGAGCCACGTCCCGAAGTTGCTACTCGCTCAAAAGATTCTGAGCCGGCTCCGCCTGATCTGACTGGGCAAATACCGATCGCCCCGGATTCTGGCAGTTTACGGGCCATACTGACGGCACCATCCTTGGTAGAGGGAGCAGCCCGCTGATCAGCAGATTGCAAAAACCCACTCCAACACAGCCCGAATCACAAAAAGGTGTGCTACGCGCAGCGAGCCTGTTGATTGGTTCAACCTGCGTGTTGGTTTTGCTGTTTCCCCAAACGCTGACCGGCGCCATCGCTGTTGCCACTTCTACTGCCATGCTGTGGCTGGATACACCCATACTCTGGTTTACCACGGCTATGTTGCTGTTATGCCTGTTCCTGGCGGTGGGCCCCTGGGGCAAGCTGCGGCTGGGTGCTGCGGATGAGAAACCAGAATTTGGCACTTTGTCCTGGCTGGCCATGTTGTTTGCGGCTGGCATGGGTTCAGGGCTGGTGTTCTGGGGTGTTGCGGAACCGCTGACACACTTCGTCAATCCTCCGACCACAGTACCGGATGAAGCCGCCCGACAAGCGATGGCATTCGCCAGCACATTTTTCCATTGGGGGCTGCACGCCTGGGCGATTTACGCCATCGCCGGTTTGGCTATAGCCTGGTTCAGCTACCGCCTGGGTGCCGCTGAATCGCCTTCCGGTGCATTGCAGACTGGCTTACACGGACTGCTGCCTGCGGATGGGCTGAAAATACTGGGTGAACTGGCTGATACCCTGGCTATAGTCGCAGTCGTATTTGGCGTCGCTGCCGCGTTGGCGAATGGCACCATATTGCTTCATGAAGGCCTGGGGAAGGCCAGTGGCCAGACCTTATCGCAGTCAGCTGCCTATGTGATTATCCTGTTGTCGATGGCGGTAGCCTTCCTGGCCTCAGCCAGCAGTGGTATACGCCGCGGAATACGTTGGCTCAGTACTGGCAATATCGTATTGGCAGTGGTGCTGATGCTGTTGGTATTTTTCAGTGCCAGCCAAAGCGCCATTTTGCAGGCTTTGTGGCAAGGCAGTTGGCAGTACCTGAAGATACTGGGCAGCTGGTCGGTGCAGGTTCAGGCCGTTGATGGCGACCGGGCCTGGGCGCATGGCTGGACCATTACTTATCTGCTGTGGTGGATAGCCTGGGCTCCGTTTGTGGGTGTGTTCATTGCCCGAATCAGTCGTGGCCGCAGCATACGCAGCTTTCTGCTCGGTGTGCTGCTGGTTCCGGTACTGTTTTCCCTGATCTGGTTCGCCATCATGGGAGGTGGCGCCATGGCCTGGGACGCGGACCATCAGGGGCAGCTGGCTCAACTGGTGCAAGTGGACTACACCGCACCCTTGTTTGCCTGGTTCAGTGGCTTTCCGCCACAATTAGCCCACCTGGGCCTGGTGATGATGTGGATGGCCTGCTTGCTGCTGTTCATTTTCCTGGTGACCAGCGCCGACTCGGCCGCCTACGTGCTCGGCATGATCAGCAGCGGCGGTGATCCCAACCCAGCGCGCAGCAAAACCCTGTTATGGGGCGGCTTGACCGTATTTCTGGCCGCTGGCCTGCTGGCTCTCGATTCAGCCGATGTGAACAAGGCAGTGGCCATAGTCGGGGCCATTCCTTATGCGATTCTGCTGTTTCTCCAGGTCCTCGCCCTGATGCGCAGTTTCGCAGCCGAGCTGCGAGGGAAGAAAATTTCATGAGGCCCTGGATAAATCAGAGTTTGCTGAAGATATTTGCGGCGTAAGGCTAAATTTCGCGTGGAAATCTCCCCGGACCCCGCTTTTGGCCCGCATTTAAGCGTATGATCTGCTCGGGCCAAATCCCGTTGTACCGTTTTCATTCAGTGCTTTATTCAAGGAGTAGTAATGACGATTTGTCCTGTTGCCATTGCAGTGGGCTGCAAGAAGTGCCCGATTTTCGCCATTTGCCCGGTTAAAAGCCTGATCGGTGATCAAGCTCCAGCACAATCTGAAAAATCTGACAAATCCAGCGAGAAAAAAGCTGAATAGCTCTCATTCTGCCTGTTTATGCCATTGAAAATGACCGAAATTTCATGTAAGATACTGATTCGTATTGACTAATTTTTCTGTCCCGAACCAGTCCCCCCAGGAGAAGGCATATTACTATTAATCAAGGAGATAGCGTTTACCACCCGCGCCACGGGATCGGTAAAGTTGAATCTATCTGTAAAAGAAGTTTCAGTGGTGAAGAAGAAACTACATTTGCCAACCTCTATTTCAAACGTGACAAGCTGACGCTGATGTTGCGCAAGCAAGACCTGGATGAAACGGTTCGCAATCCCATCAATGCCAAGGAAGCCAAACGCCTGCTGGAGCACCTGGAAACCTGGAAAGGCCGCATGAGCAAGCAGTGGAAAGCTCGGGCCAACAAGAACCAGGCTGTTATTGAAAGCGGCGACCCCTTTGGTTATGCCGAAGTTTATAAAGGACTGAGCCTGTTGGAAGCAGAAGGCAGTTTGCGAGCTTCTGATCGCGCCCATATGAATCATTCGTTGGAATGCCTGGTAGACGAATTGGCTGCAGCCTTGAAAAAGACGCCTGATCAGGCTCGTAGCCTGATCAGCAAACGCTGCGCCCGTGTCACACAAGCTGCCTGAAGCACGTCCTGACTAAAATTTGAAACCTGCCCAGACTCCCGGTTCAACCATGACCGGGAGTTTGACTAGCCCTGCGCGTCACGTGTTGATACGATGTGAAGCCCTGTTATCCACAAGCAAAGGGATTTCAACATGTTCGATAAACTCAAAACTACCAGTTCTACAGATCGAGTTATGGATACCAAAGCAGCGGAACCTGCCATTACGGCGCCGTCTGCCGGATTATCACAGACTGCAGGGAAAGCAGCTGTAATCGGTGCAGGAATCAAGGTTAGCGGTGAAATCAGTGGCAACGAGAATATCCTGATAGAAGGCCGGGTCGATGGCCGTATCAGCCTCGCTGGCAATGATGTCACCATCGGCAAAACCGGCAAGGTCATGGCCGATGTGACAGCCAAGACCATACGCGTAGCGGGTGAGGTTGATGGCGACCTGACTGCCAA
>JBBKVS010000202.1:0-7742 GCA_037968555.1 Lysobacterales bacterium | reverse complement strand
ATGAAAATCACGCCCTGTTCCGGACCTACTGGTATGTACTGCAATCCCCAGCCACGACGCGTGTCCAGACCTTTCTCTATCCAGTATCCATCCAGTTGGCGGTCGATGGTGAATGCATTTACCGACATCGTAATCATGCTCAGCAGTATTGCGATCACTGCCATTAATGAATTCCTGTAGCTCATTTTCGTTTCCTTGATTTCCCGTTTCTCAGTTGTGAACACGCGTGTATTCCAACGTGGTCGGGAAGGAATGCTAGGGGTCTTGTGTTGCAGCAGCGTGACCATTTCATGACAGCTGCATTACATAACAATCAGCCGATTGTCACAGTGATGTCATAAACGCCTCCTAGACTGCGCCGCATCGAAGCTTCAGAAATTCAGTTGCTGAGTCATCAGTACAAAGACTCATTTAGAGACTCACAAAGAGACCCACAGAGAGACCCAAAAGCGACATGAAGAACCTCACACTTAAGTCCTGTTTCATGGCCTGCACCCTGTTGACAGGCATGACATTGCTGATGCCGGCCGAATCCAAAGCTCAGGAGGCCAGCGAAAATCTCGCCAGTCGCCTGGTACAGATGCGCGGCCAGGTCGATGAATTGCAATCTGAATTGGCCCTGTCGCGCGACGAACATAAAAACCGCATGGCCTTCCTGACTGCACAATTGACGGAGCTGGAAGCCAGTCGTGATCGCGAAGCTCTGCGATTACAGCAGTTGGAACAGGAACTGGAAAAAATGCGGCTGGATGTTGCGGCAGCGGGTGACAGCTCCAGTGCGCTCGAACCGGTGTTGCTGGATCAGCTGAGCAAGTTGCGTCAACAAGTCAGTCGCGGCTTCCCATTCAAACGCGGTGAGCGACTGGCAGAGCTGGATGAGATCGATACACAACTGGCCGGTGGCATACTGACCGCACAACGGGCCTTCAATCGATTGTGGGCCTTTGTTGAGGACGAAATGCGTATCAGTCGTGAGAACGCTATTTACAGCCAGTCCATAGAACTGAATGGCGCAAATGTGCTGGTTGATATTGCCAAACTGGGAAATGCCATGATGTATTTCCGCACCCGTGACCTGAAATACGGCCGCGCATTTGAGTCAACACAGGGCTGGCGCTTTGAATTACTCAGCGACCCCGCCGACCAGGAAAGAACAGCCCGGCTGTTCGATGCATTGCGCAAACAGATACGCCAGGGCTACTTCGAATTGCCGAATGCGCTGCCACGTTCCTTGGAGGCGGGATCATGAAATATTCGATTCAGAACTTACACAGCTTGAGCCTCTGCCTGCTGACAGGACTGGGCTTGAGCCTGTCGTCCACCCTCTGGGCACAAGCGGCAGATGGCGCTGCGCAGTCACCTGCAGTGGCAGCTGCGGCGACCATCAATCCACTGAAAACCCGCGATGAATTGCAAACTGCCTACCAGAAGGAATATGCCTTTCTGGATGCGCAATTAAAGGATTTGCGAGTCCGCCAGGCGGAATTCGAAACCAGTTCTGCAAAAGCGCAAAGGGACAAGCAAGCCAGCATGGACCGTATCGAAGGCGAGTACATTGCGGCCCAAACCCGCAGCGAGCGCATCAATGAAATGCTGGAAGACGCTGAGCGCCAGGTGACTGCAGTGGAAGACAGCAGGAACACCTTGGAATCGACTTACCTGCAAGCCTCAGCAACGCTGGAAAGCCTGGATCAGGCCGACGGTAAAATTCTTTGGAATATGAACTCAGAGCAGGGCGATAGCATGAAAATTGCTGCCCTGTTCGACACCACATTCGACATTCTGCAAAAGCAAGGGCGCCTGCAGACTGCTCCCGGCAGCTTCTTCCTGGCCAACGGCACTGAAGTCCAGGGCGATATCATACGTATCGGTAATATCGCAGCCTTTGGTATAACCAGTGATGAAGGTGGTGCACTGGCACCTGCGGGTGATGGTCACCTTAAAGTCTGGTCCGCTTCTGACCCAGAAACTGCCCAGGCTTTAGCCAGGGGTGAGTCACCCGCAGCGGTGAAGATTTTCCTGTTTGAATCCAGCCAGAAAGCCATTGAAGAAACCGCTGGCAAAACCCTGCTCAGCGTGATCCAGAGTGGCGGTTTGATTGCGTGGATTATTGTTGGCCTGGGTGCACTGGCCACCATGTTGATTATTCTACGTTCCGCCTTTCTGCGCACGGCCAGTGCCAGCACTGGGCGAGTACAGGAAGAGGTGGGCGAGCTGGTATCAGCAGGCAAGCTTGAGGCCGCTCTGAAAGCCTGTAAGCAATTGAAAGGCTCGACTTCACGCGTGGTGGCATCGGCAGTGCGTAACCTGGAGCGCGACCGGGCACATATTGAGGACATAGTTTCTGAACAGATATTGCATGAAAGCGCTCACCTGAATCGTTTTGGTGCCTTCATCATCGTTATTGCCGCGGTGGCCCCGCTACTGGGACTGTTGGGTACAGTTACCGGCATGATCTCCACTTTTGACATCATCACTGAGTTCGGTACCGGTGATCCCAAGCTGTTATCGGGTGGCATCTCCATTGCGCTGGTCACTACGGAAGTGGGTCTGGCAGTCGCCATCCCCGCTTTGATATTCGGCAATCTGCTATCCGGCTGGGCTGAATCCATCAAGGATGAGATGGAAAAAGCTGCATTGCATGTCATCAACCTGCATACCACCCGTAAATCTGCCAGCCAGGCAGCATGATCCATGTTTGCGTCCTTGCTACAGCAGATAGCGGACTACATACAGGCAGGCGGCTGGGTTATGCCGCCCTTGCTGACCGCCACCCTGGTGATGTGGTTCGCCATTGGCTATCGCTTTGCAACCCTGAAACGCGGCACCAAGCGTGGCGTGCGCAATCTGCTGGCCAGAGCCGAGAAAGGCAAGAAAGCATCAGACGACGGCATCCTGGTCCGAGCCTTGCAGCAGGGCATCACCCTGAAGGCCAGCGCTGCCAGTCAGGATTTACGTTCCTTGCTCGACGATGCCTTCTGGCAAGAAGAACGCGATCTGGGAAAATACAACGTCCTGATTACGACTATTGTTCTGTCCGCTCCTTTACTGGGATTGCTGGGAACAGTAATTGGCATGATTGAAACCTTCGATTCGCTGGGTGATATGTCGCTTTTCTCCCAGTCGGGTGGTATTGCCGGAGGAATTTCACAAGCACTGATTACCACGCAGATGGGTTTGGCTGTAGCCATACCCGGGCTGGTTGTGAACGGGGCTTTGAATCGCCGACAAAAAGACATTGAACTGGAATTGGCACAGATGAAAGACGTGCTCTGTACTGACATTTCCTCCGGGAGTAAGTGAACATGCGTTATCGCGAACGAAAAGAAGCCATACAGGACATCAATGTTTCACCTTTGATCGACATGGTATTCATCCTGCTGATTTTTTTCATGGTCAGCACGACCTTTGTCAAAGACATGAAACTGGACCTGAATCGACCTGCCGCTTCCACAGCAGTGACCGCTTCCACCAAGGCTATACGCCTGTATATCGATGCCAGTGGCGATACCTACCTGGACGGTGAACCGGTGCAGATCTGGGTCATCCAGAGCCGACTGCGCGATCAATTGAAAACCATGACCACCAAATCGGTGCTGGTGATCACCGATGATGGAGTACCTGCCGGTCGACTGGTGGAAGTGGTAGATCAGGCCCGCCTCGCGGGTGCCAATGATGTGGGTGTGGCTACCGTTGCGGAAGCCGGGGCTGGTTAATGCAATCACGCGAACGTTACCGGCGCCTGGCCTGGGCCTGTGCCTCCATGACCCTGGGCACTGTCCTGGTGCTCGGTACGGTATTGCTGGTCAATCAATATTCGGATTCGCTGGAAGACAGCCGTGCCGAAGTGGGCAACCAGATTGCGCTGCAGCGCAAAAAACCACCGCCGGACCAGCAGCTGCAAAAACCCAAACCCAAGCCCAAGCCACGGCGTCAGCCGCGCAGTGCGCCTGCTCCCCTGAGCGGCCTGGACACAGCCCTGTCCGGCATCGACATGGGCTTGCCCGGCTTTTCTGCCGATGATCTGGGAGCACTGGAAGGCGATCTGCTGGGCGCTGCTGAGGGCATGGTAATGACCGACGACACGGTAGACCAGCCACCACAGGCCAGCTACCAGGCGGCACCGGTGTTTCCACCCCGGGCCAGAGCCAGGGGCATCGAAGGCTACGTGATTTTTTCCCTGTTGATTGGTGTCACCGGTGATATCGAACAGATCAAGGTGATCGAATCTTCACCGCAAGGGGTATTCGACGAAGCTGCCACCCAGGGCATCAGCCAGTGGCGCTTCGAACCGGCTTTATACCAGGGCCAGGCTGTTCGGTCCTGGGCCAAACAACGCATACGCTTTGATCTGGATTGAACATCATGCGCCTGTACAGCTTTCTACTCTCGCTTCTTCTCCTGGGCACAGCCCCTGCTTTTTCAGCTGAACAGGCTGACGATATTGACCACCTGGACCTGGCCGCATTGATGCTGCGCGATGGCAACGTCGAACGCGCCTTGCTGGCTCTGGATCAGGCCGATACTCAGGCCGAGGGATTTGATCTGTCCCGTTATCACAGCCTGCGCGGTACGGCCTTTATGCGCAGCAATCAACCGGAACTGGCACAAACCGAATTGCAGTCCGCAATTAGAAGCGGATCGGTGGATACCGTGGTTTATGTCTACCTGGCACAGATTTCATACCAGCTGGAAGATTATAAAAGCACTCTGGCGGCACTGGATGCAGCCGGAGCCGAGCTACAGCAATTGCCCTCAGTTTTTCATATGCGAGCGCAAAGCTACTGGTTACTGGATCAGCCGATAGAAGCTCTGGCCACGCTGGACCTGGCCACTGGGCTGTTTCCCCGCGACGACAGCTTCCTTCGCCGCAAAGTGTTTTACCTGGTCGATATGGGGCTGTTCCAACGGGCTGTAGTACTGGGCCGTGACTATCTGGAAAACGGTGCTGGCAAACTGGAGGACTACCTGGCTTTTGGCAACGCTTTGCGCGCCAGCGGTGAGTTGGATGAAGCGGCCGTTCTGCTGGAAAGCGCTCAGTTGCATTTCCCCTATTCCGCGCAGGTCAAGAAAGTATTGGCGCATGTTTACATAGACCGCGGTGAACTCAATCCAGCGGCCGATGTGCTTTATCAGGCAGCCCTGTTGGAACCTGAGTTAATGACCGAGGCAGCAGAACTGTATCGGCGCGCCGGGCAATATCATAGGGCATTGGCATTGAACGGCCAGTTGGCTGACCAGCCGGAGAAGCTGCGGCAACGACTGGCCTTGTATCTGCAGATGGAAAGCTACGAGCAGGCTGCTGCCATGGAACTGCCATTGCGCCGAGTAGGCTTGCTGCAAGAAGAAGACCTGCGCTACGCCATCGCCTACGCCATGTTCAAAAGTGGCGATTTTCCCGCTGCTGAAGAGCAATTATCACAACTCACCCGGCCAGACCTGTTCCGCAAAGCGGCCGAGCTGCGACGCTCCATCGCTGACTGCAATTCGGAGCGCTGGAAATGTCTTTGATCAAATCAAAATTCCGGGTTTCCGCACTGGTCTGTGTGGCAGTCTTTTGGCTGGCTGGCAACGCTTGGGCACAACAGGCCAGCTTGACGCTGTATGTGTTTGACCAGGGCTCGCCGGTTAATGGCATTGAAATTCTTATCGATGGGGAATTACAAACCCTGACCAATGCACAGGGAGTGGCGAACTTGCATGTGTCAGCCGGACTGCATTTTCTGGAACTCAGATTGCAGGATACGGTAGTGCTGGATCAACAGATACTCGCTGTGCAGGACGAAGTGGCGCAGTGGATAGTTGATGTGACAGGCGGTGGTTCAGCCATCTATGACGTGGAATCATCGCAAGGCTATGCGAGTGATCAGGCAGTTGCTTCTGAGAACCAGGAAAAACGGGCCGAATCTGTCCCCGGAATAGTACGAGGCCAGCTACTCAGCGCCGACGATGGCCTGCCGGTTGCGGGGGCGCGGATTTACATCAGCGGTGTCAGCGCCGACCTGCGCAGCGATGATGAAGGCAAGTTTGAAATTGTGGTACCTTCCGGCAAGCGTTCCCTGTCCATTTTGCACAGCGCCTTCAACACCCTGAGTCGTGACGATATCGAAGTGAAAGCCAATGAATCCACCAGCCTCAGTCTGCAACTGACACCGGCGGGTTCCGAGTTACCCGAGTTTGTAGTGGTGGTGCCGCATATTTCCGGCAGCCTGGCCTCAGTACTGGAAGAACGCAAAGAAGATGTGGCCATTGGCAACATCCTTGCTGCCGAGCAGATTTCCAAGGCCGGCGACAGCGATGCTGCGTCAGCGCTGAAGCGTGTAACAGGGCTGACCCTGGTAGGCGGTCGCTTCATTTATGTGCGTGGCCTGGGAGAACGCTATTCCAGCACCCTGCTCAATGGCGCCAATATACCCAGCCCTGATCCGGTGCGCCGCGTGGTACCGCTGGACCTGTTTCCCTCAGGCATCATTGAAAGTATTTCCGTACAGAAGGGCTTCACTCCTGACCTGCCGGCAGAATTCGGCGGCGGTACGGTATTACTGCGTACCAAGCACTTGCCCGAAGAAAAATTCTTCGAAGCTGAACTGAACATCGGCTATCGCGATGGCACCAGCGGCAAAGAAGGTTTGCGCTATGACGGTGGCGGGCGGGATTGGACCGGTTACGACGATGGAACGCGCGCGCAACCCGAACCCTTGCGGGAAGCCAGTGCTGACGGTACCAGGGTCACAGAATTCAATCGCTTCACCGGGCAAGGCTATAGCAAGGAACAGCTGGAAGCGATTGGTGAATCGCTGCCCGTCAACTACGCCACAGAACAGGAAGACATTGCGCCCAACTGGGGTTTCAAGTTCAGCGGTGGCGATCGCTATGCCGTAAACGAGAAGCTGGACCTGGGCTTTCTGGCGGCAGTGGATTACGGTGATGACTGGCTGACCACCAGGCAACGCAGAACCGATTACATCGTCTCGGGTGGTGAGCTGGTTTCGGAGAATGACTACAGTCGCGTGGCTACTGTGCGTGAGATAGGCCTGTCCGGCTTCTTCACCCTGGGCGCTGAAATCGCCGACAACCACCGGCTGACTTACAACTGGATGACCTTGCGCCAGACCACCGACCGTACCCAGCGCGAACAGGGTTTCAACAAGGACGCTGAAGGCGGCGAAGTTCAGTTCACCTTGCTGGAATGGGCCGAGCGGGAGGTCATTTCCAACCAGCTGCTGGGCGAGCATCTGATTCCAAAACTCTGGGATATGCAAGTCAACTGGGCTTATACCAAGGCCCAGGCCGCAGCCGATGAACCGGGTACCCGCAGCTATCGCTATGATCCGGACACCTTGACGGACTCGGAAGACGACCTGATTTTTTCGCTGCGCAATGATGGTAACCAATGGCGTTGGAGCAGTTTGGAAGACAACAGTGATAACTGGAGCCTGGCTATCAGCCAGCCCTTGAAATTCTGGAAGAAAATGGACTTGCGGCTGAAAGCCGGGCTGAATGATGTCGCCAAAGATCGCGATTCGAACGTACGGCGCTTCGCCTTCCAGTCCAGAGGGCCATTATCCGGCAGCCTGGATTTACGCCGTCATCTGAATCCGGAAGACATCCTGTTTGCTGACCCCATTGGCCCCACTGGCTGGCAGATTGGTGATTCTACTATTGCCACGGATGCCTACACCGCAGAGCAAAGCATACAAGCCTGGTTTGTGGCTACCGATTTTTTCTGGGACGAATGGTTG
>JBBKVS010000201.1:0-6268 GCA_037968555.1 Lysobacterales bacterium | reverse complement strand
ATAGGTTCAGCTGATTTGGCCAGAGGGCTGGCTGATCTGTTGGATGCCCCTCTGATCATGGCTGGCTATTCACGCCTGGTCATAGACCTCAATCGTCAACTCGAAGATGCCAGCGCCATTCCACTCATCAGTGACTGCATTTTCATTCCGGGCAATGAAATTCTCGACGCACAACAAAGGTCCATGCGAATTGAGACTTTTTTCCGGCCCTACCATGCGGCTATTGCAGCACGACTGGATGATTTCGAGGCCAGTGGTATCACGCCAGCACTGCTGTCCATACATAGCTTCACACCGAAATATGGCGAGCTGCAACGCCCCTGGCATGTGGGTCTGATGTGGGACAAGGATCCCCGCATTGCCATGCCGTTATTAAGCAGATTGAATGCGCTGCAGGAATTTTGCATAGGTGACAACCAGCCTTATTCAGGTAGTCATCCACATGACTTTACCATCGACTTCCACGCGGAACGCCGCGGCATTCCGCACCTGGGAATTGAAGTCCGGCAGGACCTGGTCAGCAATGCGGCTGGCAGCCAGCGCTGGGCGAAAATCCTGGGCGCAGCACTGGCAGATACCTTGGCTGACCCGGCTATATATTGCCCACTGGACCAGTGGCAGGCAACCGCCGTGCTGCCGCAATAACATTCCGGACGCAAAGCCACTCCTTACAACGCTAACGCATTGGCCATGTCACAAGTGGCCATGCATAATCATCGCCAGCTTCTGACATCTGCAAGGGAAATCTTTATGTCATACCTGAATAAGCGCCTCCTGCTCGCAGCTGGCCTGCTGCTCTGGCCAGCCAGCCAGCTGTTGGCCGACGAGCAGGCCACTACCGCCCTGCCCTATAGCCCCAGCCTGAACCTGAGCTCCATGGATCGCAGTGCTGATCCGTGTGATGACCTTTATCAATTCGCCTGCGGCGGCTGGCTCCAGAACAACCCGATTCCAGCTGACCAGGCCAGCTGGAGCACTTATGGCAAGCTCTACGTGGATAACCAGCGCTATCTCTGGGGAATTTTGGAAGAATTATCCAAAGACAGCTCAAACCGCACCGCCACCCAAGCCCAGATCGGCGATTATTTTGCCGCCTGCATGAATGAAGAGGCCATAGACCTGGCCGGCATTAAGCCTTTGCAGGCAGAGCTGGCTGCCATTGAACAGCTGCAGGACCGCAAAGGCATTGGCGCCCTGTTAGGCCAGCTGATTGCCACCAGTGACACGCAGAACTATTTCATGGCGATAGGCTCGCAGCAGGATGCCGAGGATGCCAGGCAAACCATAGGTGCGGTATTCGCGGGCGGTCTGGGATTGCCAGACCGGGACTACTACCTGGAAGACAACGAAGACCGCAAGTCCATCATGCAGGCTTACCGCGATCACCTCACTGCCATGTTTCAACTGCTGGGTCAGGATGCCGACCTGGCCAAGCTATCGTCGACCACCGTGGTGCGCATAGAATCCGCCCTGGCCAAGGCTTCGTTGACCCTGGTGGAGCGCCGCGACCCCTACAACACTTATCACCGCATGAGCCTGGCCGAACTGCAGAAGATGGCGCCCGACCTGGACTGGGCCGCGCTGTTTTCACGCACCGGTTTGAAAATCGAGCCCTGGCTGAATATCTCCCAACCGCTGTTTGTGCTGGAAGTGCAGTCCACCATCCAGCGCGAATCGTTGCAGGACCTGAAAACCTACTTACGCTGGGCTTTAATCAACACCCGTGCGGAAATGGTCTCCAAGCCTTTTCGTGACCAGAATTTTGCTTTTTACAGCCAGCGTTTGCGCGGCGTCGATACCCAACGTCCGCGGTGGCGTACTTGCGTCAGCATGGTGGATCAACAGCTGGGTGAAGCACTGGGACGTGAATTCGTCGAACGCAATTTTCCGTCGCAAGTGCGTGAAGACGTCAAACGCATGACCGTGCAGATTCAATACGCCATGGCAGAACGCATAGACTCGCTGGCCTGGATGAGTCCTGCAACCCGCGCCCAGGCACACGACAAGTTGCAGAAAATGCGCGACAAGATCGGCTACCCGGATCAGTGGCGTGACTATTCCAGCGTTGAGATCAAAGCCGATGATTTTTATGGCAATGTTTCCCGCGCTACCTGGTTCGATCTGCAACGGCAACTGGCCAAAATAGGACTGCCGCTGGATCGCGGTGAATGGTTTATGACCCCGGCCACGGTGAACGCTTATTACAACCCCTCCATGAACGACATTAATTTTCCGGCCGGCGTTTTGATGCCACCCCTGTATGACCCCAAACTGGACGCTGCGCCCAACTATGGCAATACTGGCGGCACCATAGGCCATGAACTGGTGCACGGTTTTGATGATGAGGGCCGGCAGTATGATGGTGATGGCAATCTGCGCGATTGGTGGAGCGAAGCCGACGCCAGCGCTTTTGAAGAACGTGCCGACTGTGTACGCAAGCAGTACGGCAGTTATCGGGTAATCGACGAAATCTTCATCAATGCGGAACTGACTTCCGGGGAAGATATAGCTGACCTTGGTGGCTTGATCCTGGCTTGGGATGCCTGGCGCAAGGAAACCGCCGAACAGGATCTGCAGACCGCTGATGAACTGACTCCCGACCAGCGCTTTTTTGTCGGTTTTGCCCAATGGGCCTGTGCCGCGGAACGCCCGGAATCACTGCGCTTGCATGCCGCTACTGATCCCCACTCACCACCGAAATACCGCATCAATGGCGTGGTGGTCAACATGCCGGAGTTTGCCAAAGCCTTCAATTGCGCGGCTGATGCGGCGCTGGTCAAGCCTGAGGCGGAAGTCTGCCGTATCTGGTAATTTTTGGCACGTCCGTGTGCCAAATCAGCTGTGATCAACCAGAATTTCCTTAGAGCCTTCCCAGCAGCTCTGCCGCCTGCTTGAGCGTGTCTGCATTTTTGGCAAAGCAGAAGCGCACGACGTTTTGCGCGGGAGGCTGCTGGTAAAACACCGAGACCGGAATCACTGCGACCTTGTGTTCTCGGGTCAGGCGTCTGGCGAATTCGGTGTCGGGCTCATCACTGATGGCGCTGTAGTCTGCCAGCTGGAAAAAACTGCCAGCAGTCGGCTGCATCTGGAAACGGCTGTCGGTCATCAGGTCGGTGAATAAATCGCGCTTTTGCTGATAGAAGGCCGGCAGCTCACGGCAAAAATCCGGATCATCCCGCATGAAATCAGCAATGCCATATTGCATGGGGGCATTGGTGCTGAAGTTGATGAACTGGTGTATGCGCAAAAACTCCGTCATCAGTGTCGTCGGCGCCACGCAATAACCCACCCGCCAGCCGGTGGCGTGGAAAGTCTTGCCAAATGAAAACACCACAAAACTTCGCGCTGCCAGCTCGGCACAGGACAACAGGCTGCGGTGGGGCTGCTGATCAAAGACGATGTGTTCATACACTTCATCGGAAAGCAGGTAGATATCCCGCTCCTTGACAATTTCCCGCAATTCCGCGAAGTCACTTTCCATCAAACAGGTGCCGGAAGGGTTATGCGGGGTGTTCAATATGATCAGCCGGGTGCGGTCATTCACGGTCTCGCGCACACGCTGCCAGTCGATGCGGAAATCCGGATAAGTCATGGGAATATGCCGACAGACACCGCCATTGAGCGTGACTGCCGGGTCATAAGTGTCATAAGCCGGATCAAATACGATGACCTCATCACCGGGATGTACCACGGCCGTGATGGCACAATAAAGAGCCTCAGTAGCACCCGGAGTCACAGTGATTTCGCTTGCCGGATCCACTACCCGGCCGTACAACTGCGCTACTTTGGCAGCGATCTGCTCGCGCAACTCCGGCACTCCGGCCAGTGGCGAATACTGGTTGTGACCATGATTCATATGCCAGTAAATCCGATCACGCAAAGCAGCCGGCCCGTCAAAATCCGGGAAGCCCTGCGCCAGGTTGATGGCGCCTTCGTCCTGCGCCAGTTTGGACATGACGGTGAATATGGTGGTGCCGGCATTGGGCAATTTACTGATCATAATCCAGCCTGCTTTGATTGATTGCAGCAGTATAGCCATGGCCGGAGCAAGCGTGCACGAAGCAAGCGGATTTTTCGGCTAAACTGCGGCCATGATTAATTTTCGTCAACGCGTAACGCTGCAAGTCACAGACGGCCTGGCCCATGTACAACTGGACCGTGCCGACAAACGCAATGCTCTGGACCTGGATATGTTCCGCGCCATTGTCGATGCGCAAAAAGCCGTCGCGCGGCGCAAGGATGTGCGGGTGGTCATTCTCAGCGGCAAGGGCGAGGATTTCTGCAGCGGGCTGGACATCAAAGCCATGTTCAGCAAACGCAGCGGCCCCGTACAACTGTTGTGGAAATGGTGGCCCTGGCGCCCCAACCTGGCACAGAAAGTCAGCGTGGGTTGGCGACGACTGCGGGTACCGGTAATCGTTGCTATTCAAGGCAACTGCCTGGGTGGTGGTTTGCAGATAGCACTGGGCGCTGATTTCCGCATGGCGCATTCGCAGGCACAGCTTTCCATTATGGAAGCGCGCTGGGGCATGATTCCGGATATGGGCGGTACATTGGCCTTGCGGGAATTAATGCCGCGTGATCAGGCCATGCGCTTGGCCATGACGGCGGAATTATTAAGCGCCGAACGCGCCCTGGAATTGGGTCTGGTCAGCGAAGTCTGCGACGATGTGCTGGAGGCCAGTCAACAACTGGCACAGGCACTGATGGATAGATCACCCGATGCGGTGAATGCCATCAAGCGCCTGTATCGTAAAAGCTGGAATGGTTCTGAAGGCAATGCACTGGCGCGAGAAAGTCTGTATCAATTGGCGGTGCTGGCCGGCAAGAACCAGAGTATTGCGGTGCAACGCCAGCGCGGTAAGGATCTGCCCTATCGCTAGAGTTCAGGCGTTGGAGCCGCGATGCCCCAGCTTTTCAATCACGCGCTGCATTTCTGCATCATCCAGTATCACCGGCTCACCCAGGCTCAGTGCCTGGCAATAAGTACGCGCCAGGTTTTCAACTTCCACCGCCAGCGCCATTGCGCGCGACAAATCAGATTCCAGGCAAACCAGGCCGTGATTGGCCATCAGGCAGGCTTTGCGGTCCTGCAAAGCGGCAATAATCAGATCGGATAATTCCTGCGTGCCGTAGGTCGCATAGCCACAGCAGCGTATGTCCTTGCCACCGGCCACTGCCACCATGTAATGAAAGGCCGGAATGGAACGGTGCAGGCTGGCCAATGCCGAGCAATGCACCGGATGGGCAT
The DNA here is from genome assembly GCA_037968555.1 of Lysobacterales bacterium. Lineage (GTDB taxonomy): Bacteria > Pseudomonadota > Gammaproteobacteria > Xanthomonadales > SZUA-36 > JAWXBM01. The sequence goes on along the minus strand of JBBKVS010000201.1, from coordinate 1,017 downwards.
GCACGATGGCTTGTGCATCCGGACGCTGCAGATAAATATCACGGTGGAAACGCCATTCGCTGGAAGGCGTTTGCACGGCAGGCCAGCTGCCATCGAGATGCACCGCCACAATGTCTGCAGGTTCAAGCGCCGCATAAGGAATACGGGAAGGCGTGATCAACATACCATGAGCAAAACGCACACTCAGGTTGCCAGTCGTACCCACATTGATGCCGCTGGAATTCATGGCCAGGGCCGTGGCAATCAATTCCTGGCGTTGCTGCAGGTCCGACATGCTGGCTACTTCATCTCCGGATACAAGCCCAATAATCCTGCTTCGCTGGCCGCACAGACACCGCGTTCGGTAATCAAGCCGGTGACCAGCCTTGCCGGCGTCACATCAAAGGCAAAATTGCGCGCGGTGATATGCGGCGCGGTTATCGCCACGGATTGCAGCTCGCCCTGCTGGTTCATTCCCGACACCTGGGTGACCTCAGCCGGGTCGCGTTCCTCGATGGGAATGGAAGCCAGACCGTCGCGCATGGTCCAGTCTATGGTCGGTCCAGGCAAAGCCACGTAAAACGGTATGCCGTTATCGTGAGCGGCCAGTGCCTTGAGATAAGTGCCTATCTTGTTACAGACATCGCCACTGCGGGTGGTGCGGTCGGTGCCGGTAATGCACAGGTCCACCTCGCCATGCTGCATCAGATGTCCGCCGGCGTTATCCACGATCACATCATGCGGCACGCCATGCGCTGCCAATTCCCAGGCCGTCAATGCCGCACCCTGGTTACGGGGACGGGTTTCGTCCACCCATATATGAATTTTAATTCCGGAATCGTGGGCCAGATACATGGGTGCCAGTGCTGTGCCCCAATCAACAGTTGCCAGCCAGCCGGCATTGCAATGTGTCAATATATTCAATACTTTACCTGGCTTTCTTGCAGCTATCTCTTTGAATACATTCAGACCCTGCTCGCCTATGCTGCGGTTGATTTCCACATCTTCGTCGCAGAGTTTTGCTGCTTCGGCGTAGGC
>JBBKVS010000200.1:0-8251 GCA_037968555.1 Lysobacterales bacterium | reverse complement strand
TGGAGAGTCTAGATGAAACATAGCCGTAATCCTCTGTACCAAGCCGTGCAATACGCACTGGTTCCTGGTGCAATGGCAAGTATCGCACTCTCTTCTTCACCTGTTTTTGCACAGGACAGCGAAGAAGAAGCTGCTGATCTTGACCGGGTTCAAGTAACCGGTTCTCGAATCAGCCGCATCGACATTGAGGGCGCGAATCCCGTAACCGTTCTGGATCGTGACGACATCAAGCGTACCGGTATTACCGACCTTGGTGAGTTGGTCCAGGACTTACCAATGATGAATGGTTCTCCACCATCCACCCAACGAAACAATGGTGGCAATGGTAGCGTCGCTGTGGATATTCGTGGCATGGGCACGAACCGCACGCTCGTTCTGATCAATGGCCGGCGCGCGCCAGCCCTGTTCAACGACTTCTCAACCATTCCTGTGGCCATGGTAGAGCGCATTGAAATTCTGAAAGATGGTGCTTCTGCTATTTATGGTGCTGACGCAGTAGCTGGCGTGGTTAACGTCATCACCCGCAAGAATTTCGAAGGGGCTGAGTATGAATTCAGCATCGGCGAAAGTTTCGATACCGGGGGCCGTAACTGGCAGACCAGCTTTATTACCGGCGGCAATACAGATCGCGGTAATTTTGTGATCGGCGTTGAATACACCGAGCAGGATGAAGTGTTCCTGGCAGCCTTTGATGAAAAATACCTGAAAGCTGCTGTCGCAATTTATGATCCCGATGAATTCCACCAGTACGGTTTTTCCGGCGATCCCTGGGTAGACCAGGATGGTGACGGTTATCCCGGTTGGGCTACTTTTGGTTCAAGCCGCCGTGAGTACGGTTACTTTAATATTCCCGGTTTTGGCAATAACCTGACGATCTGTCAGGGCAAAACCGGTACCTCAGTTAGTGACTACGCTCCTGCAGGCCCGAATTGCGGCCCGGGCACTTACGACTTTGCTCCGGTTAACTACTTGCAAACGCCTTATGAACGCTCCAGCTTCTTCTTCCAGGGCGATTATGAATTGTTTGACAATACAACCGCCTATATGGAAGCGCGTTTCGCCAATCGTAGCTCTGAGCAGTTGTTGGCGCCTTTGCCTTTTGACAGCCGTTTTGACCCAAGCTATACGCAGATCGAACCCGGTGTAGTCATTTCCAAGGACAATTACTACAACCCATTCGGCGTCAACGTAACCCAGTTCCGCAGACGTTTGACTGAAACGGGTGGTCGTTCATTCACGCAGAATATCGACCAGTGGCAAATCGTTACCGGTGTAACCGGCGACATCAGCACCAGCTGGACCTGGGATCTGAGCTATAACTATGGCAAGAGCGAACGCGCTGATACCGACTTCGGTCAGTTCAATGGTGCACGTTTCGCCAATGCACTCGGGCCATCGTTCCTGAATGCCGCCGGCCAGGTAGTTTGTGGTGTACCAGGCGCAGTGATTGACGGTTGCGTATCTTTCAACGCCTTCACCAATCCGGACACCAACCCGATCCAGCAGAATATGTTGGATTATCTGTCCATTCCGTTGAATGATCGTATTGTCAACGAGCGTCAGGTAACCAACTTTACAGTGGTTGGCGATGTATTCGAACTTCCAGCTGGCACCGTGGGTGTGGCCGCAGGTTTCGAGCGTCGTAAAGAGAAATACGTTTTCATTCCTGACTCTGCCAAGGTCACAAATTCGACCACGGGTAACACAGGTCAAGGCACAAACGGTTCCTACAACATCGATTCCTTCTATGGCGAAGTCAACATTCCATTACTGTCCGGAATGGCTGGCGCTGAAAACCTGGAATTGGGTCTGGGCGCTCGTTACGACGACTTCTCCATCTACGATGCTTCCACCACCATGCAGGCCAGTTTGCGCTGGCAGCCCGTACGCAGCTTGCTGGTACGTGCTACTTGGGGTGAGGTATATCGTGAGCCCAACATTTCTGAACTGTTCGCCGGTGTAGGCGACAGCTTCCCGAATACGGTTGACGCGTGTGCCGGTAGTGGTAACACTTTGCCAGGTTGCGTAGGTCAGGTTCCTCCTGGTTACGTTCAAACCGATCCTCAGGCTCGTGCCCGTGTCGGTGGTAACAGCAACCTTACCCCTGAAGAAGGTGAAACCTGGACGGCTGGTCTCGCCTGGTCACCGACCTTTGCTTCTGGCCTGAGCATGACCCTGGATTACTGGAACATCGAAATTGATGATTCCATTAATACACCGTCAGCTACGGTAGTCATTTCTGGTTGTGCCACGGGTTCTGTGCCTGGTTTTTGTGAAGGTATCAAACGCTTCTCCAATGGTGACATTGATGAAGTGCTGACCTTGGTACAGAAAGTAGGTCCTGAATCAGCTCGTGGTGTCGACTGGTCGGTTAACTACAACTGGAATACGGACATTGGTCTGTGGGGCTTCGGCTGGATGGGAACCTACAACCTCGAACGTGAACTGTTGACCGTTAAAGACTTCAATGGTGATGGTTCTGAAACAGCGGAAGTTTCCGACGTAGTTGGCTTGTTTGAGCATCGTGGTCTGGGTCGGGTTTCTTCCTACTCAGAGTATCGCTGGCGTTTAGACACTGACTGGTCATTGGGTGATTTTGGTGCAAGCTTCAGTGTTGAATACATTGATGGCGTAACCGAGTGCGGTGACGCAGTAGGCTTCGGTCATATTTATTGCCCCGATTCAGCCGCTGGCTTCGGTCAACCGGCAGATCAGATCTGGGTTAATACCATTGATGACATGTACTACTTCGACCTGGTGGGACGTTACACGGCTCCATTCGGCACTCAGTTCTCTGTTGGTGTTACCAACCTGACTGACGAATCACTGCCATTCCTGAACCAGGGCTTTAATGCCACCACCGACGATGACACTTACCGTGGCTTCGGACGTAGCTGGTTCTTCAACATCAAGCACGCGTTCTAAGCCCTCTGGGTACAAGAAACGAGCTAGTGTCAGATCAGAAAGGCCACCCCGCAAGGGGTGGCCTTTTTGTTTTTGCATGTCTGGGGTCAGAGTAAAAATGATTGAGATGGTTGATGTTTTATGCCGTTTAGTCATTTTTACTCTGGCCCCACTTTTGCCCAGTATCAAACTGCCCCGGCATTTTTACTCTGACCCCATTTGTGGTCGACCATGATTATTTCGCATAAATACCGCTGCATTTTTATCAAGACCATCAAAACAGCGGGCACCAGTATCGAAACCTACCTTTCACCACTGTGTGGTTCGGAAGATGTGCTGACGCCGATTGTGCCCCCGGAACCCGGCCACCTGGCGCGAAACTTTGAAGGCTATCGCAACCACATGTCAGCCTGGCAAATTCGCCAAATCGTAACTCCCGAGATTTGGGGTAGCTATTTCAAGTTCTGTGTGGAGCGCAATCCCTGGGATAAAACGGTTTCAGATTTCTGCATGACGAACGCACGGGCTGGATCGAAATATCAATTTGCTGATTATTTCCAGCGAGGCCGATTTTGTCGCAGTTGGGAACTCTATACCGACGAAGACGGAACCATGCTGGTCGATCGTGTACTGCGCTATGAACAGCTGGACCAGCAGCTGGGTGAAGTATTCGGGCAGCTTGGCGTGCCATGGCCCGGCCAGTTAAGCGTACGGGCCAAGTCCGGTTTCCGTACTGATCGAAAGCCTTACCAGGAATGGTACACAGCTGAACAAAGCGCCATGGTTGAGCAGATATTCACTGACGAAATCAGGACCTTTGACTATGCCTTCTGAGCTTGCTGCGCAGTTGTCACGCAGCGAAAAGGCGGCCGCTGTCAAACCGCGTATCCGAATCCTGCATCAGCTGGCTCGCTCTGGCGGTACAGTTATATGCCGCTGCCTGGCCAGCATGGAAAATGTGGTTTTGCTCAGTGAAATTCATCCTTTGGGTGGGCGCATGTTCAATCCTTTGCAACAGGCCATGGAATGGTATGGCTTGATCAGCCCTGCCGAACTGGAATCTTCGCGTATTAGTAAAATGACCTTTGCTGCAGCCATTGCCTTGATTGCCCAGCGCTGTCTGGACCAGGGAAAAATTCTGCTGCTTCGTGACTGGAATCATCTGGACTATATCGGTATACCCTTCACCCAGGCTCAATTTCGACCTGCATTGGTTGAGTCACTGCAGGGCGATTTTGAACTGATCCGATTTGCCTCGGTGCGCCACCCGCTCGATCAGTGGTTGAGCCTGACCAAAAACCCCTTGTTTGCACAGCGCCTGGGCGTGGGTAAATATCTCAAAGGTGTGCGCCGTTATTCTGAAATGGCGAAGGAATCCGGATTCCTGCGTTACGAGGATTTCACACAGGACAGCGACGGCGCACTGCTGCAATTGTGTGACGCATTGCAATTACCGTTTGATCCGGCCTATAGCAAACGCTGGTCTTCCTACGACAATATCACCGGCGACGTCATGCCTGGACGCTCCGGATCGGGCGAGATCAAATCCCTGCCACGTCAGGATGTTGGTTCCGATTTGGAGCATTCATTGACCAGCCGCGCTGATTATCAACGCATACTGGACCTGCTGGCTTATACAGACTGATATTCCATTTCGTTCAGGGGAATAGCCATGGGTATAATCCGGTAGATTCTTCCGGTCTGAATTCAACCGGCTAACATGGAAAAAATACCAAGCTGATGCATGATCTTTTTGGAATTTATGAAAAATCACTGGGTCCGGATTTTTGCCGGGATGTGATACATCGTTTTGAAAATGATCCGCGTAAAGTGACGGGCAAGGTCGGTGAAGGACAATACCGGCCTGATTTCAAAAACACTACAGAAATCGATTTTGTCGAGGTCAGGCAGGGTTGGGAAGATGTTATCAACACAGCCAATATGCGCTTGGGCCAGCACTTGCGCGACTACATGTCGCGCTGGGCAGAGGCTTTCAAGGCAGTTGAAGTGCATCATGAAGGGTTTCGCATGGTGCGCTATGAAACAGGCCAGCATTTTGACTGGCATTCAGACAATATCGGCGGTTCCTACAGCCGTGTCATGACAGCTGTGTGGTATCTCAATACGGTTGAGCAAGGCGGGGCCACCGAGTTCAAATGGGCTGAAAAAAGCATACAGCCGGTTGAGGGCAGGTTCCTGATACATCCAGTGGGTTGGCCATTTTTTTACCGTGATGCGCCCCCGCAGTCGGGTTCCAAGTACATCATTATGACGCAGTTGCACCAGAAGCGGCGCCAGGCTGATCCTGTAAAGCCAACTGGGGCATGATACTGGCACCCAATGCTGATGCTTTGAGCAGCCCCGACTGGCTGCTGGCTGGCTTTGACATGCAGCAGGATCGCTATCATTTTGCCAGGGTCAATCGGGAGTCTTATAAGGCCTCCTCATTCCTGGATCACCGCATTCAGCCCAAGCCAACTGAAACCACCAGCTTGAGCGGAATCGAAGTTGATGCGGTTTTGCAGCATCAGCCAGTTGCGCAATCCGCCTGGATATTTCATACCGGATTCTGTTGCTCAACTTTGCTGGCGAGCTGTCTGGATCACCTTGGTAGTACCCTGGTTTTGCGTGAGCCTTTGGTCTTGTCGCGACTGGCACAGGTAGTCAGGGACACTTCGAGTGGCGACAAACCTGACGCTGGAGCTTTGACAGAAAATGTGATTGCCCTGTGTGAGCGCAGCTATCCGGACGAGCGTCTGCTCATCAAGCCCTCCAATTTTGCCAATATTCTGATGACGGGTTTAATGTCGCACGTCAGCAGCCGACGACAGCAAGCGGGCCGCAAGGCAATCCTGATGAGTTGCAGCCTGGATGCGCTGCTGCTTTCCATACTGAAGAAAAAGGCCGAGGCAGAAGCGACCATGCCGGGTTTCCTGCGCGCCTTGTTGCAGGATTCCGATTATCTGCAGCGGGTTGATGTGCCTGACCCGGCCAGCCTGGACCTGCTGCAGCAAAGCGTTTTGTTCTGGCATTGCCAGCGTTACTTTTTGCAACAACAAAGCGAAGCGGCTTTGCCAGGCCGCCTGATGACTCTGAGCATGGAGCGCTTTCTGGCCCAACCAGTAGCGGTGATCACTACGGTGTCAGAATTTCTGCAGCTGGGTTTATCGTCGGACCTGATTGAGCAGACAGTCCAATCAGGTGCCTTTCGTCGGCATTCCAAACAGGCAGGCACGGACTACAGTCCGGCCGCCCACCGGCTGGAGCAGCAAGCCACATTGGCGCTCTTCGCAGATGAGATTGCGAGTGCCAGGGTTTGGGCCAAACCCCTGTTGGAACAGCTGCCGGTAAAACCATTCGATCAGTTTGAATCAGACCTGTTGTCCGATTAGGGAAACCCTGATTTGTTCAGTGCTTCTTTAGACAGACCTGTTGAATTCAAATGCGTTTGAAGCTGCAATTCGCAGCCACCGTGATGCGCGGTGTGTCGCCGAAATAGGGCATGACTTCGTGCATGACGAAGGAAGGAAATACCAGTAACTCACCGGGTTTCATCGGGTGATTGACCGAGCCGATATGAAACTGTCGCTGCCAGTGGTCATTACCCGGATCCCAGTACATATTGGCGGTCGGTCTTGGATCCTTGAAACTCAATACGCCATTGCGCGGCTCGTTTTCCGCTGGCTTACCTGGATTGACCATGTAAACCGCTGACCAGGACGCATTGGGGTGATTGTGGCTGGAGATAAAACCGCCGTTGTGGGTGATGTGATACCAGGCATCGGTGAATACGCGTATTTGTTCCAACTCGTCCTTGTTGTAACCACTGGTTTCGGCCATGGCGTGAAATATTCCGAACAGGAAAAATTTCTTCAGTTCCAGCACGCAGGCGGGGGCTGAGGGGTCTTTGAACAGATCAAAATGACTTTCAAAAACGTTGACCTGGTTGCTGGTTACATGCTGATTAGCATGTTTTGGCCCTTCCGCTTCCTGTTGCAGGAACGCGGCCTCCAGTTCCCGATTCAGCTTTTCAGCCGCCGGGTAGCTGCTCAGGAAGAACGGAGTGGCAAAGTCACCCCAGGATTTGACTTCGGGTTTGGCTGGATTGGTGCTTTGGCTCATGGTGTACTTTTCAGTCAATGACCTGATCGGCCTGCGCTGAACTTGCCTCAGGCCAACGGGTACTGTCAAGTTGTGATTGCACAGCCTGGTCGCAGCAGGCCAATCGCATCCGCTATCAGCGACCATCGAGGCGCCGGCGAATCTCACTCATGCTGTTTTCTATGAGGGTATTGCGGTCCAGGCTGGCGAGCAATTCCCTGGCCACTTCTCTGGGCCCTGCAGCGCCCCAGGACTTACCGCGGGAAAACCAGTCCTGCGCCATTTTGCCGGTCAGATAAGTGGCATACCAGGCCAATGCACCTTGCGCCGAAGCAGTCAGTACCGTGGACATGCCCACGCTGATGGTTTTCAGGGCGCTGGAAACCAGGTTCATTCCCCAGTAGGCGCTCATCAAGGCAATCCATTGTGCCGATATGGTTAACAGCAGCTTGGAAGCTTCGCGTTTGTCCAGGCGAAAGCCATAGATTTCACCCAAGTGCATGATCATGGCAATGTCTGTTCCTGCTGCCGCCAACAGGTCTGCCACGGGCACCGGGTTGACCGCAACGGCCAGGCCTTTGAGCAGGCAATATTTCTGGATCAGGCTGTCGGCCACGGACTTGCGCAGCGCAACGATGCGGCTGGCAATTTTCTGGTCCAGCTCACTGGTGAACAGCGAGGCATTGAGTAAGGCCAGGGTTTTGCCATCTTTCTCCAGCAGCTGCCAAAGCATGGTACGCAAAGCACCAACTTCGGCTGCTCGCGGTCGCAATTGTTCTGTTTCACTGCCATCAGCGGCTTGCATCAGTACGGTTTCGGGCCTGGGGTCAGAGCTGCAGGCAACAACATTTGCAACGGGAATCAAGCCCGCAGTGCGTTCCCGCAAACGTTGTAGCAATTGCGCCTGTTCTTCGCGGCTGTAGCGGTCAGCCTTGTTCAGCACCAGCATCAGGGTGCGGCCCCGGGCCGCCAGGTCGGCCAGCGCCGCCAGCTCCAGTCGCGTGAGGTCTGCGTCACAAACCATCAGCACGATATCGGATCGATCGCTGATCTCTTTCGCCAACTGCTCGCGCTGTTGGCCATCCAGCTCATCTATGCCGGGTGTGTCGATGAGGACCACGTGGCCGGATTCCAGCTCTTTCCAGCTGGCACGATGTTCTGTCCTGGTCTCTCCATGCAAGGCGCTGGTGGAAAAACTGTTGGTACCCAGCAAGGCGTTGAGCAAGGAGGATTTGCCTACCCCAAC
>JBBKVS010000199.1:0-3292 GCA_037968555.1 Lysobacterales bacterium | reverse complement strand
ACAATGAATTGTAACCGTATGTTTAAACGTAGTTTTCCGTTTTCAATCCTTCTGCTGTTGGCAGGCGGATTGATCGCCAGTCCAGCCCTGTTTGCGCAAGTGGCTGAAGCCCCTGCCGTTAGCGATGTAGCCGATGAAGTGGCGGACGCTGAAGATGAGGCTGTTGAACTGGATCCGGCCATGCAAATTCCCGTGGATGGCAGCAGCCTGGAAGCTTTCGACGCGAGCCTGGCGACCATCAAGGAATCCGCCATCGAGGCTAATTACATATCACTCGAAGGCGCGATCCAGTACCTGATGGTGTACGACCTGAGTTCCGGGCGTGACAAAACCAAGCTGGCCAAAAATCTCGACGGCCTGACCGGTGACGAGATCATTGATAAGGTGCAGTGGAGTAAGTAAGCCTGATGCCGTCTCGAGGGACCTGATCCGGGGTAACCGTCACCCCGGCAATCACCACCCACGTCACCCCAACTAACACCACCGACGTCACCCCAATTAACACCACCGACGTCACCCCGGACTTGATCCGGGGCGGGGTCCACTACCTCAATATGCGTTCTTGTGAATCATTACCAGCGGCGTCATCAAAAGAATCTTCAGGTCCAGCCATAAAGACCAATTCTGGATGTACCACAGGTCGTGCTCGATGCGCATGGCCATCTTCTCCGGCGTATCCGTGATACCCCGATAGCCATTGACTTGTGCCCAACCTGTCAGCCCCGGCTTCACCTTGTGGCGCAGCATGTAGCGCGGAATGCGTGATTTGAATACCTCGTTGTGCTCAATCGCATGCGGCCTCGGCCCTACCAGTGACATTTCACCCTTCAACACGTTTATCAGCTGCGGCAACTCGTCCAGGCTGGTGCGACGCAGGAAGCGGCCTATCCAGGTCACTCGCGAGTCCTGCTTTCTTGCTTGGGTGACTTGCCCACTCTGCTCACGATGTTGCTGCATGGTGCGAAACTTGAAAATCTCGATGGCTTCACCACCCAGGCCATGGCGTTGCTGTCGAAATAACACCGGGCCTGGACTGCTGAGTTTGATCAGCAAGGCGATGAGCAGCGTCAATGGCAGCGTGATAAAGGCGATCAAGAAGGCTGCGAACCAATCAAATATCGTCTTCAAGCTCCGCTCTGAACCTGTCATCGGCGTACCGGCCAGGCTGATCACCGGCAAACCACCCCATTCCGTAATGCCCTGGTTCAGCAGACGGTACTGGTGCAGGTCTGGCACCACATTCACATCAACCACCGTCTCCTTCAAAGCATCCAGCGCTTGTTCCAGCAGCGGCTTGTGTTCCCATGGAGTGGCTATCCAGACTTCCTGCACTTTGTTGGCAATGACAAATTCCGCCAACTCTGAAACCGGCAACACCGCCGTTGCTGACCAGGCTTCGCCGAAGCAGGCCACCAGGTTCATACTGGTTGCATTGCCATCGCGCAAACGGGATTCGACTCTCTGTGCAGACTCACCGGCGCCAACCAGCACCACCTTTCGATCTTTCTGTTCGAGTTTCCGTGTACGCACCGCAGCGGCGTGAGTAATGAGCACCAGCAGAATCAAACCAGCCAGCGTGATCAAAACCCACAAACCAAACCAGATACGCGAAAAGGTATCGGTTTCCTTCAGGATGGCCGCTGTGCTTACCAGTACCAGCACAACCACAGACCAACCGGCCACCAGCCGACGAAGGCGTCGCATCATGGCCCACTCGAACTCTTGACGAAATGCACCTGTGGCAGGAAGCACAATAGCTGCAACCAAAAGCGTAAACAGGATTGCCAACAAGTAAGGCTGGGGTAAGGCAATCTGTCCAAATCTCAGCCACCAGGCCAGCAGGAAGCTGACCAGGATGACCAACAAGGCGTTGGCTTGGCGGGTCAATTCATATCCCCCTCGATCCCCTCTTCAGGTTTGATTTTCTTCTGCCCTGGAGTGCATCATGTTTCAAATTCAGCTCGTGGCAAGCCGCCTGGTTACCTCGTCGGTTGAAGCGCAGGCAAAGAATAATTCCAGCGCCTCGCGCAGGTTGTCACGCGCTTCCTCAATCGTATGATTCATTCCAAAAGTCAGAACACCCGCATCTTACCACTGTTGAGTTTGGCCGGAGCTGGACCGGCTTATAGCCAATTCTCGACCCTAAGCCCGGCTACACGCGCAAACTCTTTCTCATTGTTAGTCACAATCACAAGCCCTTCGGATCGGGCATGGCCGGCAATGTGCAGGTCATTGACGCCAATCACCTGTCCCTTTCTTTCCAGGTCGGCGCGAATATCACCATATTGAGCCGCGGCCTCCGCCGGGTATGGTAATACTTCCAGACGCGAGACAAAGTCCTCGAGCACGGCAAGATTACGGCTGACCTGTTCACTTTTTTCGACACCATGGTGCAACTCTGCCAGAGTGATCGAGCTGATACACAATTGTCCCGCCCGCTGGTTGAAAGCATCTAACAGACTCTGCGGCCGCCGCTTGATAATGTAGATAGCAATGTTGGTGTCCAGCATGTATTTGAGCATCAGAAATCCTTCAGAGAGGCTCTCGCTCGGATTGGAACTGATCAGCACGCTCTTGCATAAAGTCGTCACTCACACTGGCCTCGCCCAGGAAGAAGGTATTCCAGGTTTGATCGGTGGGAGTCAGAATGCGCTCATTACCCCGCACTAAAACATGGACGCGCTTAACCGATGGGGGGAATCGGGTGTCCACCGGCAATCGAACTGACTGGGTGCGATTGTTCTCAAAAACAGTTCCGGTCTTTATGCTCATGGCAACCTCCAGATCCGATGATGCTATATATCACTAATATATGGCAATACGCCAGCAAGCTCAACTATCACCCTGACTTTGTAAGGAAAATGAACCTAAGGAACGAAAGTTGGAAATGGAGTGGCGGGTCGCTGATGCCTGACAATTCACTAAACCCGGACGGCATCGCCAAATTCAGACGTTCAAATCCCGCGGTTCAGCCAGTCAGCCATTGCCCGGTCCAGCGGCCACGAATAAGGATAATCCATCTGCTGCAACTTGCTGGAATGAATGGCGTTGGGACGGGTTAACTTTAGTAATCGGTCTGGATGAATCTTTGACGAAGTGGAAACCAGAAATTTCAGAGGACTAAGCAGTTTGAGAGCCGCTGCTAACGCCCCAATCGGAATGGTTAGCGGCTTTGTTTCGAATTGTTTTAAAGCCTGCAATGTCTTCCCATAGTCATTGAAATTCAGCAAGTCCTCAGAAACACCGTTTACCAGTAGCGGACTTCCTGAATTCACAGACTGCTGCCGCAGCC
>JBBKVS010000198.1:0-16315 GCA_037968555.1 Lysobacterales bacterium | reverse complement strand
GCCGTAGCTTTTGCCTTGATGCTGAGCATACGTCGCCTCATCCTCGACACAGAACAGCCGTTTCAAAGTGCCAAACGCTGGGGGCCTGCTTACGTTTTCCTGGTGGGCTTTTTCATTTCGCTGGTAACCCTGTTCAAGGGACTGTCTCATCTCGACATTGAGCTGTCAGTATTCCACAGTTTTCTGGCTGCTTTACTGTTCGGTGGGATACTTGCCCTGATTGGCTGGAGCATGATTCGCAAGGTCAAGCTGGATCCAGCTGCCGACCGTAATTTTCACTTTTCCAGCGTCGAGAAAGTTTTCACACCGATGATGGTTTTTACCGCCTGTGCCATGGCATTTGCGCATGGTTCCAACGATGTGGCTAATGGCATAGGGCCGATGGCAGCCGTAGTCGGAATCGTCCAGTCGGGTGGCGTAATAGCCAGCCAATCTGCTTTGCCATTGTGGATACTGGCGCTGGGCGGCCTCGGCATCGTTATCGGGCTGGCTACGCTGGGTTACCGGGTCATGCAGACCATAGGTACGGGCATTACCGAGCTGACGCCCAGCCGCGGTTTCTGTGCCACGCTGGCCGCAGCCGCTACGGTGGTATTGGCATCCCGCACTGGCCTGCCGGTATCAACAACTCACATTGCTGTAGGTGCCGTGATTGGTGTGGGCCTGGCGCGCGGTATCGGCGCCATTGATCTGCGGGTTATAGGAGGTATTGCAGCTTCATGGGTGATAACCCTTCCGGCGGGTGGTCTGCTGGCAGCACTGTTCTACCTGTTGCTGCGCGAAATTTTTGTATGAATAAGCCAGCTTTGTTCGAGTCCATCGTTGTGACGGTTGTTTGTGATGACCGGCCAGGTATAGTCGCGCGACTGTCCCACCTGGTAGAAGAACATGGCGGTAACTGGACGGATAGCAGTATGTTGTCCCTGGCGGGTAAATTCGCTGGCATCCTGCTGGCCCATGTGCCGGCGGAGCAATGCGACTCCCTGGTCACTCAGTTGCTGCAACTCGATGGCGAGGGCATGCAGGTTACCGCCCAGCGCAGTTCAGACCCCGCTTTGGAGGGTGAGACCCGCGATTTCGAACTCGAACTGATCGGCCAGGACCGGCCAGGCATAGTGCGTGACATCACTTCCATATTGACCCGCCATGGCGTCAATGTGCTGGAGCTGGACAGCAGCTGTGAAAGTGCCTCGATGTCTGGGGAAATGTTGTTCAAGGCCAAGGCCCGCTTGCGGGTTCCGGAGGGTGTAAGCCGCGGCGTATTGCGCGAAGAACTGGAACAACTGGCGAATGAACTGATGGTCGATATCAATTTGCAGGATTGAGATTATTTCTATATACCTATAGTTAATAGCGCATATAACTAATTGTTTTATAAATTAGTTAATTTCAAGTTGTTTTAATTCTTTAAAGCTATAGAATCTCAGTCTGTAATTGAGACCGCGGTTTTATGCCACATTCAAAAAATTCTGCTCGATATGTGCAACAACGTCTGCTGGCCACCAAGGCCGCCGCTGCGGTGTTCGCTGAAAAGGGTTTTCACGGCTCCAGCACGGCAGATATCGCCGCCGGGTTGGGTATCAAACAGGGTAGCCTGTACTACTACTTCAAATCCAAAGACGAAGCGCTGTTCGAAGTCTGCATGCTGGGCATGAGCGATTATTTACGTCGTATGGAAATCATCGCCGGCAGCCAACAACCTTTTGCCGCCCGATTGCTGGCCTGTATCAGCGCTCATCTGGGCAGTTACCGCGAAAAGAACGAAGCGCTGAAAGTCTATAACCACGAACGTCTATATCTTTCCGAAGAGCAGCGGGTGGGCCTGAAAATATTGGGCAGCCGCTATCGGCAATTACTGCAGGGCATATTCCAACAGGGCATAGAAGAAGGTGTGCTGAGGCCGGATGTGGATGCACATTTTGCAGCCCTGGCTGTAATCGGTCTGTGCAATTCCTGGGGTGATCATATCGTTCGTGATCCTGAACTCGATATTTTTGACACTGTGCAAAAGTGTACTGATCTGCTTATGCATGGCTTGTCGCATCAACAACCACCATCATTTGAATAATAGGAGCTAGTAACATGGGTGCTTACAAGGAGCCGCACGGCGGCCAGTTGAAAGAATTGTTTTTGAATGAAAACCAGGCCGATGAAGCCAAAGAGGCTGCCAAGCATTATCCTTCCTGGGATCTGACCCAGCGTCAGGTATGTGACCTGGACTTGTTGATGAATGGGGCTTTCTCGCCACTGGAAGGCTTCCTGGGTAAAGCTGACTATGACTCCGTTTTAAAAGACATGCGCCTGACCAGTGGTGTGCTATGGCCCATGCCCATCAATCTGGATGTGACCGAAGCATTTGCTGAAGGCTTGTCAGACGGAAGCCGCATAGCCTTGCGCGATCCTGAGGGCGTATTGCTGGCAGTGATGGAAGTCAGTGATATCTGGACTCCGGACAAGCAAGCTGAAGCCCAGCAAGTTTACGGCACCACCGACGAGTTACACCCTGGTGTGCGCCACTTAATGCATACGGCCAATTCAGTTTACCTGGGCGGCCGTATTGAAGGTATAGAACCACCCACCTATTACGACTTCAAACTGTTACGTGATACACCTTCAGAACTGCGCGGACGCTTCCGCAAAATGGGCTGGCGTCGTATCGTGGCTTTCCAGACTCGTAATCCGCTGCATAGGGCACATCAGGAACTGACCTTCCGTGCCGCACGCGAAGCCGAAGCCAACTTATTGATCCAGCCCGTAGTAGGCATGACCAAGCCGGGCGATATCGATCACTTCACCCGTGTTCGTTGCTATGAACATGTGCTGGAACAATACCCTGAGCAGACCACCCAGCTCAGCTTGCTGAACCTGGCCATGCGTATGGCCGGCCCGCGTGAAGCGGTGTGGCATGCCATCATTCGCAAGAATTATGGTTGCACGCATTTTATTGTTGGTCGCGATCATGCCGGTCCGGGTAATGACAGCAATGGCCAGCCTTTTTATGGCCCTTATGACGCGCAGGAATTGTTCAAGCAGCATGAAGCCGAGCTGGACATCACCATGGTGCCATTCAAGAACATGGTCTATGTAGAAAATCGGGCTGAGTACATGGCTGATGATGAAGTCAGCAAGGGCGATACCGTGCTGGATCTTTCCGGTACTGAATTCCGCCGCCGTTTGCAGGAAGGCCTGGATATTCCGGAATGGTTTTCCTATCCGAAAGTCGTGGCCGAGCTGCGCAAGGCACACCCACCCAAGCACGAGCAGGGATTCACGGTATTTTTTACCGGCTTGTCGGGCTCAGGCAAGTCCACCATAGCTAACGCCTTGCTGGTCAAGCTGCTGGAAAATGGCTCCCGTCCGGTGACCTTGCTGGATGGTGACGTGGTGCGTAAACACCTCTCCAGTGAACTGAATTTCTCCAAGGAACATCGCGATCTGAACATACGCCGCATCGGTTTTGTCGCCAGCGAAATCACCAAAAATGGTGGTATTGCCATCTGTGCACCCATTGCTCCTTACACTGCCACGCGGCGTGAAGTGCGGCAGATGATTGCTCCTGTGGGTGGTTTTATCGAGACTTTTGTGGCCACGCCTCTCGAAGTTTGTGAGCAACGGGATCGCAAAGGGCTTTATGCCAAGGCCCGCGCCGGCTTGCTCAAAGGCTTTACCGGCATCGACGATCCCTACGAAGAGCCGGTAAACGCTGAGGTTGTGCTCAATACTACTGAGCTCACGCCCGATCTGGCAGCTCATCGCATCCTCATCACGCTGGAAAAACTGGGTTACATCAAGTAAGTAGAACGGTATTGGTGGGCTGGCAGGCATTAGCTTGTCGGCCCTTACTGCAATTACACTATCCAGCCTATGGAAATCAAAAATAAGCTCTGGCTACTCGGTGCCAACCGCCGCTCAGAGAAAACCGTATTTGAACAACGCTTCGTTTTCGAGTCAGAAGAACAGGTAGCTTTCCAGCAAAAAGCGGATAGTCTCATTTCTGAACTTCGAGGCCTGTTGGAAGCAAGCGAGGTCCAGGATGCCCTGGATGTGCTGGAGTACCGCTGGAACCCAACTGACAACGAGCTCTCATTCTGCTGCTTGTTTGCAAGACTGGCCATAGTCCTGCAGTTGGCCTCTGGCCATCGTGTTTATCAACACGGGGCAGTTGCGGACGACGATGGCCAGGGCTACTGGGTATGGTTCGAATACGAACATGATGCCGTGGCAGCGGCCGCAGTTGAACTGGCGTTAAACCTGTTGGCGGGGCTTGTACCTGCCATGCAATTGCCCGAACTGGAGGGCGAAGCGGTAGAGCTTGGGGATGTGACCTGGCAAGGGTTCCTGGCTGTTGCCCAGCCCAGAATCCTGCCTCTGGAAACAGCAGCCATCATTGAGGCCGCCCGGAACCAGGGTGTTCCCTGGGTAAAGTTGGAACGAATTCCTTACCAGGGCTTGGAAGGCAAGTTCCGAATTCGCCAGAACAGCTTGCTGAAGCTGGGTCACGGCCCTTACCAGTTGATTGTCGATGGCTGTGTGTGCGTGAGCCGAGACGAACGTTTGTTACCATTGTTGAGCGACCGCAATGCCAGGCGAAAACTCATGGTACAGCTGCAGTTGCCACTGCCTGCCATCGACACCGAGGCGGGCAACTGTGCACTCAGCAAACATGCCTTGCGTTCTGCTGAGCGGATCGGCTATCCGGTGCAGTTGAGGGTTACTACCGGTAGCGGTCAGCAGTACTCATGGCCAGGTATCGGTACGCCGGAAGCCTTGCGCAATACGCTGGAACAAGCGCGACGTTATGGATCGCAGATTGAAATTCAAGCCTCAGTGGCGGGTGAAGATTGGCAAGTACTGATGTCCGGTTCGCAAATCCAGGTACTTTTGTACCAGGGGCAGCCACAGGAATTGGAGCAACTGCATCCCGCAACCCTTCAACAGCTTGAAGGCCTGGCGAAGCATCTGGGTAGTGGCATTTTGCACATACATCTGCGCACTGCAGATATTTCCCAGGCGCTGGGTTCGGGCAACGGCGCAGTGCTGGACTTCGACCTCGCTCCGCGGCTGGATGATTGCCTGGAATCCCATCCAGAGCTGTTGGCAAAGCTGGCCGAGTCACTGGTAAAACATCTTTATCCTGCCGGTTCGCTTGCACGAGTTCCGGTAGTTGCAGTGACTGGCACCAATGGCAAGACTACTACTTGCCGCATGATCGAGCGCATTGCAAGACAAGCGGGTCTCGGAACAGGCATGACCTCGACCGGTGGTATCTATTACGACGGAAAGAAATCTCATCAACCGGGCGAGGACGGGCGTGGACGAAACTATCGCTTGTTTGAACATGAGCAAGTTGAATTTGCGGTGCTCGAAGAGTATTTCGGCACCATCCTGCACAATGGCTTCTTGTACGACTCCTGTGATGTAGCGGTGTGTACCAACGTCAGTAAGGATCACTTAGGCAGCATGGGCGTCTATACGCTGGATGGACTGGCGGCCACTAAAGCACTCGCAATCAAACGTGCCAGTAAAGCTGCAGTTTTGAATGCCGACAATGAATTCAGTTTAGCCATGATGAAAGATGCCAGGGCAGAGCAAATCGGCCTGGTTTCCCTGGATAAGGACGCTGAGACCCTGCAGAAATTATTGGATAGACCGGGCAAGGTCTGCGTGCTGGAACCGCAAGATGGTGCGGACTGGCTGGTCATCTATGACGCTGACAGGCGCATGCCATTGATGCCGGTAGCGGATATACCTTCTACCTTTGCAGGCACGGCAGCCCATAATTCCGCCAATGCCATGCAAGCAGCCCTGGTCGGGCATTTTCTGGATTTTGACCTGCGAGCCATAAGCAAGGCATTCGCTGGCTTTCGACCCGATTTTGACACTTCACGCGGTCGATTGAACATGATGGCGGGCTTGCCATTCCAGTTCCTGATGGATTATGCACATAACCTCGATGGATACCGTGTGTTGTGTCATTTCACCGGCCAGTTGGAGGTCGCGGGCAAACGCGTCATATGCCTGGCATTTTCGGGCGATCGGCGTAACCAGGAAATCCGCGAGGCCATAAACTTCCTGGCACCGAATTTCGACCTGTTTATCTGCGGCAGCTATCGTGGCCTGCGGGGTCGCGAGCCTGGTGAGATGGGTCAGTTGCTGTACCGGTATCTACGGGAAGCCGGAGTTCCGGAGAGTGCTATCCAGATTGCTCCGGAGCGAAAATTTGCCCTGGAAGTTTCGCTGGAAGTCACGGCACCGGGAGACTTGCTGGTGTTTCTTTCGGGGGGTAGTGAGTTTGAAGACACCTGGGAGAAAATGCAGGTGTTCAAGAACAAGTTGAGCAATGCAGCCGAAAGCTCCGAGACCAGTGACGCCTGAAATCCCTGCAGTTTTTCCGGCGGCAACTCTGGCAAGCAGAATTAATACACTGCATAGACATAATCCCCGTTAGCACTCTCCCTGGCATGCACCTAGAATGCCAATACTATGAAAGTCATTGAGAAGCTATGGCTGTTGGGTTCCAACAGGCGTTGCGACAAAACAATAGTTGAGCAGCTGGTCTCATTCAGTGAAACCGAGCAGGTGGCATTGCAACAAGCGGGCGACAATCTGGCTGTGGTCCTGCCGCTAACGTTGAGTGAACTCGGAATCGAAGACCCACTGGGATTGCTTAAGTTTGAGTGGCAAAAGGCCTGCCCGGAACTCTCGTTCTGCCAACTGTTCGCGCGGCTGGTCATTGTCTTGCAGGTCGCTGCCGGACATCGTGTTCAGCAGCTGGGTGCAGTTGTGGATGATGCGGATCAAGGCTACTGGGTATGGTTTGAATATGAGCATGATGCTGTGGCTGCAGCTGCAGCGGCGCTGGCGTTTTATTTGTTGGGGAGCCTGGAGCCCGAGCTGCAATTACCCGACCTGGCTGAAGAATCCAAAGAGTTGCAGGATGTTTCCTGGGAGGGTTTTCTGAAGCTTGCCAGCCCCCGGGTTTTGACTCTTGAAGCTGCAGCGCTTTTAGAAGCCGCGCAATCACTGGATGTACCCTGTGTAAAGTTGGAGCGGTTACCTTACGGGGGCCACGATGGCGCATTCCGGATTCGCCACAACGGCTTGTTGAAGCTGGGTCATGGTCCTTACCAACAGATTGTGGATGGCAGCATGTGTGTCAGTCGACATGCCAGTTTATTGACTTTGCTGAATGACCGAAAGGCGCGGCGAACACTGCTTGCAGGCCAGGGTCTGCCACTGCCTGTCAGTGATCCGCAAGCAGGGAACTGCGCACTGAGAAAGCATGCTTTGAGGGCAGCTGAAAGAATCGGCTATCCGGTTGTACTATCTGTCACGACCAGCAATGGCCAAACCTATTCCTGGCCGGATATTCCACACCCCCAGGCCCTGCGCAGCAGTCTGGACCAAGCCAGGAAACACGGTACCCGGATTAACCTGGAGCAGAGCCTGGCCGGTGAATACTGCCAACTGCTTATGGTGGGGACGACGGTTCATGCCTTGCTGATTAACGGCCAGATCAAACCGGTGGCCAGTTTAAATGTGCTTACTCAACAGCAGCTTGAGAGTTTCGTGACTCATCTGGGCAGTGGGGTATTGGGTATCCATCTGCGTGCAGTGGATTTGAGTCAGCCATTGGGTCAGGGTAATGGAGCCGTGCTTGATTTCGAGCTGGCGCCAAAGTTGGATCATTGGCTGGAAAACGTACCCGACTTGTTGGCCACCGTCAGCAAAGCATTTGTTCGCTACCTTTTTCCACCAGGTAGTCCGTCAACGATACCCATAGTGGCTGTAACCGGCACCAATGGCAAAACGACCACCTGTCGCATGTTGGAAGCCATTTTGCGGCATTCCGGATTAGGCACAGGCATGATTTGCACTGAAACCAATTACGTCAACGGCCAGTTGCAAAAGGTTGAAAAGGAAGCCTGGCATGGTCGGCAATTTCGCATGTTCGACAAACCAGAAGTCGATGTTGCTGTGTTGGAAGAGTTTCTTGGAACGGTAGTGGGAACGGGTTTCATCTACCGCCAAAGTGATGTCGCGATCTGTACCAATGTGACCGAGGACCACCTCGGGCGAATTGGAATACACGATTTCGATACGCTGGTTGCCACCAAAGCACTGGTCACTGAGCGTGCCAGGGACGCGGTTGTGTTAAATGCTGATAACGAACCCAGCCTCGGCATGATGCAAAGCACAGAGGCAAGAAAAGTCGGTTTGATCTCGCTGCATCAGCCTGCAGAAAAAGTTTTGGATTTGCTTGATCGTCCTGGACTGGTATGTGTTCGCGAAGACCATCAAGGACAAGCCTGGTTGATTATTTATCAGGCCGGTAACCGTATTCCGGTAATGCCCGAAAACGAAATTCCGGCTACCTACCAGGGCAAGGCTGCTCACAATACGGCCAATGCCATGCAGGCGATTCTGGCAGCGCATTTTCTCGGGGTTGACTGGCAAGTGATTCGCTCAGCCATGGCTGGATTCCAGCCGAATTTTACAAACTCTGAGGGACGCCTGAATATGATGGATGGCCTGCCATTTCAGCTCTTGCTGGATTATGCGCATAACCTGGATGGATATCGAGTGCTATGTGACTTTACCGATCAGTTGGATGTACCGGGCCGGAGAATTTTATTGCTTTCGTACAGTGGGGATCGATTGAATCGTGCGATGCAGCAAGTTGCCAGCTTTTTGGCCCCCCATTTTGATCGCTACATTTGTACAAACGATTCGGGCTCTTTGCGGGGTCGTGGGCCAGACGAAGTCCCACTTCTATTGGTGAATTATCTGTCTGAAGCCGGAATTTCACCGGAAAAAATCGAGATAGAACCGAATCGTAAAAAGGCCATTCAAGCCGCTTTACATGCAACTCAAGCGGGAGATCTGCTGGTCATGACTCCCGATAGTGAAGAAAACAAGTCGATTTGGCAGCAGCTGCAAGCCTTGAAAGTGACAGAGCTCAATCCTTCAAGCGAGGCTTGATCAGAGGCTCCTTAAATAACTACTCATTAAGGACTGTGGCCAGGGACTCTACAAAATAATCCAGGTTACCCTGGTTAAACGATGCGATATTTGCCCGTGAGGAATCCACCGTATAAATTGAAAAGCGTTCCCGCAATGCCCGTACCTGGCTGACCTCAATTCCCAGAAAGGAAAACATGCCTGACTGGCGCGCAAGGAAGGAAAAATCACGTTCGATACCGCTTTGTTGAATTTTTTCAACCAGCTCGATGCGCAGACCGTGGATGCGTTGGCGCATGTTTTTCACTTCTTCCCGCCACAGCGCCTCCAGTTCTTCCGAATGCAGAATGATATCGATCACGGCTGGACCGTGAGCCGGTGGCATGGAGTAGTTTTTCCGCGTCAGGGAGTAAATAACAGTTTCCACAGCTTCAGCTTGCTCCGACCCTTTACTGACCACGGAAATGGCGCCAACGCGGTCGCGGTAGACCGCGAAATTCTTGGAGCAGGAGCTGGCAACGATCAGTTCAGGGCACTTTTCAGTGAACAAGCGAACTGCCAGGTTGTCCTGTTCCAGGCTGTTTTCGAAACCCTGGTAAGCCATGTCGACCATGGGCATGAAACCCCGCTCTGCTGCCAGATCGGTGATTTGTTCCCATTGCTCTGCTGTTGGGCTGACGCCGCAAGGGTTGTGGCAACAGGCATGGAACAGCACGGTATCTGCTGGACCGCGTTGTGACAGGGTAGCCATCATGTCATCAAAGCGCAGGCTGCTGTCTTTCTTGTCGAAATAGGGGTAACTATCAATTCTCAATCCGGCTGCTGGAAAAATCGCCAGGTGATTGGCCCAGGTTGGATCGCTCATCCAGATGGTGGAACCCGGGTTGGCGGCTTGCAGCAGGTCGGCCGCAACGCGCAGTGCTCCCGTGCCACCCGGTGTCTGTACGGTCCGGATGCGGTCGGCGGCTGAATCTGCAAGTTCTTCGCCGAAAATGATACGGCTGATTGCGCT
The DNA here is from genome assembly GCA_037968555.1 of Lysobacterales bacterium. Classification (GTDB taxonomy): domain Bacteria; phylum Pseudomonadota; class Gammaproteobacteria; order Xanthomonadales; family SZUA-36; genus JAWXBM01. The sequence goes on along the minus strand of JBBKVS010000198.1, from coordinate 6,342 downwards.
GTTGAAGCCGGTAACACCTGGAGGACCCAGATAAGTCTTAGTGCTTTGCTGCGCTATCATCTGCTTTTCTGCTGCTACCACCGATTGCAACATCGGTGTAGCGCCGGTTTCATCCTTGTAAACTCCTATACCGAGATCAATTTTTTTCGGATTGTCATCGAGTTTGTATGCAGCGAGGATGCCCAGAATCGGATCGGGCGGCAGGGCTTTAAGATGGTCCAGCATGGCAGTTCAAATTCCTTGATTGCTTGATGATCGAAAAACATCGCTTTGGCAGCCAAAAGCGAAAGCGCGATTGTACCTGCTTTTGGTCCGGATTTTTGCCACAAACGCCCTGAAACTCCGCACTAAATTCAAATTATCCCGGGTCCAATTTGATATGCTTCCCCGGGCTCGAAAAACAGGACCGGCACACGCTTTGGAAGTTTATTTGCAAGACCACAAAAAATGCAGCTGCAGAGTCAGGTTTACGCGCCTGTTCAGCCTGTGCATTGCGCTAGGGCTGGGACTCAGCGCCTGTGCGGGTACCGCCAAAGGTGTGCGCAAAACCAGTATGGGTAACGGTCAGGCAACATCGTCTGCTGCCACAGTGGCTGCCACAGCGGCTGCCATTGCCGATCTGCCCGAATCTTTATCAGGCGCCCTGGTAGTAATTCGTTATCCTGCAGTAGTGCTGGAAGAGGCTGAAGAATCTTTTTACCGTGCTTTTGTGGATCAATCCATAGGCGGTGATGTATCCATTACACTCCAGCATCGCAAGGACACGCGGCACCTGGCCCGCTCGGTGATTGCCAAGTCCAGTTATTACGCCATGTCGCTGTATGCCGAGCTGCGTGATCTATTGCCTGCCAATAGGGTACTGCTTTCGCCCCACCTGATTTATCGCGGTGATTCCGGAGCTTCCAGTCGACCCTTGCTGGCCAGTGAGGAAGTACCCAGTGCCATCGTGATCGACTTCAATATTTATACCTTTCCGGATGCCTCCCAGTTGATGGATTCGCCACCCATAACTCTCGGTGATGTTGTGACTCCCATGTTTGTGATTCATGGCGACAGCTGGGTACGACCACCGACCTTCGGCATGCTGCTGGCCAGCGAGGACCTGATGGGCAGTTCCTGGGACCTGTCTGCTACTCAAGCCAGGCAGGAAGCCGACGCGTGGCTGTCCGGCCATACCGATAAATTCAACCGGCCCTTGGATTTTGTTTATTTCCTGGAGTCGAGGCAAAAGCCACAGCTGCCTATTCCGCAGAAGAGTTCGGCAGGCGGAGCCCTGGATGTCATGGCAGTGGATAAGTACCCGCTGGAAAAAATCCGCATGGACGCCACCCTGGTAGCCACCCTGGATGACAGCGGCATCAACGACCCATTTGAAGTTGCTTTCGTGCGCAATGCGGCCCAACGGGTCATCGCTGAATTGCGCTCACTGGATCTGAACCGTTCCACCTTCATGGCCAGATTTCGTGCCTATGATCGCTTTGACCCGGAACTGGCAACCGCATTCCTGGCACAGAGTGGAGGAGAGGAGTACCGCTCCCGCCTGGAATTGGCACAGGCCGTGATCGACGCGGAGCTGAAGTTTCTAACCGCGCAATCCGAACGCATGTACCGGGGCACCTACTTTGGTGATTTTGGTAAATCCATCCGCTCATTGATCGCAGCCGAATACGGCGTGCTGGAAAAGCGCAGACAGCTGGCCAGGCTACAGAACCTGACAACTGCCCTGACCGTGGCAACAATGGCGGGCACGGGTTATGCGGTTGGCACCGTCAGTTCCGGCGTGGCCAGCGCCATCCCCTGGGCTGGAGCAGCAGCCACACTGGGTTTCTCTTCAATTCTGGCTTTGAACAATAATCGCGAAGCCAGGCTGCAGTCCTATGCCATAGGCGAGAGTTTCATGTCGAAAATGGCGCCGGACTTGCAGCGTTACATTTCCGTGCAAAGCGAAGTGGTGTTGTCGGAAAAGGACATCTTCGCCCGCAGCTACGGTGAGTTCGAAAACCAGGTGGTGACGCTCTATGGAGAAACAGCCAGGAGCCTGCCTGAGAGCAGTCGCAGCAGTTGTGAGTTCAGTTATCCGGGTGCCTCTGAAGCCGGTGTTTGGCGCGGCGAGTGCAAACGGGGCAAAGCACAAGGCCGGGGTTATGGCGTAGCCCAGATGGGTGGCGGCCAGTTGCTGGAGTATTTTGGCGAAGCCAAAGCGGGCCTGCCACAGGGGCGGGGCGCTCTGATTCACCCCGCTACGGCAGCTTCACCGCCGTTGCTGTATGAGGGGGAGTTCCGTAAAGGTCTGGCAAATGGCGTGCTGCGTGTCTCCGAAGCCGGCAAAAGCCCCAGAATTCGACAATTCAGCCAGGGTGTGGAGTCGGGTCGGGCCGACAGTAAGCAATGGCAAGCCATAAGCTATCCCTGACTTCATTCCGAGCTCTTGATGAGCATTCTGAGCATCGATACAGCTGTTATTTATCATTGCCTGTTAATATTGGGTACATGAATCCTGGTCATTACTGCTCTAGGGTCATGAGGGAGGCGCGGTGAGGCATCCATTCCAGATAATCTTTCGTTTGTTCGGCTTTTTGGCCCTGGCAAGTTTGCTGGGCTGCGCCAGTTCTGCGAAAGGTGTAAAGCAATCGATTTATCAACCGCAGCAAAACCTGCAACTGGCTGATCGTGGCCACTCACAAGCTGATGCCAACGTGGTAATCCGCTATCCGGCCATGGTCGATCGTGATGCCGAAGTTGCATTTTTCGATGCCTTTGTAGCCCACCCCATAGGCGGTACTATTAAGGAAACCGATCCCAACAGTGATCGGGTGGCCGAGGCCATCATTGCCAAATCCAATTATTTTGTTATGTCTTTGTATCGGGAATTGCAGGCTGTTTTGCCAGAGAATTCGGTATTGCTTTCACCGCATATCGTAGTTCTTGACGATGATGGCACGCTGAGTAGCAAACCCCTGCTGGCTTCCGAGCAGACTCCCAGCGTTTTGACCATAGATTTTGCTACCTACTCTTTTCCTGATACCAGCAAGCTTATGGATGCGCCGCCGCTGACTTTTGGTGATCTGGTCACTCCACTATTCGTTTTGCACAGCAATCACTGGCTGATGCCACCTACCCATGGCTTGTTGTTGTCCAGCGAGCCTTTGATGGCCAGTGCCTGGCAACAATCGGCGCAGCAGGCTGAAATGCAGTTTGCCAGCCGTCTCGCCATGCAGCCAATAGACTATCAACGACCACTGGATTTTATTTCTTTTCTTTCAAAAGATACCCCTGCCAGCCTGGATCTACCGCTCAAGGCGGTCGGGCCAGCGAGCCAGGGTGTGGTGGCAGTGGAGCGTTATCCGCTGGAAAAAATTCGCATGCGCAGCGATGTGATAGCCCGCCTGGATCAGGATGTATCTGTCGACCCCTTTGCCGAAGACTTCGTCAAAGGCGCTGCCAGCAGAGTGGTGCAGGCACTGAACGCCATAGATCATGACCGCGCCACATTTTTCAGCCGGCAGACAGCACTGGCCGGCTTTGATCCGGAATTGGCCAATGCCTTTCTGATGCGTTCAGGGGATGAGAGCGTGCAGGCCCGCGTGCAATTGGCAGAGTCCTTGCTGATCGCAGAACGCAAATTCCTGGCGCGCCAGTCAAAAGCCATCTATGAGGGTACTTACAGTGGCGCTTATGGTGATGAGATGCGCCAAATGATTGCAGCCGAATATCGTATGTTGGAAGACCGGCGGAAATTGGCCCGGCAGCAGAATATCGGCACGGCGCTGGCCATCGTAGCAATGGCGGGGGCTGTTTACGCCGGCAGTCAAGCGGGTGATTCCGGTAGCTTGGGTTCGTCTAACAACTGGCGGTTTCTTTCGAGTGCGCTGGCTTTGTCATCGATTTGGGCCGTCAACGTAGCCATGAACAAGAATGCAGAAGGTAAGACGGTAGGTGAGAATTTCCTGATGCAAATGGCTCCGGCCCTGAACCAACAGAGTTCCGTGCAGGTCGAACTGCTGGAATCCAATGAACAGATCACCGCACAAAATTTTGCCGAATTCAAAGCCCAGACCATGGCCCTGTATCAAACTTATGCCCGATCCATGACCGGCCAGGCTGCCAGCACTTGTCAGTTCCTGTACCCTTCCGCTGCGCAGGCAGGCAGTTGGTATGGCGCTTGCGAATCAGGTCAAGCCCAAGGGCCGGGCTACGGGCTGGCGCGAACTGAAGACGGCAGCGAGATTGAGTACCTGGGCACTGCCCATCTGGGCCTGTCACAAGGACTGGGCGCCATGATAGTGCGCTCACCTGGCAGCATGGGTGCCATCTATTACGAAGGACAATTCGAACAGGGCTTACCACACGGAATCGTTCGTCTGGCGCAGCCCGGTCGCAAAACCGAAACCCGCAAATTCAGCCGCGGCAAAGATGTTGGCGCTGCAGACGAGCAGCAACTGTCGCCTTTGAGTTTTCACTAGAGCAAAAGATGGCACTAAGCAACATGATTAGCGGGCGCGCGGGGCAGGTTCCTGGACGGCAATTACGTGGTGGGTTTGGGCATCGTTTAGACCTGCGCCCGTGGCTATGCGCCCTGCTATTAAGCCTGGCAATGCCGGCGCTGGGGAATAGCGGACCCTTGAGCAGCATGGCTGATTTACCGCCGGGTGAGCAATATCGTCAACTCAGTTTGTTGCTGTTGTTGTCAGAAGGGGCTGATGCGGAAATGCTGGGTTACCTGGCTGATGAATCAACTGCAGGGCTGGATACCATGTCTGACCAGGCCCAGTCTTTGCAGCAATATCCAACGCCGCTGGCTCGCATTGCCGACCCCGATTCGATGCTGCAGGGCGCCGGGCAGATGATGCGCTTTGCACGCGAGCACCGCGCGGCGATTGAGCAGGAACTGGCACGCATTGCACAGACCTGGCCCATACTGGTCAGTATGATTGATATGAACTCGGTGCGTGAGGACGCCATCATCATACGCAGCGCTGTGGCGGATAGCCTGCAATATCAGCAGGGGGCTGTTTCAGACGAGGCGCAAGTTTTGGCCGACAGCAGTTTGCTGGCCTATCGCGGCGAAACCCTGCATCAGCGAAACAACATGGAGTTTCTGCTGTTCCAGAATGAGCTGGATGACATTACCGACTCAGCCATCGGCGAGCTCAGTTACAAACTGGATGCTTACCAGCGCATGACTGATGAAGAGCTGAATCCGGAAATGCTGAATGAACGTGTCAACGCCGCTGAGAACATGAATGAGGAAGCCCGGAAACGCTTCCGTGAACAAGCTTATATCCGCGCCAGCACTTTATACCTGATGCTGATTCCTGCCATGGTATCTGTAGCTACCAATTAGCGTGGGTTTTTCCTGGGCGCGATGGCTTCGGTTTGCAGGCCCTGTAATTTCTCCAGTTCGGGAATGGCTATGGTTCCGGGTGGAGGCGGCGGTGCATCAACTTCGTTCTGTATGACTAAGGACTGGGTATCCTGTTTTTGAGCATCCTGGCTGTCTGATGTTTCAGACTCCGCCTGCTGCGCCTGGGTTTTTTTGGCCTCAGCTTGCTGCTCCTCAGTTGCTTTGCGTTTCTGGCCTTCTTCCAGTGCCAGCAGTTCGGCTATGGCCAGGCTGCCGGGTGGGGGAGGCGGTTTGTCCGATTTCTCCTTATCCTTTTTGCTGGAACTGGACTCCTTCTGGGAGGCCTCTGCCACCTGCGGTTGCTCTGCATTGGGCTTGGCAGCACCGGCCGCGGTTGGGTTTTCTGCCTGGGAGCCTGCCTGACCATTGGCCTGTGCGTTTGTCTGCCCGCCCGGCTGACCACCAGCCTGACCATTCGACTGACCTTTAAGAAATTCCAATGCGCTTTGAGACACGCCTGCGCCCGATGCGGTACTGCTGGTGGCAGCGGTTTTCGGGCGCGTATCCGCACTCTTGGAGCCTGGTTTGCCTGACTTTGAACTTTCACTACCACTGGACCCAGCCTGGCCAGCACTTTGACCCTGGCCTGCTGCAGTGCCGCTACTGCGCCCGCCGCCAGCTTCCAGCGCAGCTGCTTCGCGCTTGTGGTATTCCTTTACCAGTTCACCCCAGGCTTTTTCTTCCTGATTGCGAAGCTCAGGATTTTTTTGCGCTGCCGCGCTGGGTGTATAAGGATAGTTGCCGTTGACATCTTCCGGTTGCCATTCGCCCTGTTCGATGATGACATTGCGTAACTGGTCACGCAGATGTTTACGCGACTCATAAGGCAAGGCATCCATGCCTTCCGGTGCTTTCAGTGGTCCGGAGGACCGATCGAGTATGATATCGGCACGGTCGCCTGCTTCTTCCAATTCCATGCGCCGGCGAAAGGATTCCTC
>JBBKVS010000197.1:0-8221 GCA_037968555.1 Lysobacterales bacterium | reverse complement strand
GAACTGGGCGGACCATCACAGTTTTATATTCCCCAACCCGGCGTGATGCTGGACGGCAGCATACGCACGGATACTTCGGTCAACTACTCGCTGCTGTTCAAACCGACATTCACCCTCATTACTTATTACCAGATGCTTCCGGACACCGACCTGCTTAAAGTGATGCAAGCCAACTTTGAGCGCGAACATCCGGGAGTAGCACGTCTGCCCTTCATTACCAAAGTTCTGTTCCCACATGCCCAGAATCATTGGGACATGCGATACCGTGCAATCGAGACCAGTTTCGTACCCTTGTCAGAGTAGGTAAGAGTAAGCGCTGATAACAGGCGCCTGAAGAAACTGCTGAGCACCCCACACGGCGGGTGCTCACAACCAATACTGTATCGTCCAGCTGAAGAATTCCTTGATCCGATCCGTCAGCGGCCGGTTTTTCCATTCCTCCAGTGAAACCGCCTGGCAGCTTTCCAGATCGACCAGAAACTGTGCTTCCATCTGGGCGGCAAAGGAACGGCCAAAAATAATCGCATTGAGCTCGTCATTGTGTAGGAAGCTGCGAGAGTCCAGGTTGCTGGAGCCTACCGTAGACCAGATTCCGTCAATCACTGCGGTTTTGGCGTGCAATACTGAAAGGGTGCTCTCATATACTTTCACACCGTGTTTGAGCAGATACCCATAGCGGGAACGCGAGGCATTCAGCACCGCATTGGAGTCGGAAAAGCCCGGTACCACCACGCGCACATCGACTCCCCGCTCAGCGGCCTGGACCAGCTTCTCCATGAATGATTTGTCCGGCGCAAAATAGGCCTGGGTGATCCAGATTTTTTTCTGCGCAACGTCCATGGTTTCCAGATAAGCATGGTAAATACTGGATTCCTTGCCATCTCCGCCATCGGAATGTAACACTGCAATAACATCCTGACCGGCGTGAGTCGGCTCCGGCAAAGTTAGCGGAAAATCCTCTGCTGCACCACCCTGGCTCAGCCAGTTGGCCTCGAATATTTCCTCAAAACCTGCAACTGCCGGGCCACGAACTGCGATGTGTGTATCACGCCAGCCCTCCTTCAGACGGTCGTAAGTGGGCTCCTTGCCAGAACTGCTGGAGTAGGTACTGGAAAAATTGATGCCGCCGGTAAAGGCCACTTCCCCATCCACAACCAACAGCTTGCGGTGATCACGCACGTTGGCATTGAGCGGATTACCACCATCAATGGGGTTAATCTTGTGAAACTCGATCAGCTCTATCCCGGTTTCGCGCATGCTCTCAAAGAATTTCGCGCTGCTGGCGATACTGCCAATGCTGTCGTAAATAATCCTGACCTTCACACCGTTGCCTTGCCGCTCGATAAGTTTCGCCGCAAGCTTTCTACCCACCTCGTCATCGGCAAAAATATAGGTCTCGAGGTGAATAAAATGCTTCGCGCCATCAATGGCATCAAACATGGCCTTGTAAGTAGCCGGCCCGTCCACCAGCAAATCAGTGCGGTTGTCTTTAAACAGCGGCGTGGTGCTGAGTGAACCGATGATGGAAAACAATTCTCCAAACGCAGCCGGGTCTTCGGTCTGGTCAGAAATCTTGTCCATTACCCGTTCCGCTTGGGCGGTGTTAACCACGCCTGTGCCACCGGAAACCTGTGGCGTAGCATTAGAATTTTTCTGCGGAGCGGTTGCGACGCAGCCGACCAGACCAGTGATCAAAACGGCTGCGAAAAGGCTATTGAAACGCCTCAGTTTGATGTGACACTGATCGGATAGTCTGGCCTGCACGCTTGCTTCTCCCAAAGGCGAAATCCTGCTGATGAAGTGAATAATAGCTGTTGGAGCTGTGATTTGGCGGGGGTGTGGCTTCCAGCCTGCGCTATTTGTGCCCACTCTGCAATCGGGTGTTTAAGTGTAGCAGCTAGGTGTTTTTCCCGGAAAAGCGGCCCATCAAGGGTTTTACGCTGATGCCGTGTACCAGGATGGACAGGGTTACCACGATCAGTGTGATGTGGATCAACTCCAGCGCGAGGTCTTCCGGCAGCCCGTGCTGGATCGCATACATCAAGTAGAACACAGAACCTATCCCGCGCACTCCGAACCAGCTCGCGAGCAGCCTGATACGCCACGGTGTACGCGAAAAACTCAAGCCCACCAGCACACTCAGCGGTCGTGCCACCAGGAACAGGAAGGCAGCCACGCTCACGGCTCGCCAGCTCCAGGAGTCAATAAACAGGGTGCCACCTACCAGCAGAATCAGCACCAGCTCAGACATGCGCTCCAGATGTTCCTTGAATAATAATGAGCCTTTGCTGACAGTCAGTACGGCGGTGTCGTGGTTGTTGTCCCCCGTGGCCGCAGGGGTGCTTTGTGCTGCGGGTGTATTCGATGGCTGGTTGGCCAGTTTGTGCTCGGTCTGGCGCAGTGCTACCGCTGCTGCAAATACCGCCAGGAACCCCCAGGCGGAGATCAGCTCACTGACTCCGTAGACTGCTGCGAGCAATCCCAGGCCGAGAAAATCATTCCACAGATCGAGATCGGAGGGTTTATTGCGCAGCCACCAGGTCATTCTGGCCAGGGCGTAGCCCATGGCGATACCGGTGATGATGCCAGCCGAGGTGGCCCACATCACATCGATCAGTGCCCAGTTCAAGCCGAATTCACCGAGGTCATGCAGACCCAGCAAACCCAGGCCCAGCATCACAAACGGGAATGCGCTGCCATCGTTCATACCCGCTTCGCAGGTCAGGCAGAAACGCAGCCGGTCACGATCTTCCTGATGGCGGATCTGCACATCGGTGGCCAGTACCGGATCGGTAGGAGCGACGATCGCTCCGAGCAGCACCGCAGCCCCCAGCGACATGGCCAGCGCGTAGTGCGCAAACATCGCCACCAGCCCCACCGTCAGCGACATGGAGATAAATGCCAGCAGCATGGGTGCACGCCAACGAGGAAAGCTGAACGGCACCGGCATTTTCAGGCCTGCAGCAAACAGGGAGATGAGCACTGCGACCTCGGTCAGCGTTTCCAGTAGCGCCGATTCCTTGAGTGGATTGAAATGAAATGCATTGAATACGGTGGGTCCGGCAATCAGCCCCACCGCCAGGTAAACGATAGCCGAGGTAAACGGCAAGCGCTTGATCAATGAGGGCGAGAGCCCCATTGCGAGTAACAGCCCGCCAACCAGCAGGAACCATTGTGCGTTGCTCATGTGAGTGTCCTGTGAGGTGGTATCGGCTTGCTAACAATCGGGGTGCGTGAGTTGATGCTGCTGATTCTACTGTATCCCGGTGCGGCTGATCATAGTTCTGGCTGCTCGCGATCCACCACGCCAGCCCACTTTGGCCGCCCAAAGGCTGGCAATACCGAAACCCCAGAACAGCAGCGCGATCAGCCCCCAACTCGACCACCGAGACAACAGCTCTTTACCGTTCCAGATCACGCCATACAGAGGTGGATCACCCTCGCCTGACATGTTCCACAGTGTGGGCAGATCACCGCTGCGATCAAACGGTAGCTGCCGTACCAGTGTAGTAGAAGAATAATCCCCCACAATGATCGGCGCATACAGCAGGCCTGGTGGTGGTTCCGCCTCGGTCGCTTTGGCCACAGGCTTTACGCCCCCTGGAATAATGAGGCAATTCCACATCCGCATCTTATTCCGGCCGCCCTTGGTGTTGGTTCCATATTCTTCAGCAGTGCAATTGACCTGGCGGACCTCCGGCACATTTTCTGACGTTCCGCCACCGAAGTAAGCGCGGGTATCCAAAACCAGCATAGGACCGTTGGGCATGAACAGATAAGCCAAAGGGAAGACCAGACAGATCAGCCCGCAGACCAGCAAAAACACCGCGAATATCCGGAACACCAGCAGTTTCAACAGCTTTCTCCTTGGCACATATTTTGTTCGGAACCGGCCCTGGTCCCGGATTATTTTTATCGTCTGCGCTGCTCAAAAGCCAGCCAGAACAGCGCGGCAGCCTGGTCGTTTGATACAGTTTTTGAATCAACGTAAAGCGTGTAATCGGCGTGGCGGTCTCTGGTATTCAACATGATGGTGACATCGGGTTGGGTGACGAACTTGGCAACAAACAAAGTGGTGGAATCCGAACGTGTAGCCGAGCGGCAGATGGCTAAATCGCTGCCGGACAGGTCATCGGCCAGCACCAGGTCGGCCAGCGCGGGGCTGTTGACCAGTCGGATCCGCAGGTCCGGCTCGACCTCGTACTCGCTTACCATGATTTTGTAGTCGGCCTGGAACACGGTCTGATCGAAATGGATGGAGCTGGTGGACTTGCCTGCACAGCTTGACTCGGCGGAAATACGGGTCTGCGACTCAGCCGATGGGCTGAAAATCAGCGCCATTGCAGCGAACAGCTGCAACATCAGGCTGGCCCTGAAGAATAAAGCGAACATCTCAATCACTCCCAATGATGTATCCCAGCAGCAAACTACTCCCGGCTTCATGAACCTGCCCTGAGTCTTTTGACTATTGCCCTATGACTCCTGCTGAAGCCGCAGAGTTTCCTGAAGCTAAAATAATTGATATGGGCAGTCCAAAGCCAGACACGGGGTAGCAATTCTTCAATCACAAGCTGATCAGGGCCATGGTTCCCCAATCTCCTGTTTCGGCGGGGTCAAAAAAACGGCCGGGAATTCCCAGCCGTTCTTCCCTGCAGATTCAAAAAGCCATCAGGGACAATAGTTCCGGATGAGATTGGACTCAACCGCCGCCTTCATCCACAGATAGGTGTCGTTGTCACTGAACATGTAGTAGGTGGTGTCATTGGGCAGCATTAACACGGTGATGCCGCCGTATCCCGACATAAATGGCACCCAAGTGTCTGATGAACAACCGAGGTTGGATTTGATTTCGTGTGCCCACATGCCGTTGTTGTATTTGAAATTGGCCAGGGGGTCCAGCCCGCGGTCAGATGGCGTGCGTTGCAAGGCCGCATTCAGCTGCGCCGCGTTAACCATCTGCGTACCGTTCAACTTGCCATCATCAACATTCATGAAGTTGGTGATCTTGGCAACGTCATCACGCAAAAAGGTCAGGCCCCAGCCAGTGAAAGGCTGCTGCACAGAATCATAGGTGCGTCGCATCACATGTGAAGTTGGGCTGGTGCCAATGGGGCCCAGCAGCTCACCGACCAGGATGTCAGAGAAAATGTCCTTAGTGCTGCCTTCCAGAGACTTGAGATGGGCATTCATCGCCGTACCCAGGATGTAGGTATCCGAGGTGTGATAAACCCACTTGGTGCCGGGTGATACCTTGCGTGAATACTGGGTGCAACTGTAACTGATCTTGCTGGCATGGTCTTCCACCAGGAACAGTCCATTGGTGTGCGTGGCGCCCTCATCGCTCATGTACAAAGCAGAGCCGTAGTTGCCAGTGGCCATATCAATCACGTGACCGTAATTGACGTCACCCCAATTGCCATTTGCAGCACAGTTGGGTACCCGGGGAGCGATGGTGTTGCCACTGAAGCCCGGATACTTGAGTTCCATGCGCATCAGGGCCAGGCCAGCGAATATGGATTTTGCGGTTGAGTAGGATGGCAAAATCAGGTTATTGCAATAAGGATAACTGCCGTAGCGGGTCTGGCAACCGCCGGTATAGTGCGTCCCGTCAATGATGAATCCGAACAGCGAAACGTGTGCCGGATCCGTCTCAGTGCTGCTGCCAAACTGGCTGGGGTTTGAGCCGGGATAATCCGTAGCCAATGCAGCAATCGGCTTGACCGGCATGCGGCCGTTGACTTCGCCCTGGTAGTCAGCGCGAAGACCATTGGCGTTACTGACAGCACCCGGCGAATAGGTAGCGGCCAGCGAACCCCACATGTCCACCTTGTAGTAAAAGCAGGTTTCACTGGCAATCTGGTAGACCACTCGCGAGCTGGATCCGTCCGCCTTGAACAGGAAAGTCATCACGCCGTTATGCGTGCAGTTGGCGTTTTTCTGGTGCAGGGCAAAAGGTATGGATGCCCGGCTGTAGCCGTTGTCACTGTTCTCTTTCCAGACGCGGCCGGATTCGAGTATGTACTCCCACTCCGGATGTGAATCCGTCATGGTTCCACGCTCCACAGGAAACAGGTGAGTGCCGGTCTGCACGAATTCAAAATTGAACTCGGGTAAGTGTTTACGGGTGGTGTCTGCGCTGCCGGTGTAACGGAAGGTGTCTTTGATTTCGGCAAAGCCGCCGCCACTGGCTTCTCCAAACATTTCAATTGAACCTTCAAACACATGATCGGGCTGCGCTGCATTGGCAGGAACAGCATAAGCGGACAGGTCCACGCGGCTGCCCGGATCGGAGCCGGTCATCAGTGTGTTGTATGTCAACAAAGTCCGGGACACCGCGCCATTGCCGGTTAGCGGATCAAAGTTCGGGTCAAATCCACCGCCACCGGGCTGGGTCCCTGTGCCACTGGTGGCAACGGCGACGTTGGCCTGATCGGGGTCGTTGGATGGAATGTTGAGGGTGTCTGTAAAGGAACCGGTAGCCGTGGGGGAAAACCGGATGGTCACATTACAAAAACCGGCAGGCGAAACAGTCGCCGATGAGCAACCGTTGGAAACCAGCGAAAAAGGTGCTGCAAGACCGTTCAGACTGCCAATGACCAGGTTGGCATTGCCGGTGTTATTGATGGTCAGCAACCGGTCGCTGGTGGTCGCGATATCAACACTGCCAAACTGGCCATTGCCGCTGACCGAAATGTTCGGCTCCGGGTTAGGGTTACCGAGTGTTCCGGAAACGATCACGTTGTCGCCCCAGCAATAGTCGCCGGCGTTGTCGCCAGTGCTTCTGAATCGAACCTTCAGGTTTGCATTGTTATCAGCACCTGAGGGTGACACGGTGTTTGTGAAAAAAGTGCCATTGTCGTTGCCGTTGTGTACTTCCACCACGATGCTCCACGAGTTTCCGCCGTTGGTGCTCACTTCGGCATAACAGTCGTCGCCGTTCTCCAGCGAGGTTGCAGCAAGGCTCATGCCTACTGATACGCCGGTGTAACCGATGGTGGAGACACTTAGCACGGAGTTGGCAGTTTGCTTGTGGCGCAATGAGTATTGGCCTATTGCCTGCAATCCGTTGACGACTACATCGCCGGTCAGCGACCAGCCATTGGCATTGCCATCTTCAAAATCATCCTGGGCAATGGTGGCGGCCCAGAGCGGAGAGCACAGCACCAAGGCAACCAGGGACAGAATTGTGCATACAAGGAAACGGGCGTGGCGCATTTCAGACCTCCATGTAAAGTTTGATTTTAAAGATAGGTCCACAGATCCATGTGGATTTGGGCAGCATGTCCTTTGGTTTAAAAAATCAACAAAATAGTAGTCCCAAACGGAAAATGCGCTTAGGTCCAGAATGGAGGTGTGTATACGGCCAGTTTTGGAGGGGCAGTTCAGCGGGATTTAGCAAGCCAATGCATCAATCGGTTTCGATCAGTATCGATAGGCCTGTGTTGGGCCAAGCCAGGATGATCCCAGCCCTGTTTGATGGTCTGCTGCTGCTTTTCTGGTTCGATGAAAAAATGATTAATGGAAGCTTATGAAAATAATGTACCAGCCGATTTGTAGGTTTGGCAGTTGACTCAATCCCTTTCCGCCGCCTCCTCACGTCCCAGTTGACGTAGGATGGCTTCCTCGCGGGCGTCTTCAATGGTCAGCAGGACTTCATCGACATCTGCCGAGGTTTCATCAAATACAAATTGGCCGGTCAGGACGCTATCGGCCTTCAGATGGCCCTGCTGGTACAAGGCCCACATCTCTTCACCAAAATACGTCTCCTCAAGCTCCGGCGCAAAACGCGCCAGACTGTCCCGGATGTTGTGCACATCGCGCAGCAACATGGCGCGGGCCGCATTATTTCCGGCCGCGCTGACCACTTGCGGGAGGTCAATAATCACCGGCCCGCTGGCTGCGAACAGCACGTTGTATTCCGAAAGATCGCCGTGAATCAGACCCAGGCAGAGCATACGTACCACATCGCCCATCAGGCTGGCATGGCAGCTTCGCGCCTCTTCTGCGGTGAGATCTACCTCGCCCAGCCGCGGGGCACTGTGGCCGGATGCGTCGGTCACCAACTCCATCAATAAAACCCCGTGAAAATAGCCCTGCGGCTTGGGCACGCTCACTCCAGCATCATCCAGCAGATACAAGGCGTCTGCTTCAGCGCTCTTCCAGGCCGCTTCCCGCTCCTCGCGGCCAAACTTGGTCGCCTTGTTCATCGCCCGCGCCTGCC
>JBBKVS010000196.1:0-5796 GCA_037968555.1 Lysobacterales bacterium | reverse complement strand
TGATTCATGATTACATGGATCACCGCTTGTTTTTCGGCCAGTTACAGAAACAGGTTCTGCAACGATATCAGCGACCCATCAGCATACTGGACCTGGGCTGTGGCGACCTCACCCCCATTTTGCCGTTGTTGCAGAGCGTTGAGTTGCAACGCTATGTAGGCATAGATGAATCGGCCGGGGCATTGGCCATCGCCGAAAAGCATTTGAGTGAACTTGAATTACCCGGTGAGCTGATCGAAAGCGATATCCTCGCCAGCCTGGAATCCCTGCAAGAGAATTTTGACCTGGTGGTTGCCAGTTTTTCACTGCATCACCTGGCTGACCCGGCAGCGAAACTGCGCACGCTACAGGCCATTGAACGGCATTTGACAAAAGATGGCATGTTCGCCTTGATCGACGTGTTTTGCCTGGAACAGGAAGCCCGCGCAGATTATCTACAGCGCTGGATCGCACATGCCGATCAACGCTACGCTGATTTGCAGGAGGAAGAAAAACAGTTACTGTTCGATCACGTGACTGCCCGTGACTACCCGATATCCCTGCACCACTGGCAAAAGCTGGGCAAACAGGCAGGCCTGGAGCAGTTTGTGGTTGAGCTGGAAGATCAGGCAAGCCTGAATGCCCTGGTAACGATGTGCAGATTGCCCGTTTAGGGCAAGCCTGAATTATTCATCACTTCACTGGATGTAACTTGATTATGATTTACCCCAATTCAAAAACTAACAGCAGGTTGATACCCGCTGCGCTTGGCAGCCTGCTTTTGATATGCATCAGTCAGGTGTCCAGTTTGTCCGCTGATCAGGCGACTACTGAGCTGTCGGTACCGGCGGCTGCGGGCAGTGCCGAACCCAACCTGTCTACTGGCCCCGACGGCACTATCGTATTGAGCTGGCTGGAGCCGTCAGCAGACAGCACCCTGCTGAAGTTTTCCGTGCTCGGCGAGCAGGGCTGGAGCGATGCCCAAACCGTAGCCGAGGGTACCAACTGGTTCGTTAACTGGGCCGACTTCCCTTCGGTAGTACCCATTTCGAGATCGCTTTGGGCTGCGCATTGGCTCAGCAAGAAACCAGGCGGCACATATTCTTACGACGTTTCCATGGCTATTTCCAACGATGCAGGAGCCAGTTGGAGTGCAGCCTTCACACCGCATCGTGACAATACCGCCACCGAGCATGGTTTCGTCAGCCTGTTTCCCTGGCAGGATGGTGTTGGCGCCATATGGCTGGATGGGCGCAATACCAAAGCGGCTGGCGATGAGCATGCACATGGCGATACGGGCGGCATGACTTTACGCTCAGCCCTGATCGGGTCAGATGGCAGCATCAGTAATGAATCAGAAATGGATGCATTGGTTTGCGACTGTTGCCAGACCAGCGTGGCGCTGGCCATCGCAGGGCCGGTGGCGGTTTATCGAAACCGTACTGAGGAAGAAATCCGCGACATCTACATTTCGCGCAACATAGCCGGTGAATGGCAAGCCGGTCAGCCCATACATGACGATGGCTGGAAAATATCAGGGTGCCCGGTTAACGGTCCGGCGATAGCTGCATCAGCCGACACAGTTGTCGTTGCCTGGTTCACCATGGCTGATAACATTCCGCGCGTGCGCTTTGCCCGCTCCGAAGATGGCGGCAAGACTTTCAGCCCCGCGTCGGACATGGCTGAAAACTCTCCCAGTGGACGGGTGGATGTGACGCTGCTGGACAACGGCAACGCTGCCGTCAGCTGGCTGGATGAAACCACGGCTGGCAAAGGCGGCATGAAAATTCGCATCGTTCAGCCCGACGGCACATTCGGACCCGCGCGTGCGGTTGCAGGAATGGGGCTCAGTCGACCCGCTGGATTCCCGCAATTGTTGGCGGACGGCGAGAACTTGATTGCCGCCTGGACCGATAGCCTGGGTAAAACCACCCAGGTCCGATCCGCGCGCCTCACAGACCTGGACATTAACAATTTGCCCGCAGATTGATGAGTCATTCAGCTGAACAGGTTTCTGCCTGGTTGGAGCAGGCTGCAGTTCAGCTGAAGCAGGGTAAAACTGCCGCTGCCAATCGCTTGTTACGACAGGTTCTGGATTGGCAACATCAGCCTGGGCTGGCTCGCGGACTGGAACTGTGGCGCAGCCACCAACCGCGTAAAGCATCGCAAGCCCTGGCTGATTACAGCAAAGAACACGGTGCGGATTTTCGCGCCCTGCAGCTTCGTGCACACCTGGCCATCGAGTTCGGTGCCCTGGATGAAGCGATCGGACTGTTGCAGGGCTGCCTGCAACTTCATGCCGAATTGCACTCGCAACGCACCGAGCTGTGCAAACTGCTGGCCCGCAGGCAACGCTATGCTGAGGCACTGGAACAGGCCGAAATCCTGCTGCAGACCGATCCAGACAATCAGGAACTGCTGTTATTGAAAGCTGCTCAACTGGATCGTAGCGGCCAGTATCAGCCCGCCATTGAGATATTCAGGAAGCTGATCCGGCAACAGTCGGAATCAGGCGAGACCCACAGCCCGGAACTCGCTTCCAGCTGGACAGCCCTGGCCATGTTGCATCGCACGGTGGGCGACCAGGCAGCAGCCATCGACGGTTTGCAACGGGCTATTGAACTGGATCCCCAGCGGGGCTGGCCCTGGTTTCAGTTGGCCGACTTCAAAACCTACCAATTCACAGGAAAACAGACTGAACAACTGCAGAGTGGCCTGGACCAGGCCGAGACCGGCAGCATGAATGAAGTGCACTTTGCTTTTGCCCTGGGCCGGGCTCTGGAAAGCCAGAATGAGGTGGACGCTGCCTTCGCCGCCTACCAACGTGGCAACCGGGCTCGTGCCGGACTGGCACCTTTTGATATGGCCGCATTTCAACGTGAACTCGCAGCTACCCGCGAGCTGTTTTCTGTGTCAGGTCCAAAACCAGAGATTCTGACAAGCAAGACCGATTGCCCTGCCATTTTTGTTGTCGGGCTGCCGCGTTCCGGCACTACCCTGGTAGACCAGATCATCACAGCTCACAGCAGCGTAGACGGCACCATGGAATTGCCGCTGATCAGCACACTGATCCGGGAACTGCAACAGCGCCAGTTGAGCACGGGCCAGATCCCCTATCCCGCCCCCGGAACCCTGCTGGACCCGCAGCAACTTCAGCGCATGGGCGAGGATTATCTGCAACGTGCCCAAATACAGCGTGGCGAGGCGCCTTATTTTGTGGACAAGATGCCTTTCAACTTCCAGCATATTGGATTGATTCGAAGCATTTTGCCCGGAGCGCGTATCGTCAATATCTGGCGCGATCCCATGGCCATGGGTTTCAGCATTTACCGGCAGCTGTTCCGCATAGGCCAGGACTGGGCTTTCGACCTGAAACAAATTGGCCAGTACTACCTGGCTTATGCGGAAATGATGCAGCATTGGGACCGGCTTGCGCCCGGTGCAGTCATCCACCTGCACTATGAGCAACTGGTGCAGTCTCCAGGCACCACGATCCAACAGCTGCTGCAACAGCTGGGCTTGGAGCAAGAACCCGCCTGCTATAAACCGCATGAAAATCTGCGACCGGTGCGTACCGCCAGTTCCGAACAGGTCAGGCAGGCCTTGTACACCGATGCCATTGATTACTGGCAGCAGTTCGAAAAACAATTGCAGCCGCTGCGTGAAGCACTGGCAGCAACCACACTGCATTAAATCTTGCCGGTCAAGAGAAGAACTAAACCACTGCCATCATTGAGTTTTTGCCTGACAGGTCCTATGCTCAGTGTTCGTTCTGTGCATTGACAAGGAATGTTATGCGGCGAAAAGGCTCTTACAGTGGTTTAAATATCCTGCTTATCAGCGTGCTGGTAGTAGCTTGGGTGGCTGCTTACTTATTACTTCCAGGCGAATCCGCAGGCGATGGGCCCTTTTATACTGAGGCATTCGAGTTTGATTCCGAAGGCCTGCCCTTCATCTCCAAGGTTGACCTCGACTTTCTGGGTTTTACTGTTTTTGAGCTGGAGTCCCGCGAAAATCTCGGACCCGCGCCTGGCACCGTTTTCGTTCTCAAGTCCCGCAGTGGCAAGATTCGCTGGACCCGGGTTGGCCCTGCGGACATAGGTCGCATTCGCCTGGAAAAACATTCTGCACGCTGGTTCTTGCCGGGTGGGTGGGTGATTCAGATCAAGCCTGAATATACCGGCTTTGGCGAGATCTATGTTTCACCGCTGGGTAATTTCCGATTTTTCTATCACAACTGGTAAAACACTGAGTCTGGCAGGAATGCATTCTGCTCAGCTTTCCGGCAAATGAAATACTGCAGGATCAGGTATGCAGTTCAGCTTACTCTTTGAGCTATGATAGTTGGGTCTGCGTCGAGAGCCACTTATGAATAAATTCCACTTCACGGTTCTGTTGCTTTGCATTGCTGCATTAACCAGCGCCTGTTCGGCCTTTGATCCAAAAAATACCAAACCGTACTGCGGTGAATCCATCGATTTCCACCGGGTGCGACTGATCGACTTAACGGCCTATGATTTGCAGCGAGATCAGATTGATGCTGCACTGAAAAAAGAGCTGGGCAGCAGTTATCGCCTGGTTACCGACAAGCCGGTGCAAATTCCGCGCGATTACGCTTATTGGAACCGGGGCAATATCAATGGTATTGCTGGTGCCAAGAGCGAAGCTGCCCAATGGGGCTGTAACCTGTTGGTATTGACAGAAGTTAAAGCAGCCCGCTCCGGCGTAGGCGTGCAGGCCAGAAATGAAGACCGGGTGTGGATGGTACTGGTGGGCACTGTTTCCAGTTCACCTTAACCCTCAGCTTAAGCTGTATGATGGATGCTTGGCCCTCATGTGGCCCCAGCGCGCCATCTGCATGAATGCAATCACGATGTCGCCTAATACCGTGGACATCTTCCATGTCAGCCCTTTGTTATCGATACCAGACCCTGGCCATAGGCAAGCTGGATATACACGTCCGCACGCTTAGTAACCAATTGCAGTTTTCTGATCCGGATGGCGTCGCTCAAGGCCTGGGAATTTCTTCGGAAACCTGGCCCCTGTTCGGCTTGATCTGGCCCTCTGGCACAGCGCTGGCTGACCTGATGCTGACCCAGGACACCCAGGGCAAACGTGTGTTGGAAGTGGGTTGTGGCATAGGACTGGCCAGCCTGGTGCTGAATCAAATGCTGGTAGATATTTCAGCGACGGATATTCATCCTGAAGCTGGGGGTTTCATGCAGGAAAACACCCGCATCAATCAGGATCGGTCCATTCCATTTTTTCGTAGCAACTGGACAGATGCGGCCCCGGAGCTGGGTCGTTTCGATCTGATCATAGGCAGCGATTTATTGTATGAACGCAGCCACGTTATTCCCTTGGCAGCTTTTATCGATCAGCACGCCAGCCCGGAATGTGAAGTAATACTGGTTGATCCGGGGCGGGGCCATCACGCAAATTTCAGCAAACGCATGGTCAGCCTGGGTTATACACACAGCCAAAGCCGAACAGCCAACGGTGAAACGGACGACAGCCTGCCGCGTGGACGAATACTGCGCTATCTGCGCAAGGCCAGCCAGACTCTAAAAGCAGGGTAAATTCAGGCAAATTCCTCGGTGTCTATCTCGGCCTGGGTAGCAGCCGGATAGCGGGGACCACTGACTGTTTTTTCGCTGACTTCAAACGGGCCCAGCTTCCTCATGCCTGAATCAGCTCCGGCCAATAAAGCCGCATGGGATTCCCGACCAGCAACTTCTGTTGTAAGGCATGCGTAACTGCAATCCGCGGAATCATATCGACCAGCTTGCCATCGTCCGGAATCGCATGCTGCATGTT
>JBBKVS010000195.1:0-20291 GCA_037968555.1 Lysobacterales bacterium | reverse complement strand
GCACAACCTTCCTTGGTGCCCCTGCGTCCGGTCATACCGCGTAACCAGTCCAGCACGGTAGTTTGTGGATCGCAGCCACTGACTTGCTGCAATTGATGTCCCAGTAAAAAGCGGATGGTTTGCTGCATCAGGTCTAACTGCCGCGATAGGTGGAGTAGCCATAGGGTGATATCAGCAAAGGCACGTGATAATGCTGTGCTGTATCGGCAATGCCGAAACGAATCACTACCTGGTCCAGGAACGGTGGATCAGCCAAAGCTATGCCTTGCCCCCGAAAATAGTCGGCAATATGGAAGACCAGTTCATAGCGGCCAGCCTGCACGGATTCTTCATCCAGCAAAGGCCCATCACAGCGGCCATCCTTATTGGTACGGCCACTGAGCAACTCCAGCCGCCCACCATCAAGGCGAAATAACTGGTAAAGCACTGCATCAGCCGGTTTGCCGCTTGCTGTGTCCAATACGTGTGTAGTCAATCCTGTCATGGTCCCTATCCCGGATTCATGCCCAGCTGCATCAAAGCGGGCCAATTTTTCTGCCGTATTGCAGAAAAGCACCTGCCTGCAGTATGTTGGGTGCTTGGAAGTCAAGTATACAACTCAATGAGCCGCACATATCCGAGGGACCTGGCCGGTTATGGCCAAAATCCGCCACAAGCGGACTGGCCCAATGGCGCCCGCATTGCTTTGCAACTGGTACTCAATTACGAGGAAGGCGGCGAAAATTGCGTATTACACGGCGACTCTGCATCCGAAGCTTTCCTGTCAGACATCATTGGTGCCGACGCGCGCGAAGGTGTGCGGCATATGAGCATGGAATCGCTTTATGCCTATGGCAGCCGCGTGGGTGTGTGGCGGCTGCACCGTTTGTTCGAAACCTACCAGGTTCCCGTTACAGTATTTGCGGTGGGCATGGCGGCGGAACGCAACCCCGCACCCATACGTGCCTTGTACCAGTCCGGTCACGAAATCTGCAGCCACGGTTATCGCTGGATTGATTACCAGTATGTGGATGAAAGCACTGAACGCAAGCATATGCAGCAGGCCATCGCAGCGATTACCAATATTACCGGAGAACGGCCACTGGGCTGGTATACCGGGCGCAGCAGCCCCAACACCCGCAAGCTGGTGGTGGAAGAAGGTGGCTTTCTGTACGACGCCGATGATTATTGCGATGACCTGCCCTTTTGGGATACGCAATACGACAAACCCCAACTGGTCATTCCCTACACCCTGGATGCCAACGATATGCGCTTCGCCACGCCCCAGGGTTTTAATACCGGCGAGCAGTTTTACCAGTACCTCAAAGACAGCTTTGATGTGCTTTACGCCGAAGGTCTGCGCACACCGCGCATGATGTCGGTGGGCCTGCATTGCCGCCTGGCCGGCAGGCCCGGGCGCTTTGCTGCGCTGGAACGCTTTATCAAATATGTACGATCCTATGATGATGTCTGGTGGTGCCGACGAGTGGATATAGCCCGCCACTGGCATGCCCGGCATCCCTGCAAATAAGTCCCGACGGAGGCGGAAGTTTGATGGCCATTGAACCCAGTGATATGGACCAGGAAGAGTTCCTGGAAATTTTCGGACCGGTGTTTGAGCACTCCCCCTGGATAGCCGAAGACGTGTGGAATGATGGCGTGGAAGTGCGCCACGACACCGTACCTGGCATGCATGAAGCCATGTGCAATGAAATTCGCCGCGCCTCCGCTGAGGCCAAGCTGGAATTGCTGCAGGCCCATCCGGAGTTGAAAGCCTTGCAAGCTGATCACGAGCTCAGTTCACAATCGCATGGCGAACAACTGCGATCCGGGCTGGACCAATGCAGCGCCGAGGAAAAGGCCGAATTCGATGCACTGAATCAGGCTTACCGGGAAAAATTTGGCTTCCCCTTTATCCTGGCCATCAAGGGCTATCAACGTAAACAGATACTGGAGATTTTCCGGCGCCGGCTGGAGCACAGCCGGGAAGAGGAATTCCAGGCTGCACTGGTGCAAGTGATGAAGATAGGCCTGTTCCGCCTGCAGGATATATTCGAGTGATACCAACCACGGCGGTTGCCCGGCCTGCATTTATCGACCAGTTTATCAACCTCGCCCAGCCGCGTCTGGGTGCTCGAGTGTTGTATGCCACAGATGATTTCTTTGCAGCCAAGGAACGCTTGATCGACCCAGCGCCACCCGTGTTCATAGACGGTAAATACGATGATCACGGCAAGTGGATGGATGGCTGGGAAAGCCGCCGCAAGCGCACGGCCGGCCACGATTACTGCATCATTCAGTTATGCCCCGGCGTCATCCACGGCATAGCCATCGACACAGCTTTTTTTACCGGGAATTTTCCACCGCAGGCATCGCTGGAAGTTTGCCATTCCCCTGCAGCACCCGATGCAAACACAGCCTGGCAGGAATTGCTGCCGCGCACGGACTTGCAAGGCGATACGCAACACTACTATCCGGTAGAAGACTTGCACAGCTGGACGCATGCTCGTTTTCACATTTATCCCGATGGCGGCGTGGCCCGGTTGCGCCTTTACGGAGTTGCGGCTTTTGACTGGAATACGGTTGCTGAGGACGAAGCGGTGGACCTGTTGGCCATGGAACATGGAGGCCGGGCCCTGGCCTGCAATGATATGCACTATGGCCATATGTCCAACCTGCTGGCACCCGGTGATGGCATCAATATGGGCGACGGATGGGAAACCCGCAGACGCCGTGAGCCGGGCAATGACTGGGTGATACTCAAGCTGGGCCATACGGGTTGCCTCAAGCGCATCCTGGTGGACACGGCATTTTTCAAAGGCAATTACCCGGCGCGCTGTTCACTGCATGGCGCCTTGCTGGAAGATATGGCGGATGGCGAAGTGCGTGCCGATGGTGCTTACTGGAAATCGGTGCTTCCACCGGTAGAGCTGGAAGCGGACCAGAAGCACGTGTTTGAGATGGAAGTGCTGGATGCCGGTCGCATCAGCCATGTGAAGCTGGATATTTTTCCGGATGGCGGGGTCAGCCGCTTGCGCCTTTATGGCGACTGGCGCTGCAAGTGAGTTTGCTTTGAATCCTGTTTCATTGATTCCCCAGCCACTTATGGCAGAAGCCTTTGCCGACTACGGTGAGGTAATCAGCACGGAAAATGCTGCCAGCGAATGGATCAATGCAGGTCACACGCAAAAATTTGCTGATCTGGCTGGCATTGATACAGATGCCGAAGGCGGCCGTACCGCTGTGCACCTCTACCGCAGCCAGCCGCTGACGCTGCCGCTGAATATTGAGGTGATGGAACGCCATCCCCTGGCCAGCCAGGCCTTTATGCCCTTGCACTCGCGGCCCTTCCTGGTGATTGTGGCTGCAGCCGGCGAAACGCTGAACAGCAATTCAGTGCGGGCATTTCTGAGCAATGGCCGGCAGGGAGTGAACCTGCGGCGCGGTACCTGGCACCACTACCAGGTGTCCTTGCAACAGGAATCGGATTACCTGGTCATTGACCGCATGGGGCCAGGTGCCAACTTCGAAGAGCAACGGCTATCGCCATCGCTGGTCATCGAAGATTTGGGGTCCAGCAATAATTAGGCCAGCTTTTCGTAAGCCTGCAATGTCAGGAAGGCTGCAAAATCATCTTCCAGCACCAGCTGATCAAGCAGACCGGCCGCCGTGTGCAGATTCTTCGATTCCTTACCCTTGACCTTGCTGGCCAGGTGATCCACCACGTGGGAACGGGCTGATCGGTAAGCCGTGGCATCGATTTTTTTACCGTTCTGGAGTTTGGCTTGAGGATGACGTATCCATTGCCACAACTGCGCACGTGAAATCTCGGCCGTAGCCGCATCTTCCATCAGGTTGTCGATGGGCACACAGCCATTGCCGCCCAGCCATGCGGCCAGATACAGCAGGGCAACGCGAATATTGGAGTGAAATCCTTCTTCACTGATCGTGCCTGCGATTGGCTTCAACAAATCTGCTGCGCTGACATTCACATCATCACGCAGCCGATCACGCTGGTTGGCCGCAGGCATTGCCGCATCAAATTCTGCCCGGGCAATACCCTCCAGACCAGGATGGGCCACCCAGGTACCGTCATGACCCGCCGTGGCTTCACGTTTTTTGTCCGCCTTCACTTTGGCCAGTGCCGCCTGATTGGCCGCGTCATCGCCTTTGATGGGTATCTGCGCTGCCATACCCCCCATGGCCATGGCGCCGCGCCGGTGACAGGTTTTGATCAGCAACAGGGAATAAGCATTGAGAAAGCCTTTGTCCATGGTGATCTGTGAACGGTCCGGCAAGAGGTAGTCTGGTTGGTTCCGTAAAGTCTTGATGTAACTGAAAATATAATCCCAACGCCCACAATTCAGGCCCTGCATGCGGCAGCGCAACTCATAGAGAATTTCATCCATCTGGAAAGCCGCTGGCAGGGTTTCGATCAGTACGGTGACTTTGGCAGTGCCGACCGTGATGCCCAACTGCTCTTCTGACCAGCTGATCACATCATTCCACAAGCGTGCTTCAAGGTAATGTTCCAGCTTGGGCAGGTAGAAAAAGGGGTGAATACCGCTTGCCGCCAAGGCCGCATGGTTGTGGAACAGGAACAGGCCGAAATCAAACAGGCTGCCAGGTATGGGCTGATCGTCCAGCAATACGTGCTTCTCATCCAGATGCCAGCCGCGTGGGCGCACCATCAACAAAGCGTGTTGGTCATTCAGGCGATAACTTTTGCCTTCACCACCATCGAATTCGATACTGCCATTGACCGCATCGCGCAGGTTGATCTGGCCTTCAATACAGTTTTCCCAGGTGGGTGCATTGGCGTCTTCAAAATCCGCCATAAATACCTGTGCACCCGAGTTCAGCGCGTTGATCACCATCTTGCGGCTGACCGGCCCGGTAATCTCGGTGCGCCGATCCAGCGCTTCCGGCGGCAGCTCGGCCACTTTCCAGTCACCCTCACGCACTGATTTCGTCTCACTGAGGAAGTCCAGCGCCTGGCCATCATCCACAGCAGCCTGGCGAACAACCCGCTCAGCCAACAAACGATCGCGCTCGGGGGTAAATTTGGCCGCCATGCGGGCCAGAAAATCCAGCGCTTCGGGGCTCAGGACTTCATCCTGATCGGGTGCCTGTGCCGTGATTTGCAGCTGCGACGAGGTGGCAGAGTGTTGGGGGTGCTTAGTTTGACTCAAGAGTGGGTTTCCTTTGAATGACTTTTGAATGGTCTACGAAGGGGCAAGCCCTGTTGGCATTGTAGGATATTGGGGGCAAAAAGGGCCTGAGACCGGAAAACGTTAAACCTACCGGCTGTCAGTCTGCGAGTCAACGAGTTAAGGATTAAAGAGCAAAAAAGGGGGCATCAGTCGCGCGGTAGCGCTGGCAAAAAAAGACCGGGACTGTTTCAAGGCCCCGGTCGGTGTTAACTGATAAAGCGTCCTTGCTGAACCAGATAATTTCAGTCGTCACATGCCGGTTCGGCGAAAGGCGGTCCGGCTGGCGGTGCGGGCGCTGCAATATCGACATCAATCAGCTCCACAAATTTGGTTTTGCCTTTCAATTCTTCAATCAGGGACAACATGCCGATATCACCGTCCGAGCAATAAAACTTGTGTTCCACATGCCCGGGCTCCAGCGGAGTCCACTCCTTGGTTTTCATACAGGTCAATCCATCCATGTTGACAAAGTTAAGCACCTTGCCCTGATCCTCGGCTTCGTCTTCATACAATTCCTGTTGATAGGACTGACCTTTGGCCGGCATACCGAGAACTACAATGCCCGGCTCGGCGCCATCACAGCCCGCCGCAAAGGAGCCTTCATTGTCGCCTTCTCCATCCAGAGTATCTTCACCCATATACCAGATGTTCCCGGTGGAGTCCTGCGAGTACCAGTCGTATGTCGTTTCAGCCAGATCAATATTGGCGACCACGTCATCGAAATTATCGTACTCACATTCCTCATCATCCCAGGCTCTATCCAGAATAATCCTGGCTTCAGTTCCCGCATAAGGACCGAAGAACCCATCGGTGGTGCTGTCCAGAACCTCTACCAGGTTCCATTCGCAGCCATCCACTCCCTCGGCAAAATAGAGTGAATTTGATGCAGCTGGCAAAGTCCACCATGTGTTGGTGATGTTTTCTGAGTCGGTGAAGTCCGCAGCCAGGAAAGCATCCAGGCTGGTATCCACCCGGCCACCGGCCCAGGCTCCGGCTGGAACCAGTGTCACCAAAGCCAGCAAGACAGCTTTACGGCCCAGTCTGTTTACAATCATTTGCATATCAATTCTCCCGATTCAGATTCAAGTGTTCGTTCGTCTCACAAAGGGTTGGACGTAGCGAAGCCAGAAAATCAATCGCAAACGGAACAGCGGAACCAAAACTGCACTGGTTAGAGGCTGCGGGAATCCTGGATCGGGCAGGTCAGAATTGATAATTCAACTGCAAGCCGGCGTAGAAATTACGCTCAGGGGCAGGCTCGTAATAGCGCCCAAATGCGGCGTTAACGCGGATATTACCGTTGTAGGATTCGTCGAAAATATTGTAGATACCGGCATAGGGCTCGAAAGACCAGACCGTGCTTTTGTGGCGATAGCCCAGCCGCAAGTTGGACACTATATAAGCATCGGTCTTAACCGTATTGGCATTGTTGGCCTGAATTCCGCCTACGTAGAGCGCATCCCAGCCGGCAAAAAAACCGCTGTCGTGCTGCCAGGCCAGATCCAGCATGGCCTGCTGATCCGGCACGCCGGGTATGGTGTTGCCGCCGTGATCAACACCCGCTTCAATGAACTCATCGTAAATCAGGTCGGACCAGGTATAGCTCAGCCCGGCTGTCAGCCCCGCTAACAATTCCATTCGCAGGGCAGCTTCCAGGCCCTGGTGGGTTGATCGTCCGGCATTACGGAAAAAGGACTGGCCCGAACCAGCCAGTTCGAAAGGTACGATTTCATCAGTCACATCGATATGGAACAACGCCAACTCGTATTGCCAGCCTGGTCGCAGTAAGCCGCGCATGCCCAGTTCATAATTGGTGGCCTGCTGCGGTTGCAGATTCTGGTTGAAGCCGGTCGGCCCATCCGGATTGGCCAGTTCGCTGATCGCAGGTGGATCAAAGGCCGTGGAAATATTGCCGTACCAGTTCCAGCGTTCACTTTGGGCATACACCAATCCGAGCATGGGGCTGAACTGATTGAAATCAGTCTGGCCCGACTCATTATTCAAGCCTTCAGCCAGGCGATCACTGACCGAGTACTCCATAAAATCCAGCCGAGCACCCAGAGTCAGCGTCCATAGGCGGGTGAAGTCCCAGGCATTTTCTATGAACAGGGCGCGGGCACTGACGTCCTCATCCTGCCGGGTGGTCAGATTACCCAGCTGACCCAGATTGTTGGCATAACGATTGCGCAGATCTCGCTGCTCATCGAGTTCCAGGCCGGCTACCAACCGATTCCAGCGTCCATCGCCGAGTTGCAGCGACCAATTCCATTGGCCGCCGAGGCCGGCTGCTTTTCGACCCAGGTCTACACTGCCACCCTGGCCATTGCTGTTGATAGCAAATGGCAGTCGGTTTTTCAGAGTGCGCGAGACGCCGTAAGCCCGAATGAGTAAATCGGTGTTGGCTGACAAGGGCTTGCGCCAGGCCAGCCCCAGCTGTTGCTGGTCCAGCGATTCACCGGTATCAAACAGCAGATTGCGTGGCGCAGCCCGGCGGGGATTGGCGGCAACTTCTGCTGCCGTCAGTGCACCTGGATCATCGGCGCGCGGTGAGTCCACCGCATTGATCACCACAGTCAGGCTGGCACCATCGTCAAAATCGTAGCGGAATTTGCTGTTGAACAGGGTTTGTTCAAAGCGCGATTGATCACGATAACCATCCAGTTCGGTGCCGGAGATGTTGAGCAAGGTATTCCATGCGCCAAACTGGCCACCGGCTTTGAGCTGCCCCAGGCGATAACCATAAGAACCCAGGCTGGCTTTTGCAGACAGCGTGGGCTCAGCCGGCCCGTCTTCGGTAAAAATCTGGATCACTCCGCCGCCTGAGGCCCCATAAACTGCAGAAACCGGCCCGCGTATGACTTCGATGCGATCCGCCGAACCCAAATCGATGGAATCCACATTACCCTGGCCATCCGGCATGGTCAGCGGAATGTCATCGGCGAAAATCTTGATGCCGCGGATGCCGAAATTAGCCCGTGCACCGAAGCCGCGGATGGAGATGCGTAAATCCTGCGCAAAGTTATAGCGGTTCTGGAAGAACAAACCTGGAACCATAGCCAGACTTTCATCCAGTCCCAGGGACTGCCGGCCTGCGTGAATCTGATCCGCATCGATTAACGACGCCGCCACAGGCAATTTCAGCCAGTCGGTGGGTATGCGAGTGGCGCTGACAATAATTTCTTCCAGCTCTTCGTTGGCGGATTGGGCCCACGCTGCAGACAGGGGAATACCCACCAGCAATGCGGCAAACATCGCTGAGAAAATACGGCAGGGTAAATGTAAGTAGTCTGTTGCTCGCATGCCAGGTTGGGGGTGGTATTTATGAAATTTCGGGTGCTGCCTGTTCGGGCACTATACTGGTAAGATCATGCGTGATCACGTGCAATGAGTTTGGTTGCACCTTGGATAAGCCCAAAGTCACTTTTGCCGCTACCCTTGCCAGTTCCCCAACCCATAACAAACCTCACGAGCCCAACATGCAACATTCCCTAACCCAAGTGCAACTGGCTGCGCCTTACCTGATCCTGATAGGCCAGCAAGACGACCCCACTTACGCCAAAACCGGCCTCGGCATCGTGCAATGGCGACCTGAACTGGTGGCTGGCCAGATCCGCTTTCCGGGATGCAACGTAGATCTCGGCGTACCTGATCTGACGGTAGAACAGGCCGTGACATCCGGCGTTCGCAGCCTGGTCATCGGTGTTGCGCCGGTAGGCGGCTCCATACCGGAAAGCTGGTGGGAGATCATTGAACAGGCAGCAGAAGCGGGCCTGGATATCGTCAGCGGCCTGCATATCAAACTGAATGAACGAGCCAGCCTGGTGGCCATAGCGCAAGCAGCGGGCTCACGCCTGATCGATATCCGCACACCGCCCAAGAACCTGCCCGTGGGTACCGGCATCAAGCGCAGCGGCAGACGCGTGTTGATGGTGGGAACCGATTGCGCCATTGGCAAGAAATACACGGCCCTGGCTTTGCACCAGGCCATGGTTGACGCCGGCATGAAAGCCACGTTCCGCGCCACTGGCCAGACCGGTATCATGATTGCCGGCGAAGGTGTGCCCATCGATTGCGTGATTGCTGATTTCATCTCCGGGGCCGCAGAAATTTTGTCACCCGATAATACCGCCGACCACTGGGATGTGATTGAAGGCCAGGGATCTATATTCCACCCCGGTTATTCCGGCGTCAGCCTGGGTTTGCTACACGGCTCGCAACCGGATGGATTCGTGTTGTGCCATGATGCAACCCGTACGGTGGTTTCCGGTTGGGAACACTATCCGCTGCCTTCAATTACCGAGTGTATAGACCTGCACGTGCACGCCGGTAAACGCACCAATGCGGCCATACGCTGCGTGGGCATCAGCGTAAATACATCCGCCCTCAAGGGCGAAGCACGTACCGCTTACCTGGCCCAACTTCAGGCCGAGCAAGGCCTGCCTTGCGTGGACCCATTAATCGATGGCTGTGCTGCCATCGCCAGCCACATCCGCCAACAATTCGGAGACTGAGCCCATGAAATTCAGCGCCTTTATAGAAGAGTGGGAAATGAAACAGCCCTTCCGCATCACCGGTGCGGTTTGGACCCACTCCCGCAGCCTGGTGGTGCAACTGGGGCAGGACGGTCATATCGGCCGTGGCGAAGCGCAGGGTGTTTATTATCTGGATGAAAGCGCCGAATCCATGCTGGCCCAGGTGGATGCCGTGGCCGACAGCATACGCCGCGGCATTGGCCGTGAAGCCTTGCAGGACTTGTTTCCGCCCGGTGGTGCCCGTAATGCGGTGGACTGCGCCCTGTGGGACCTGGAATGCAAACTCAAGGGCAAAACCATTTGGCAATTGACCGGTATAGACCCAAAGCCTGTTACTACGGTATTCACCATAGGCCTGGAAGCAACCGCCGAAGCCATGGCGGCCAAAGCCGCAGCCGCCAGCGATGCACCCGTGCTGAAAATCAAACTGGATGGTCATCAACCCTATGAAAAGCTGGCCGCCATTCGCGCCGCACGGCCGGATGCACAACTGGTGGTGGACGCCAATCAGGGTTGGGATTTTGAGTTATTGAAAGAAGTATTACCCAAATGTGCCAAGCTGGATCTGGGCATGATCGAACAGCCACTGCCGCGTGGTGCTGATGCCGAACTGGAAGGCTTCGAGTCGCCCATAATCCTGGCGGCCGACGAATCCTGTTTGCATACCGGTGAGCTGGACCAGGCGGCCCGGCGTTACGGCATGATCAATATCAAACTGGACAAAACCGGTGGCCTGACCGAGGCACTGGCCTTGGCCAAAGCCGCCAGGGCCAAGGGTTGCAAGCTGATGGTGGGCAATATGATGGGCACCTCGCTGGGCATGGCGCCCTCCTTTGTGATCGCCCAGCTATGTGACTTTGTGGATATAGACGGGCCCCTGTTACTCAAGCATGATCACCTCAACGGCCTGCAATACGAAAAAGGCCAGGCGGAGGTATTTGCACCTTCTTTTTGGGGCTAATCATATGGAGTAATGTCATGCGCAGCATGGCGGTATTTGAACCCTGCAAATCGGCAGGGTCGCAGTTCACTATTTTTCTGGTTTCTTTGATTTTGCTGTCCGGATGCACCGTGCCTTATATGCAGGTGGATCCGCAACTCAGCGCCAGCACAGCGGCCATGCCGGTCAGCGGCCGGGAGGGTTGGCTGATCAATCAACAGCTGTCCTTTGGGCAATTCACCAGCGGCCCGGTCAAGCGCAGCTGGACCACGGGCTACACCATTCCCTTTATCCTGCGTTTCTCGGGTGCCAAGGAACAACTGGGTTTCAGTACCTTCAATGGCGCGCGCGACAAGGCCGAACTGTTCTGCTTAGGCAAATTGCGCGAAAGGGACCTGCCGGTGCTGAATCGCAGCTTTGAGGTCAACCTGAAAACCAGGGATGTTTTCACCTGCGCCATCGCGCTGGACGACGAATCATTTGAGCTCTACAGTGAAAACCTGAACCAGAATCCTCGCTTCAAAGCCCCCACCGGGCAGCTAAAAGGTCCTGGTGTGAATCTGGCTATAAGCGCCGTTGGCTCACTGGAAGGCGGTCAGTCTTCCTGGAGCACCACCGCATTGGGTTACGAATTATTATCTGATGGCGAAGTGGTGGCCGCGGTGGAAACACTGAACGATGGCCGGGTGTGGATCAGTTCGGAATTGTCTGACCAACATCAGCTGCTGGCTGCCAGTGTGGCAACCGCTTTATTACTCAGGAGTTCATTGGCCGAACATAACGATGACCTGCTGTGAAATCAGGGCAGCAGGGCCCAACCCTCAATTTGCAGGCGTGTTAACACCGTCATGGCCGACAGGGCCATGGTGATGGATGGATGAGTTTCCTCTGCAGCAAATCCGCTGAAACTGGCGGACTGCCCGCAGAGGTAAATTTTCACCCCCGCACCAGTCAATGCGCGCAATAAGGCATCGTTCGGATTGTCCGAGCCGAAACGTTGCTGGTATGCGGCATTATGCAGTGCGGCTTTGGCGGCACCACCGTGCAATACCAGGGCCAGCTCCATATCGCTGGCAGCGATGCCGGAGGCTGCGTGCATGTTGAGAAAGCGGGCTGCTGATTCGATACCGCGATTCAGGTCAGCGGGACTTTCCGGCCCATCGGACACATCCATTACCGCACGATAATGCACGCCGGGCTGCAAGTTAAAACCACCCGGAATCTCAAAGTAGGGGCCCATGCCCGTGATGACCGGGCCCATTTTCGGACCGGTATTTGCCGCTGGTTTCGATCCATCCGCGCCTTCTGAAGCCCTGGCTTGCGAAACCAGTACCACAGCCGCTAACAAAAAGATCAATGCCTTTACGAGTCGAATTGCCTGCCGCTTGGGCGATTGCAGGGATGTCGCTGGTACAGTCATAGGGTTCACCTGTTGTTTAATCTTAATTTTGCCTGCACTGATCATTGCGTAGCCTGCATCTGGGCATCGCGCTTGGCCTTGAATTCAGCACCTTCTTTCCAGTTGGGCCAGGCTTCGCTGTTGGCCACGTCCAGACCTGTTTTGTAAAACAGTTTCAGGTCTTCCATGGCGCCGCTCACCACCCAGCTGAGATCGTATTCATCGGAAACCCGGTGGTAATTATCATTGGTGTACTCATTGGCCTTTTCCATACCGTAAGCCACGCCTTTTTCGCGGTCATCGTAGCCGCCGGTGGGATAAATCATGGGCACACCTTCTTTGGCCAGCTCGAAATGATCGGAACGGTAGTAATAACCTTTCTCAGCTTCCCGATCACCTTCCAATACGCGCTCCTGCTCAGCCGCAGCGCTGGCCAGGTAATCATCCAAGTCACTCATGCCCAGGCCAACGACTGTGACATCGCGGGTAGCACCGAAATTGTTCATGCCGTCCATGTTCAAACCGCCCACGGTCTGGGTCAGGGGCACCAGCGGATGTGAAGCATAGTAGAGTGATCCCAGCAGTCCCTGCTCTTCCGCGGTTGGGGCGAAGAACATCACGCTGCGACGCGGTGCCTGCGGTAAAGAGCTGTAAGCTTTGGCCAGCTCCATCAATGCTGCTGTGCCACTGGCATTATCCAGCGCACCGTTATAGATCTGGTCACCTTCCAGCTTGGGGTCGGTACCCAGGTGATCCCAATGCGCCATGTAGATAAACACTTCATCCGGTGCCTCGCTACCCGGCAGGATGGCGGCCACATTGCGCGAATTGACGATTTCAATGTTATTGGCCAGGGATACCGAAGCAGACTGTTTCAGCGACACGGCCTTGAAACCGCGGGTTTTGGCGCTGGTATACATTTCGTCCAGGCTTAATCCGGCTTTGGCAAAAACCGCTTCAGCCTTGGCCCGTGTGATCCAGGATTCAAACTGTAAAAGACTGGCACCTTTATCCGCTCGGGCCATGTCGAACTGCGGACCGGTCCAGCTGTTGCTTACCGTTGGCCAACCGTAAGCAGCGGGCAAAGTGTCGTGAATGATGATGGCACCAGCAGCACCGTGGCGCGCGGCCTCATCGAATTTGTAATCCCAGCGGCCGTAATAAGTCATGGCATTGCCGTTGAACACATCCGGATCCTGTGTGGCATAGCCCGGATCATTGACCAAAATGACGACGGTCTTGCCTTCTACATCGACTCCCTCATAGTCATTCCACTGGTACTCAGGCGCAGTGATGCCATAACCCACAAATACCAGTTCGGAATTCTCCACCGCTATTTCCGCGATCTGATGGCGGGTCCACACTACTTGCTCCGTTGCATAAGTCAGCGTCAGCTGATCACCATTGCCATCGGTGATGACCAGCTCCGGATTATTGGTGACTTCAATGGACGCCAGCGGTACATCCTGTGTGTAGCTGTCACCATTGGCAGGCTGAAGTCCGAGGCTTTTGAAGTACTCGACCAGGTAATTCACTGTCAGCTCTTCACCTGGCGATCCGGGCGCACGCCCGCCGAAGGCATCCGAAGCCAGGGTTTCCACATGCCGCCGGTAATCGGCTTCGTTCATGGCGTCCTCGCCAATCGCAATCGGATCAGCACTGCTTTCAGTCGCTGTGGCCGTATCGTTGGCCGATGCTGCTGTTTCAGTAGTGGCAGCAGATTGGGCTGGTTCATCGCGATTGCAGGCTGTCAGCA
Source organism: Lysobacterales bacterium (assembly GCA_037968555.1). Lineage (GTDB taxonomy): Bacteria > Pseudomonadota > Gammaproteobacteria > Xanthomonadales > SZUA-36 > JAWXBM01. Next base: position 6,472 of record JBBKVS010000195.1, on the reverse strand, counting down.
CCAGGCTGGCCAACAACATCAGGATGAATAAATTGAAAGAACTGCCAAGGCAGAAACGATGTGGATTCGATTGATTCATTGATAATTCCATTAATTGAGGGTTATCGATATTGGAGAGCACAGGCTTACCGCGCTGCAACAACCGCGGACATTTCCGCACGGTTCACCTTGGTAGTCAGCAGTAAATAGACAGCCGGCAGGACGAACAGGGTAAACAAGGTACCGACACCCAGTCCAGTGGCAATCACCAAGCCTATATCAAAACGGCTGACTGCACCCGGCCCGTTGGCCAGCAACAAGGGCACCATGGCCATGATCATGGCTACTGTGGTCATCAACACCGGACGCAGTCGAATGGCCGATGATTTCTCAATGGCTTCACGCCGGTTCAGGCCTTCGGTAACTCGCAACTGGTTGGCGAATTCAACAATCAGGATGCCGTTCTTGGAAATCAGCCCTATCAGGGTGATCAAACCCACCTGGGTATAAATGTTGACGGTGGCAAAACCCAGGGTCAGGAAAATCAATGCCCCGGCTATCGACATGGGCACGGATACCAGGATGATCAGGGGGTCGCGCCAGCTTTCAAATTGCGCCGCCAACACCAGGTAGATAATGACCAGGGCCAGGAAGAATGTGATGATCAGTGCGTTGCCCTGCTCCGCGTATTGCCTGGATTCACCGTTGAAGTCGTAGCTGAAGCCCTGCGGGAAAATTCGTCGTGCTTCGGCTTCGAGAAAACTCAGGGCATCACCCAAGGAAACACCCGGTGACAGCACACCCTGTACGGTAACGGCATTCAGTTGCTGGAACTGGGTGCGGGAACTGGGCTCAATGCTGTCGGTGAAGTGCACCAATGCTGCCAGCGGTACCTGCTCGCCCGTTGCTGTGGGCAAATAGTATTCTTCCAGCATGCTGCGGTTCAGCCGTGCATCGCGTTCCACCTGTGGAATCACCTTGTAACTGCGGCCTTCGAGGTTGAACCGGTTCACATAACCCTCGCCCAGCAAAATCGACATGGAGCGGGCAATATCCAGCATCGAAATTCCCAGGTCGCCAGCGCGATCACGATCTATGACCATGGTGGTGCGAGGTGATGCAAACTCGATACTTTTCTGCAAAAAGCCGAAATTGCCGCTGGTCATTGCAGATCCAATCAAGTCGTTAGCAACCGTGTCCAATTCATCAAAATCTTCTGCTGCAGTGATCACAAACTGTACTGGCAAACCACGGGCTGAACCCGGCAGGCTGGGCCGGGCGAAAGCGGCTGCCTGAATGCCGGGTACACGATTCAAGGCTGCCTGCAATTCGGGCAAGACTTCCATGACGGATCTTTCCCGTTCAGACGGCGGCCTGAGTTTGAAACCACCAAAAGTCGTACTGGGGGAGCCCTGCCCCAGAAACAGGAACGTATTTTTATCCTCAGGAATGGCGCGAAACTCTTCCAGCATGCGCCGGGTATTGAACTCGTTGTATTCCATGTTGGCGTTCTGAGGCATACGGGCCTGCATGAACAAAATGCTTTGATCTTCAACAGGCGCCAGTTCACTGGGCGTGTTTGCAAACATGAAGTAAATACTGATCAGTATCACAACGGCAAACACCATGGTTACCGGTATGAAGTTCAGGGTATTACTGAGTACCCGTTGGTAACGATTGGCCAGGCCATTGAAGAAGCGTTCAACGGCTTGTTCAAATCGACCAGGTTCACCGTGGCGGGTGAGAACCTTGGAAGCCAGCATGGGTGACAAGGTCAGCGCCACGATTCCAGACACCAACACGGCTCCAGCCAGCGTAAAGGCAAATTCGGTAAACAAGGTACCGACCAGGCCGCCCATAAAACCAATGGGCGCATACACCGCAATCAGTGTGGTGGTCATGGCAATAATCGGCAGGCCAATTTCGCGTGCGCCATCAATGGCAGCGTCAAAGCGCTTCTTGCCCATCTCGATATGACGATGTACGTTTTCCACCACAATGATGGCATCGTCCACCACCAGCCCAATGGCCAGCACCATGGCCAGCAATGTCAGCAGGTTGATGGAAAAGCCCATCAGCATCATCAGGAACACACCACCGACCAGGGACAGCGGTACGGCTAGTGCTGGAACAATGGCGGCACGCAGCGAACCCAGTGACAGGAAGATAACCGCCAGTACGATCATCATGGCCTCAAACAACGTGATGAATACTTCCTTGATCGATTCCTTGATGTATGCGCTGGCGTCGTATGCTATGTTCGCTTCCAGGCCGGAAGGAAGCTGTAACTTGACGTCCTCCATGGCCTCGTGAACCAGGCCGGCAACAGTCAGGGGGTTGGATCCCGGCGCCGGCTCCATGGCCATAACGGTTCCTGACTTGCCATTGAACCAACTCTTGCTGTCATAGTTTTCCGAGCCCAATTCGATACGGGCAATATCTTCCAGGCGCACCAAAGCCTGTTCATCCTCGCGCACAATCAGGCGACGAAAATCGGCTTCGGTGCTGACATCCGTAGTGGCAGAAAAATTGGTCGCTACAAAGGCGCCTTTGGTCTGGCCCACGGCTGCGAGGAAATTGTTATCGCGCAATACCTGCGCCACCTGGGCGGCTGAAACATCGAGCGCCACCAGCTTTTGCGGATCCAGCCAGACCCGCATGGCAAAAGCACCACCGCTGGAAAATGCCGCCTTGGCCACACCAGGCACGGCTTGAAGCTTGGGTTGAACTACCCGCAACAGATAGTCGGTGGTCTGCGCCACCGTCATTTCATCGCTGTTGAAGACGATGTACATCAGGGCGGTCTGATCGCCGGTAGTCGAATCAATAATGGGGTCTTCGGTTTCGGCCGGCAGCGTTCCACGCTGACTGGCCACTTTGGCCTGAATCTCCGCGACCGCCGCGTTGGGGTCGTAGTTCAGGTCCATGTGCGCTTCGATGCGCGATACACCCTGGGAACTGTTAGCGATCAGGAAATCGATGCCGCGCGCCTCGGCAATGGCTTGCTGCAATGGCGTGGTGATAAAACCCTGGATCAGTTCACTGCTGGCACCGGGGTATACAGTAGTTACCGTCACCACGGTATTACTCAGTTCCGGATACTCGCGTAACTCCAGTGCCGTAAATGCTCTGGCACCCAGCACCAGTAACAGCAAACTGATCACGCTCGCCAGCACCGGCCGGCGAATGAAAATGTCCGTGAATTTCATTGCGAGCTTCCGGTTCCGTCCGGCAGGCTGGAGTTATCAACAGTCACCGACTGGCCATTACGCAACTTGTGGTGGCCATCAGTAACAATTTCAGCGCCCGCATCCAGGCCACTGAGTATCTCAACCTGACCATCGGTCACGTTGCCTGTAGTAACCTGCACGCGATTCACGGTTTTATTGCCCTGGTCGGTGCTAACCACGTACACCGAATTACCATAAGGGTTGTAGCTGATCGCTCTTTCCGGAATGGTCAGCACCTCAGACCGCTCGGCTAATCGGGTGTGTACTTCTGCGAACATTCCGGGATGCAAGCGGCGGTCCGGGTTCTGTAATATGGCCCGAATCGGTACGCTGCGACTGGAACGCTCGATGTTCGGGCTGATGGCGCTGATCTTTCCCGGAAATTCCTGGTCTGGCCATGCGGCTACGGTAACAATTACGTCCTGCCCCACGGCAACTTCGCTCAGGTAACGTTCGGGTAGGGTAAATTCTGCATAAATGGGGTTCAGGTCGACCAGCTCAATTATCGGGTCACCGGCGGCCAGATATTGGCCCGGGTTAATACGGCGTATTCCCAACTCGCCGGCAAAAGGTGCGCGTACCGATTTCTTGCGAATGGTGGCTTGCTTGGCTGCCACCCGTGCGCGCGTCGTATCCACCTGCGCTTCCGCTTCATCCAGGTCCGAACGGGAACCCAGGTTACTGGCTACGACTTTTTTGAGACGATCGCGCGTGGTTTCAGCCAGCTTTCGTTCTGCATCCAGAGCAACCGCTTCTGCCACATCGACTTCAACATCAAACTGAACCAGCAGATCATTGGCAGTTACTGCCTGCCCGGAATCAAAATGTATTTCGCGTATGACCCCGGCCAGTTCTGAGGAAATGACCACACCCCGGATGGGTGTGATGCTGCCTACGGCGGGAAGGCTGGGCTGCCAGCTGTCCTGACGAACCAATTGACTACTGACCACCGCCGGCATCATGCTGCGAGTGCCCGACTGTTGCTGGCCCTGGTAATATTTCCAGCCAAAAATCCCACCAAACAGCAAGCCCAAAGCGAGCAACACCAACACTAAATTTTTAATCACAATAATTCCATCTGCTTGAGGGACTGGCGAAGTTTTATCCGGCCCGGATCTGATACATATTGGGTTTAACCAGACTGATATCCAGCCTCTGATCAGGCCGCAACTACCTGGCCGGGTCAAAATGATTTAAAGCCCTGTCAAACTGGCCAAATTTGCCAATTACAAACATGGTTCCAGGGCAGTCTGATCAGACTGGAGAAAGGATGGATTTTAACCCTTGGGTAGCACCAAAGGCTATCAAATGCGCCCTATGGGAACTCGCAAGGGCTGGTCCTGTGCAGATCCGTTACAGCGGAAACGGGCTATTGCCGGATGTAACGGCCTTCAAACCAAACAGCCCATTCCTGGGTTTCGGTGTTGAATACCTCGAATCGCTGGATGACATCGCCGTTTTCCTGGGCAGCCCAGCTGCCCCGGAAGGGCGAAGTGTTGTTTGCCTGATAATTGTAGATTTCGCCTTCCAGAGCCATTTGTCCCTTGTCGTTCAAACCACCCACGTAGTCAATGGAATAGCCATTGGCCACCCAAACCTGCCGCCACTCGGCTTTTACGGGGTTGAAGTAATTTACGGAGAATCCACCGCCACCAGCGCTGGTCCAGGTTTCCTTGATCAGGCAATTTTCATAGTGCTTGGTGATGGAGTTATCACCCAGGTGAGTGCGGGCCTCATCATTGCTGTAAACCTTCCACTCGCCTACCCAGAAATCCCAGTCACTGAAATGCGCGTTTTCTTCGCAAAAATTGGGTGCGGGAGTGGCTGCCTGTTGGGTGTAGCCAACAGTGGGTACTACCAACAAAGCAATCAGGCAGAATAAATTCGAGGTGATTCGTATCATGGTGTGACTCCCTGGATTTTCTCATGTGCATTGTCGAGCGCTATACCCGCAGCCGCAACCACTCACGGGATCAAGCGAACCCGCTACACGCCAGGACACATGGACTGTTTAGCTGGATCAAGCCGCCCGCGTGCACATTGTCGAGCAATTTGACTATGATGCAGTTTGCTTTATATCTGAAGCCAACAGGTTTGCTGGAGGCCTCTACGGGCCAGCCCTTAACCGAGTATTGCAGCTATGAATATACAAGTACCCCTGATCTTGTCAGCGGCAATTTCACAATCACGATGCGCAGTGTTATGGGCCTTGTGCCTGGTGGCAACGGCTACGCTGGCTGCAGACGAACTGCCGTTACCGGACGATGTTCAGACTTTTGCCGATGGCAGAAAGCCGGTTGAACAGTTGTACGACAGCTATCTGTCACTGCAGCAAGCGGGCTGGGTGCTGGACGTAGTTGCACAATCCCAGCCGGAAGGGCGCGACTTTGCCTTGCCCATTATCGCCCTGCGCACACCGAACAAAGGCGATGCAGTGTGGATACTGTCTGGCATACACGGTGAGGAAACTGCCGGGCCCAACGCAATCGCCGAATCTACTGCCAGCCTTATCGAACTGGGTAAGCATAAGGCTGTGGTTGTGTTGCCCCTGAATAACCCGCACGGCTATGCCAATAACTGGCGCTATCTGAACATGGCTGTTTATTCGGCCGATGTCGAAGGCCAAAGCGTGGGTGATTCTTCGCATTTGCTAATTGATCCGGAAAACCCCGGTGCGCCTCGGGCAGTAGCAGCATCCAGCCCCGAAGCCGCTGCCATTACAGCCTATATCCTGGAAACCGGCAAAACCTATCCACCAAAAGTCAGCCTGGACCTGCATGAAGACAACCTGATCGACCAGGGCTATGTGTATTCGCAAGGCAAACTGGGCGCAGACGATCCGCTGGCCACCTTGGCCGTGCAGGTGCTGAGTAGCAATGGCATAACCCTGAAAATGGACGGAGTCACACGTTTTGATGAGCCCATCAAGCACGGCATTATCGGCCCGGTGATCGATGGCTCAATTGACGAACTGATGAGCGCTGCTTCGATTTGGCTGGATGGCCAGGCAGTGCCGGGCCCGAATGCACAAACCGTTCTGGTCTTTGAGACTCCTGCGGCAGCTATCCCCTTGGCGCAACGCGTACAAGCGCATACAGCGCTGTTGCAGCAGCTGTCTGAGAAAATTAGCCAGGATTAACAGGCGGCTAAGCGCTGACGGAGGCCTAACCAGCCAGAACTTGAAGCTCCGGCAAAGCAGGTCGTGGGTGGTGAGTTTCAGCAAGCCCATACAAAGTGGTTCTTTGATAGGGCTCACGCTGACA
>JBBKVS010000194.1:0-8508 GCA_037968555.1 Lysobacterales bacterium | reverse complement strand
TTGGTGGGAATCTGGCTCATGGTGGCAGAACGAGCACGGCGCAGATCCGTGTGATACACATCGGTCAACACCTGGTCGTTGGTGTAGGCATGAATGGTGGTCATCAAGCCGTGTTCGATGCCCACGCCTTCATGCAGGACTTTGGCTAAAGGCGCCAGACAATTGGTGGTGCAGGAAGCGTTGGAAATCACCTGATCCGTTGATTTCAGGCTCTGGTGATTGACGCCGTATACCACCGTGTTATCAACATCTTTGCCGGGCGCCGAGATAATCACCTTCTTGGCACCAGCCGTGAGGTGTGCACTGGCCTTGTCTTTACTGGTGAAAAATCCAGTAGATTCAAGAACCACATCTACGCCCAGAGCTTTCCAGGGCAATTTTGCCGGATCGCGTTCTGCCAAAACTTTGATGCGATCTCCATCAATAACCAGATCACCATCTTCCACCGCCACTTCAAATGGGAACTTGCCATGGGCCGTGTCATAACGCGTGAGATGGGCATTGGTTTCTGCATCACCCAGATCATTGATCGCCACGATGTTGATCTCATCTGTACGACCTGCTTCATACAGTGCCCGCAGTATGTTGCGACCAATACGGCCGTATCCATTGATTGCTACTTTAATCGCCATTTCTTACTCCTGAATATGCTTTGCTGATTTCTGCTTAGGCCTGATTATCAGGCCTGGCTTGCGCCTATGGCTTCGCGTACTGCCTGGCAAACCCGCGGAACCGTAAAACCGTATTGTTCAAACAAAATATTGGCCGGTGCTGAGGCGCCAAACTTATCAATGCCAATGATTTTACCTGTCGGGCCCACAAAGGTATGCCAATACAGGCTGACACCCGCTTCAACGGCTACCCGCGCCTGCAAATCGCGAGGCAAAACGGATTCACGGTAAGCGCCATCCTGTTGCAGGAACAAACCGGGGTTGGGCATGGAAACCACGCGCACGGCTACGCCTTCCTCAGCCAATTGTTTGGCAGCCGAAACAGCCAAACCGATTTCTGAGCCTGTTGCAATGATGACTGCATCAGCGTTACCTGGGGCTTCAAGCAATACATAACCCCCACGCTTGATAGCGTTCAATTGAGCATCTGTACGCGGCTGATGCGGCAAGGTCTGGCGGGTAAAAATCAGTGCGCTGGGCTTACCATCATTCTCAATTGCTGCCTTCCAGGCCACCGCGGACTCCACGGTATCGCAAGGGCGCCATACCTGCAGTTCCGGGATCAAGCGCAGACTGGCCACATGCTCTACCGGCTGGTGGGTGGGTCCATCTTCGCCCAGGCCAATTGAATCGTGCGTGTAAACGTGGATGTTGTGTGCCGGTATCAAGGCCGACATGCGCACAGCGTTGCGGGCATAGTCGGAAAACACCAGGAAAGTGGCATTGTAGGGTAAGAAACCACCGTGCAATGCGATGCCGTTGCAAATTGCGGTCATGCCGAATTCACGCACACCGAAATAGATGTAATTGCCGTTTTCGCCGCCCTGGTTCACATCTTCACTGCCTGACCAGATGGTCAGGTTAGAGCCCGCCAGGTCTGCCGATCCGCCTATCAATTCCGGCAGCATGGGACCAAAAGCTTCCAGTGCCAACAAGGAAGATTTGCGCGATGCGACATCGCCGCCTTTGCTTTGCATCTCAGCAATGAGGGCTGCACTACGGTCATGCCAGTCTGCTGGCAGTTCGCCTTGCAAGCGGCGTTTGAATTCAGCAGCCAGCTCAGGATGCTGCTGGCTGTATGTGGTAAACCGTTGCTGCCAATCCTGTTCGCTGCTTGCGCCCCGGTCGCGACCATCCCATTGCTGGGCTATATCAGCCGGGATTTCAAAAGCAGCGTGCGGCCAGCCCAGATGCTCCCTGGCTGCAGCAATTTCCGTGGCACCCAGTGGTGCACCATGGGTAGCTTCGGTGCCTTGCTTGTTCGGGGCACCAAAACCGATCACCGTGCGGCAACAAATCAGCGTGGGACGGTGGGTTTCCGCGCGGGCTGTGTCAATAGCCTGCTGGATTTCTACTGGATCGTGACCGTCTACTTCACGTATCACTTGCCAGCCATAAGCCTCGAAACGAGCTGGCGTGTTATCGGTAAACCAGCCCTGCACTTCACCGTCAATGGAAATTCCATTGTCGTCCCAGAAGCAAATCAACTTGCCCAGGCCTAATGTTCCTGCCAACGAGCAGGCTTCGTGGGAAATACCTTCCATCAGGCAGCCATCACCCAGGAATACCCAGGTGTGGTGATCGACCACCGTGTGTCCTTCGCGGTTGAATCGATTAGCCAATACTTTCTCAGCCAGGGCCATGCCGACCGCATTGCTGATGCCCTGGCCCAACGGGCCCGTGGTGGTTTCAACGCCAGGTGTTTCCAAAAATTCCGGATGACCGGCGGTGCGCGAATGCCATTGCCGGAAGTTCTTCAGTTCATCAATCGGCAGGTCGTAGCCCGTGAGGTGCAGCACTGAATACAGCAACATGGAACCGTGTCCATTGGACAGCACGAAGCGATCGCGATCAGCCCAGTCGGGGTTGGCCGGATTGAATTTGAGGTTGTCGTTCCAAAGCACTTCAGCAATGTCGGCCATTCCCATGGGCATGCCCGGGTGGCCTGAATTGGCTTGCTGAACTGCGTCCATAGATAAAGCACGAATGGCGTTGGCGAGATCACGTCTGCTGGGCATTTACATTCCTGGCTGTCATTGCGAATTGGGGTTTTGCACCACTATTACTCAGGTAGCACTCTAAATTTAAGGGGTAATTTCGCCGATAGCCTTGCGCCGGAGCAAGGCCGGCGCAAGGCATTTCACTTTTTTAAACGGTTTGCGGCTCAGATGCGATTAGCTGCCTTGATGCGATTAGCTGCCTTACCAAATTTCTGCAGTTTGCCCGCCTTGTATTCGGCCCAATACTCATTTAACTCCTTGCGCACTACCGGCAGCAGAAAATATATACCAATGATATTGGGGAAGGCCATGGCAAAAATCATGGCATCGGAAAAGTCGATAACTGACCCGAGCTGCATGGACGAACCAATAACCACGAAAGCCAGGAACAGCACTTTGTAGGTGATGTCGACAATCAGGGAATGGCCAAATAAATAAGTCCAGGCCTTCAAGCCATAGTAAGACCAGGAAATCATGGTGGAAAAAGCAAACAGAATCACCGCTACAGTCAGCACCCAGGGGAACCAGGAAATGGCCGACTCGAATGCACTGGAGGTTAATGCCACGCCCTGGCTGGGATCAATGCTGGGATCCCATGACCCGGTGATAATAATAACCAGGGCTGTAATGGTACAAACCACGACCGTGTCTATGAAGGGCTCGTAAAGCGCCACAAAACCTTCCGTAATGGGCCGATTGGTGCGCACTGCCGAGTGAGCAATGGCTGCAGAACCTACACCTGCTTCATTGGAAAATGCGGCACGCTTGAAACCCTGGAACAGAACACCAACCACGCCACCCGCCATGCCTTCCGGCCTGAATGCACCGCTCACGATGGCACCAAATGCTGCAGGCAGCTCTGAGAGATTCATGCCGATAACGATCAGCCCGGCCGTCACGTACAGAATGGCCATAAAGGGCACGATCTTGGAGGTAACCCGGGCTATGCCCTTGATACCGCCAATAATCACCAGGCCAACAAAAGTGGCAACGACCACTCCAAATAACCAACCCTTGTCAGCCAACCAACTGGCATCGCCACCGGTAACGGCCAAAACCTGCTTGAAACTCTGATTGGCCTGAAACATGTTGCCGCCACCAAAAGAACCTCCGATACAGAAAATGGAAAACATCACCGCCAGGACTTTGCCCAGCGATTTCAGTTTGTCACTGCGCTCAGCCAGGCCTTTGGAAAGGTAATACATAGGCCCGCCAGAAATCGTGCCATCGGTATATTCATTGCGATAACGCACACCCAGGGTACATTCTGCAAACTTGGAAGACATACCGAGGAAACCGGCGAGTATCATCCAGAATGTTGCACCCGGGCCGCCCAGCGATACGGCTACGGCGACACCAGCAATATTTCCCAGCCCTACCGTGCCCGATAAGGCAGTGGCCAGGGCCTGGAAATGGGTCACTTCACCGGTGGCAGTCGGGTCTGAATAATCCCCGCGCACCAGTTGAAAGCCATGTTTCAGAGCACGCAGGTTAATGAAGCGAAAGTAAATGGTAAAAATCACGGCCGCCGCAATCAGCCAGACCAATACGAAAGGTATTTGCACGCCGTTAACCGGAAAGGATGAAAAGATGAGACCGGCCACTGTATCGGCATAAGGTTTCACCGCCTGATCAATGCGGCTGTCGATCCCTTCCTGCGCCAGAGCGGCTATCGGCAACAGGTACAAGCCGAGCAGGCTGACTATGCTTTTGATTCTAGACATTTAAAACTCCAGGCTTTGTAAGGCTTTTGTTTTCAGATTTTTGTATTTGTGAGCTTTGTTGCATCAGGGAACGACTGTAACGGGTACATCGGCAATCTGAACCAGCGTGCTAGGTACACTACCAAACAGATGGGCCTTGATGCGTGAGGAGCCTTTGCGACCAATCACAATGTTGCTGGCGCCTTTTTCATTGGCAATATCATTCAGGGTATTCGCCGGGTGACCGTGGCGTACCATGCCTTCCACTTCCAGTCCTTTAGCCTTCAGTTCTGCCACCAAGGGATCAATCAATTCGGCATAGGCCCGGGCCAATTCTTCTTCACGACGTTTGTGTCTGGTTTCATTCTCCGCAGCTGTATTGAATGAGTACGGCGACCATTCAATCACGTGCAGAACCAGTAAACTGGCCTGGGCCGCACTGGCCAATTGAGCCGCGTACTCCACACTGCGCTGGCAGCAATCGCTGCTGTCTATGCCGACGAGTAACAGTTGTGCCATAGCGATTTCTCCACATATTCCGGTTCAAGTCAGCTGACGCTGACGGCGGGGCTCATACTAACTCACGTTTGCGGCCCTTGTCAGACTCCCTGAATGAAGCCTTGCCAGCAAGCCAAAAATATCAACGGCCACTTGACCGCCACTTGATGGAGCAACCCATGGAGGCAACCTGTTCAACAGGCCCTGTTCCCTGCTCAGCCACACTTTTCATGGCTAGATACAGTTCCCGAGGTTCATTCTCTGCATCGTACCTTGCCCCTGCCGCATCCAGTCTGCCGCGATACTGCAACTGCATGGCCGAGTTATAACCAAAAAAATCCGGAGTGCATACCGCACCAAACTGCCTGGCCACTTGCTGATTTTCATCCATCAGGTAAGGGAAAGTGTAGCCTTGTTGCTTTGCCATCACTTGCATATGCGGAAGGTCGTCTTCGGGGTAGGCTTGGGTATCATTTGGCATGATGGCTACACAGCCAATGCCGAGTTTGATCAAATCGTTGCTGTCACGCACCAAATTTTTATTGATGGCCTGCACGTAGGGGCAGTGATTAGAGATGAACATGACCAGTAGCCCGCGTGTTCCCAGACAATCGGCACGCGACCACATCTTGCCATCGATTCCTGGGAGCTTAAAATCAGGCGCTGGAGCGCCAAAATCGCAGATTGGGGTATGGGTGAGCGCCAAAACCATGACCTGAATGGGAGTGGACGGAGTATAACAGCAGAAAGAATCTGGATAATTTGCGTGATTTTTCCTTAAATTTGCTATATTTAAGTTAAACTTAGTTGCATTATATGACTCTAAGCAGAAGTCGCGACCGTAAAATGGCCTAACAACTTGTTCTTTAACGGAAATAATGATCAGTCAACAGACAGTGCAAAAGCTTTGCCAAAACCCATTTTCTCGGGTGGTGATGCTATGCCTGCTGTCCCTCAATCTGCAGGCGGCTGAAACCAAAACCACAACGCTGCAATTGCTGGACCACGATACCTATAGGCCGATCAATACCAACTCTGATGCAACTGGCAACCGCCAAACCCGTTTTCACCCCGGAACACCGCTGATCCTGGAGCCAGTAGCTGGAGCTTTCGAGTTCGATCTGGCCGGCAGTGACATTCCGAAATTGCAATTACAATTGGCCAACCCGCCAAAGTTACTCAACGACCAAGCAGATCGCAATGCGCATTCTCCCGATCTGCTGGGTCTGGATGCAACTTTGAGTTTGCCGTTGAGCCGGGGCTTCAGTTTGCAAAGCCGCACGGAACAAGCCATAGCTGTTTCGCAATACCAAGCCGTGGGAAACATCCAGTGCCTGAACGGTACGCTCAAACCGGATTCGTACACAGCATCTGGCTGTCGTTTTATCGATGACCAACCTGCTGCTTTTGATCGAAGCACGCTCAGTCTGGGTGCCAGCAAGGATTTTGGTGGCTTTTCCAGCTCAATTAACTGGTTTACCAGCCGATCCAGCAGCGGCCAACTGGGATTGAATCCGGCAAATCGCTTTAACCAGGCACCTGTATTTGATCCAACCCGCTATTCGACTTCAGCGCTTAGCAGTTTCCTGCCCGGCATGTCCGAATCGGCCTTACTCGAAAGCGAAGCCAGCGGTGTTGATCTGAATTTCCAGGTCGGATTCACCACTGACCACTCCGGAGAGGTACAACTGGGCCTGGCCTTGACCCGGGTATACGATGCTCACCTGAGCGGTTTGAACGGCCTTAATGGCAACAGTTTTACCCCCTTGTCCTGGAATGAGGCTGAACCCTTTAATGCGGCTTCGTTGGGGATCGAATGGCAACGCGGTTCATTCAGCGGCGGCCTGCGGGGTTATTACCGCGAACAGATTGATTTCCTGGACCGGCAAAACCTGAACAGCATGGGTACATTTGATGTTCACTTCACCTGGCGTGCTCCCTGGAATGCCAACTTCTCGATAGGAGCCAGCAATGTTTTGAGCGCTGGTGGTGATGAGTCCAGTCCTGCTGACAAGCCGGTTGGAGCCGACCGTTTTGAATCCATCTATGGTCGTATTCCCTACGTGCGCTATCAGCAAGATCTCTGATCGTCTTAACGGGGCGGCTTTCGGCCCTGCCGCTTTGTCCCCACCTGTTTATTCTGCTGCTCTATAATCAAGCACTGAAAACCTTACTGTCAGCCTTAAACAACTTGCACAGGAAAACACAGGTTTGACCGACCTGACCCACTTTATCCGCACTTATGAAAATGCGTTCTCCGCAGATTTCTGCGATCGCGTAGTGCAGCATTTCGAAACAGAAAGCAGTAAACAGCAGCGCAATGGTTCCAGCGTGCGCTCTGGTTTGTCTGAAAGCAGTTGGTTGGAACGGGATCTGTCAGACTGCATGGAATTCAATTTTAAGAATATGGTGCTCAACTGCCTGCGGCACTACAAAGCAGTTTATGAAAAGGACTGCGGCATCAGGCCTGCCCTGCCAGAACCACCCAGCCTGGCACCCCTGATTGTCAAACGTTATGACCCGGATGGTGGTGATCGTTTCCAGCCGCATTTCGACGCGATCGGCCCAGTGGCTAATCGCTACATGGTCTTCCTTTGGTATCTCAACGATGTAGAGCAAGGCGGCGAAACCGAATTTGTCGACCTGGGCATCAAGTCGGCACCCAGCAAAGGCAAGCTGCTGATGTTTCCACCTTACTGGATGTACCGGCATGCGGGTTTACCGCCAATTTCAAATCCCAAGTACATCCTCAGCACTTATCCCCTTTGGTGAGTAACCCAAAACCGCCAACACGTTCAAGAGAATGAAAGACCTTCAAGCCCAACTGGCGCTTGCTGCACAGCAGCTGCAAAGCGGCAATAGCCAGGCCTGCCAAACCATTTGCAATGAACTGCTGAAGCAAAATCCCGGACTGCTGGCAGCCTTTAATTTGCGTGGCTTGGCCCTGGCCCAGGCTGGAGCGCATGTGGCTGCGATTCGGGACTTGTCCCGGGTCTGGCCCACACAAGCACTGAACAAACAAGCCGCCCTGTGGTTGGGACGGCTTTATCGCATCCAGGGCGAATATCAGCTGGCTATACCGGCGTTGCAGGCCGCAGTAAGCGAAAAGACCCTGGAAGTAGATGCCCGCTACGAACTGGCACGTGTTTTGACGCGTTTGCGACAAACCCCTGAAGCCATTGCGCAGTATCAGCAGATCCTGGCTCTGAAGCCCACACACAGTGATGCCTTGGCCAATTTGGCCTTTCTGCAGGAACGAGCCAATCGCTTGCCGGAAGCAGAACTGACAGCAGACTTGGCCTTAATAGCCAATCCGGCCAATTTTATGGCCCAGCTCACCAAGGCAACACTTGAGCGACGCAATGGCTCTCCATCCCAGGCTCAAAACCGGCTTGAAGACGCCTTGCGTCATAAGCATTCGGCCATGAATCAAAGCATACTGCTGAACCAATTGGGCCAATGCCTGCTGGCCCAGAACCAATACCAGCCGGCCTTCCAACGCTTTGAACAAGGCAATGCGCTGTTACGGGAACAGCACCCCCTGGGCAAGCCGGTTGAAGATGGCAGTTATGGCCTGGCGACCATCGATCAGTTGCAGCACTGGCTGGGCATTAATCCGCCATCTGGCTGGACAGC
>JBBKVS010000193.1:0-31663 GCA_037968555.1 Lysobacterales bacterium | reverse complement strand
CCCGACAAACGGTTAATACATATTCATTCGACGGCGCCGACCGCTATCGAGTTCATCACCTGTCCATAGGTGGGCGAACCCTCGTCGATGACGATGCCGGGCAGGCGACAGGAATTGCGGTCCACTTCCGGGCAAGACACACAGTCGGTCAGGTCTTTGCTCAGGCAGATACGGATATATGGGTCGGAAGTATAAACCCTCTTTTTCAGAATTCGAGCAAGTATCAGTATCAGCCACCTGGCGCCGAATCAGACCTGCACGGCTCCTGCAAAGTTATATGCTGAATGAACGCTGCTCCGGGGTGGAATCCAGCGCAGGCAGCTCGATTATTGTCAGACATCACAGCGATCCAATTGAAAAGCGTGAAAAGTTGGCACAGAGAACTGCTTCAGCACTTGTAGATTCATGGACAGTGGTTTTTATGTTACCTATACTCCGAAACCTCGGTGTTCGCAGATCTGGCCTTTGTTGGCTTCGCAACGATAGAAATCCCTGAGAGTCTGTCAAACCAAAACGCTTGGCGCGCAACAGTGGCCGCTCGTCCCAGCATCGCAGGCTAACTGACGCTTCCACTGAAGTCGAAAGGACGAAAAACATGGAACTGAACGCAGATTTCAAAACCCGTGTGGTCGTGCACTCTGATCAGCTTGAATGGATCGCCTCACCCATGCCCGGTGTGGATCGCCGCATGTTGGACCGCATTGGCGGTGAAGTCGCACGCGCAACATCCATCGTGCGCTATGCTCCAAACAGCAAATTCTCGGCGCACACACACACCGGCGGTGAGGAATTCATCGTGCTGGATGGTGTGTTTCAGGATGAGCACGGTGACTATCCCGCAGGCACCTATGTGCGCAACCCTCCAACAACAGCCCACACACCAGGGTCCGCACCCGGCTGCACGATCTTTGTGAAGCTTTGGCAATTCGATATGGACGATCGCAAGCAGTTTCGAAAAACCATGGCAGACGAATTGGCAGCACCGGTGAATGGCGTCGCCAGCGCTGTACTGCATCGCGATGCGCGTGAGATCGTCAGCTATAGCCACATTGAAGCTGGTGCGACGCTTGAGAATAAAGACGCTGGCGGAATTGAGATGCTTGTCATCGCAGGCTCCGTCGTTGATAGCGGTGAAACGCTTGAAAAAGGCTCATGGCTACGCCTGCCCGAGGGTCAATCATTGACCGTTATTGCGGGTAGTGACGGCGCAAAGGTCTGGATCAAAACCGGCCATCTCCCACATGCAAAACCACCGGAGATTTTATGAACAAGCAAAAACAACTGGCGCTCGTCGCCGGAGCGGGGGCTGGCCTGGGCCAAGCCCTTCTTTCACGTTTCGAAGCGGGAGGCTTTCAGGCTGTAGGCTTGGGGCGCACACGTCCAGAAGCCACTGTGGGCGATTTTCACACGCTCGATCTGGCAGATGCTGCGGCGGTACCGGCAACGATTGCCGCCCTGATCGCAGAATATGGCCCCCCCGGGATCGTAGTCCATAACACGCTGGAACTGGTTATTGCGCCATTCGCCGGCACCACGCTTGAAGATTACCAGCGCACATGGGCCTCCATGGTCCAGACTGCCGTCCTGCTGGCCCAATCAACTCTGCAGCCCATGGTTGATGCGGGTGGCGGTACCTTTATCGTGTCCGGCGCCACGGCATCTTTGCGCGGCGGCGCAAAGTTTTCAGCCTTTGCCAGCGCCAAATTCGCCTTGCGCGGCCTGACACAATCACTCGCGCGGGAATACCAGCCTGCTGGCGTGCATGTCGTCCACGCCATTCTTGACGGCATCATCGACACCGCGCGCTCGCGCCAATTGCACAGCCTTGATCCGGAAAAAATGATGAAACCCCAGGACATTGCCGAGGTATATTGGCAGCTGGCCCACCAACCCAAATCAACCTGGACGCATGAACTTGACCTGCGCCCGTCATCTGAAGGTTTCTGAGCGATGCACGCCTGATTGCCTGAATATTTCTGAGCGATGAAAACCCTGATCGTCGGCGGCGGTCTGTCCGGCCTCGTCCTCGCTGACGCCTTAGAGGCAAATGGCCATGACTACATGCTGGTCGAAGCGCGCAAACGTATTGGCGGCAGTGAAGTCGCTCCGCAGTTCGGAGGCTATATCGAAGGGGCTTTGGAAGCCGCCGAAAATGCATTAAATACCTTGGAGGATTAGGAAAAAGGCAGATGCCGCTTGTGCGCAGAAAGACTATCGCAATACATTGGCCAAAAATGACAAAAAAAAACGGACCAGAAACTAAAACCCTACCCTCCTTTTCACTCTAACCACATTACTGTAGTACCGACTTCCTCAGTCTGGCGTAAGCGAAGTGATGGGGTCAGAGTAAGAAGCTGAGACCCTGCTCTTTGCTACTACTCTGTCCCTTTAATCTGACCCCATTACTTTCCCGGTGTTTCTGCCATTTCACGATCAGCTCTGAGCTTGCACAACTACAGTCGATATCTGGTTTTTATGCGGCACGATTTCTGCTATTGGTATTCGAGATCTTTCGGCAGCATCGCGGTGGACAGCAGCGTCTCGAATTTTGCCCAACGTTCTGCCGGCTCCTGGGTGCCGCGCTCGATAAAACCAGCGACCAGCGCTTTTCCGTGATTGTAATTAATCACGTAGCTGCGATAGGTTTTGATAAAGCTCAGGCCTTGTTCCGCTCGCTTACGTGTGGTGAGCGAATATTTCATGATTTGCTGAATGGTCTGTTCCGTATCCGCGTCACCGTTCAGAAAGCGACGCGCCGCATCATTACGTGAAAAATCCAGTTCGGCCTGCAACTCCAGCAGGCGGTAGAAGACGTCAGCCCGGTTCGGGTCCAGGCCCGCCAGCGGAAACAACACGTTCTTTTCAAATTCGATTCGTTCGTCACCGGGAAATGCGAGCTCAATGCCGTAATTACCGCTGCCTTCGGCAATCAGCGATTGAGGGCTGAACAAGGGATAGAGGGAAAACTCCAGCCATCCTTGGTCTTTAACCAGGTTTTGCTCCAGCAGAGTGTTATACACGTGATGTCCCGGATAGCCTTCATGACAACCCAGTGTGACAGCCGAGTTGATGCGACTTGGTAAATCGGTGTTGACCTGAATCAGACTGATTGCGTCGCCCTGGTACCAGTTATAGCCGCTCCAGGGTTGGTCGGTGACGTATTCAACCGTGAAATTTTCTTCAGCAGGCAGATCAATGAATGCAACCGTTCGACGCCGACATTCAGCAATTGCCGCATCAAACACCGCGGAGAGTCTGTCTGCGGGAATATTGAAGGTATCAAGAAAGGCATCCACCCGTTCCGATAAGAGCCCGTCCCCAGGGATCAATGATTCGATTTCCTGAACCACGCTATCGAAATAGCCCGCGTCGCTGGGTGATAAGGATGTTGCAAACAAACGCCGCACTTCATCATCAAACGGAATGACTTCGCCCTGCATCATCGCAATGCGTGTCTCCAGAGCGAGTAGTCGGGCCAGTAATCCTTCTACACGTGCGGCCAACGCATCATCGTCGGCCATATCCAGAGCCCGCAGTGCAACTTCCAGTTCGATTGATCCTGAGCGGATATCATCCAGGCTGAGTCCCGCATTAATTGCCGCAGTGCGTATTTCTTCCGGCCCAAAGTAAGCATCAACGTGACCGGCATCCAGTTGCCCCATGGATAGCTCGATCAGCAGATACCGTTGCGTCAGATTCTCAATGGTCGCAACCTGATCCGGCGTTCCATCATCCTGGGTGCAAGCAACCATCAGTATAAGTACTGCCAGGGCAATCACTTGCTTCGCCATTACCATTCCTCGCCACTGCTCAACCAGCCTCCAGTTTACTTGTTCTTGGAAAATTCAAAATAAAAATGGGGTCGGATTGGACCTGCCCTGATCTAAGACTCCGTAACTTTGGGGCGATACTCACCGTCGGTTTGTGTGAGCAGGCTCACCACCACGATGGTGATCCAGGCGAGAATGAAGCCTGGAATGATTTCGTAGATGCCGGGGCCACCGAGGAAGGAATCGCTCCAGCCTAAACCGATCCAGGCGATTACCGTCGCGGCGCCGGTCAGCATTCCTGCGATAGCTCCAGTGCCAGATGCTTTTTTCCAGACCAATGCGAGGATGATCATCGGCCCAAAGGCTGCTCCAAATCCAGCCCAGGCGTTGGACACGAGACCCAATACTTTGGATTCAGGATCGCCGGCCATCAGCGCGGCGATGATTCCTACCGCCAACACACTGATTCTGCCTACTCTGACGAGTTGGGCCTGACTGGCCTTTTTGTTCATGAATAGACGGTAAAAGTCCTCGGTGAGCGACGATGAAGACACCAGCAGTTGGCTCGAGATCGTAGACATGATCGCGGCCAGTAGCGCGGCGTAAAGGAAACCTGTTACCAGCGGGTGAAACAACAATCCGGCCAGGACGATGAAGATTGTCTCTGGATCTTCGATTGCGATGCCATTGCGTTCAATGTAAGCGCGACCAAAAATGCCGAGGCCAACAGCACCGATCACTGAGATCGCCATCCAGCTCATGCCGATGTTGCGCGCCTTGGCGACCTCTTTAACCGATCGGACGGCCATGAATCGGACGATGATATGCGGTTGACCAAAATAGCCGAGTCCCCAAGCGATCGCCGACAGGAATCCAAGGAAGGTGAGGCCGTCAAACAACGATAAATAGTTTGGATCGAGCTTTGTCAGTCGCTCACTGGCTGCGGTAAACCCGTCGCCTTGTCCTGTGGTGAGAATGACCACCGGCATGATGACCAGCGCGAGCATCATAATGCAGCCTTGTACGAAGTCGGTCAGGCTGACCGCCAGAAACCCTCCGATCACGGTGTAGGTGAGAACGATCGCGAGGGTGAACCAAATGCCGAACCCATAATCGCTCATGAAGCCTAAATTGATCAATTCGCCAAATGCGCTGGAGAATAATTTTCCTCCCGCGACCAATCCCGAAGCGGTGTATACGATAAAAAACACCACGACGATGACTGCAGAAATCATTCGCAAGGCCATTGCCTTTGAGGGAAATCGGTTGGCGAGGAACTGGGGAACCGTGAGCGCGTTATCATAGCGTTCCGTTTGCTCGCGCAGGCGCGGTGCCACCACGACCCAGTTGACCCAGGCACCAAGGAAAAGACCAATTCCGATCCACGCCTCGACCAGGCCAGCGGCGTAAAGCGCTCCGGGCAAGCCCAACAAAAGCCAACCCGACATATCGGATGCGCCTGCAGACAAGGCGGCGACGGCGGGGTGCAAACGCCTGCCTCCAAGCATGTATTCCTCTGAGCTGGAGGTCGATCTTTTCGCGGCATAAAAGCCGATTCCGATCATTAAACCAAAATATAAAAAGAGACTGATCCAAATACCAACTGCCATGTGTGTTCTTTCCGTTTTACGGTAGATTAAGAGTGCGACCCTCGCACAGGGGGGCGATCGATTACAAGGGACGGATCCCTTTTACTTGTTTCACCCCTTCTGCAGCGGTGAAAGGACGAACTCATGAAAATGGGGGCGGATCCATAGTTTGAACGGCACGGCGCAGACGATGGCAACAGTCGAACGCAGCAGCGTCGTGCTTGACTCTACTCGTATCGCAAGGCCCGGATCGGGTTAGCACTGGCAACCCGGTACACCAGCCCGCCCACTGTCAACCAGCTGATCAACAGGGTTGCCATTCCAAATTCCCTTCGCGCGAGAACAGCACCTATCACTCCTATTTGGTCTTCTGCGACTGGACCAAGGACAAACAAACCCACGACTAGCCCGATTTTTGCCCGTCGGCCTGCCCGGTTACCTTAACCAACGGGGCCATAATCATCACGCGCTATTTACCTGCGATGATGCCACCAAAACCAAACGCTATCTAGCTGTATTTGAAAGTTATTATTTAATAACTATTCAATACAGATACTCTTTTCTGACCACTTAATATTACCAATTAACAAATTATTGGTTGACCAATAAATGATGTAAAATTGAGTCATTGGTTAACATTGATGTTGACAAATTGGTTTAACTATCTTATACCACATTCGCGGCTTTTCATTAACACAGGTACAGGAACCCAAAATGACTCATATGCAGCTTCTAAGCTCGGCGCACATCTTCATTCCAGCAGTAACCGCATTACGCCAATGGGGGGCCTTATGAATAATCCGACAAAAGCCAGGAAATCCACCCTCAGAGGCCTCAAATTTGGAGAATGTCGTCCCCTTTTTCTGACAGTCGCAATTGCTGCCTCGCTCTACGGTTCCCATGTTTTTGCGCAAGACGCGGTTGATCAAGACACGACCGATCAGGACGAGGATGAAATCGTTCTTGAAGTAGTTACAGTGATGGGCATCCGCTCATCTCTTGCAGCTTCAATCGAGACGAAGCGAAATTCAGATAACCTGGTCGAAGCCATTTATTCAGAGGACATTGGTAAGCTGCCCGACCAAAACCTGGCTGAGGTTCTTGAGAATATTACCGGTATCCAGATCACCAGGGAGGCGGGTGTCGGTACCGGTGTTCAGATTCGTGGTACCAACGCAAACCGCACTGAGATCAATGGCGTTTCCACCGCAGGTTCTGGCTCAGGTCGTAACGGTATCTCTTATGAAGATGTCCCGGCGGCAATGATCGCGGCAGTTGAAGTGACCAAAGCGCCAGACTCGAAGACGATTGAAGGATCCGTTGGTGGCACGATTAACCTGATCACCACACGCCCTCTTGATTTGGACGATACCCTGATTGCTGTCCGTGCAGCAGGGGAACATAGCAGTCTTTCAGACAGTGGTGATATTACACCCAGACTATATGGCACCTGGGGCGACAAATGGTCGACCAACAATGGCGAATTTGGAGCCATTATCAGCGCCAGCTACTCGGAACAGGATGTGACCGCTTTCCGTCCTCGGGCCGATCGCGATAACCTCGTTCGGTCTAGCAGTAATGCTGCCAGTGCTCAATCTTTCGATTTTCTACCCATTCAATTTTTTATCCAGGATTACGACAATTTTCAATATGAAACCAAGAACTTTGTCGGTTCGTTTGAATGGGCACCGAATGATGGCATCAAGATGTATTTTGATGCAGTCATCAATGATCAGGAGCGCTTTCAGGAGAGCTCAAGAATACAGGCATCGGGCGTAAGCGACCTTATAGGTGTCTCGATTCCTACCGCCTTTGAAACGGTGAATTTTGGCACGCTGGATGGCCAGACAATCGGCAGTATCCAGGCGGCGCTCCGGGGTGTCATTCCTGTTGAAGTTGGTGATGCAGATGCAAATCTGCGCATGTCAACCGACACCAGTTCGCGCGTGACAGATAGTGAAATATACCGTTTGGGTACAGACTGGGAACGGGGTAAGTTTTCAGGTCGGGTAGAGTTTTCAAAGGCAATATCTGATTCTACTACCCCTGGATTTGACACCACGCTCAACTTTGAGAACCCGAATGTGTCCGTTAACTCATCCAATGAGAATGGCACACCTTTTGTGTACGACCTGAGTGGCGGTTCGCTGGCCTTTGGTATTGCGCAAGGTGTGTACGGATCACCAACCGTAGCCCAATTGCTTGATCCTGCGAACTACGTACTGCGTGATGTGAACCAATCGCAAGACACCAGCAACAATGATGAAGGCGCTTTTCGTACCGATTTTGCTTACGATCTGGATTGGTCGGGTATTACCACCATTGATTTTGGTTACCGTTACAACAAGACTTCCAGTGTTAATGATGACTTCGGTTCTAACCTCGGTTTAAGAAACCTGAAAGACAGCCCACATGGTGATCTGTTCTCCAGCATCCTCGTTGCCGGCCCCAATAACTTTGGTGATGCTGATGGCAGATCCCTTTTTGTTCGTGACTTTCTGTTGATTAACCCGGCATTGATAAATTCTGACCCGCAAGCGGTGATAGCCGCATTGAATGAGGCCATTGCTGCAAACAATGCAATCACGGGTTCTACCCAGGGCCCGATCAGCCAGCCCACATCGCAAGTCGCTGCGTTCTTTGATATTACAGAAAAGACCAGTGCCTTTTGGGCACAAGCGAATTTTCAATACGGCATCATCCGCGGTAACGCAGGCGTACGTTACTTGCAAACCGACGTAAATTCGATCGGCAATAGTATTGTCAATGGTCAGGTAACAAAAACATCGAACAAGGGCAGTTACGACTTCTGGTTGCCACGAATAAACGTTGTCGCCGACGTGACGGATGAAGTCGTCGTCCGTAGTAGTTGGGGTAAAGATATTCGCCGCCCTGACTTTGACGACCTCTCAACCTCAGTGACATTTGGTACCAGTCCGAATCCAGCGGTTCCAATAGGTAATCCGAACCTGGAGCCTGAAGAGGTGACTTCATTTGACCTCTCGGCTGAATGGTATTTTGCGCCTTCTGCTGTAGTCAGCCTGGGCTATTTCCAAAAGGAACGAACTGGCCTTTTTGTTAATACGGAAGAGTCTCCGTTCGAGGCTCCTGGCACCGGATATCGTGACACAACCGCTCCCTGTGAACAGGGCGGTATTTTTAACCCCATTGCAGACATCAATGTTTTCGGCCCTGTGCCTGGTGTCGGAGTGTGTGTTCCGATAGCAACAACCATCAATGGCGCTGGAACAACCACGCAGAAAGGTTTGGAATTCGCCTTTCAGTATGATTTTTCAGAATTCGAAGATAGTCTCGGTTGGGCATCCGGGTTTGGCGTTTTCGCAAACTACACCTGGCAGGAATTCTCTGGTGGCGATACATACCTGACTCCTACAAGTCGTGCTGCGCAGGTATTTGCGGCACTGGGAGTCACTGATGTCAGGTTGAGAGCGCAATTGCTCGATCTGTCTGAAAATTCCTACAACTTTACCCTGTACTACGAAAAATATGGCCTTTCAATCAGGTCGCGTTATACCTGGCGTGAAGCATACCGCTCAGAAGACTTTGGCAGCACGACCAGTCTTCCCTGGGGCTTCCCCGTTGTCCAGGAGGACAGAGGCCAGCTGAATCTCAGTATCAATTATGATATTGGCGATCATTGGAGTGTTGGACTGGACGGCATTAATCTCACTGAGTCAGATGTAGAGCAATCCTGTGTCAATGAAGGTGCCCTGCTGTGCTTCCAGGGTTTCACAGATCGTCGGATTACCTTTGGTGCCAGCTACATCTTCTAAAAAACGAGAGTGAAATATCGGACAATGGGCTGCCGTCGATGATGGCAACTGAGTTCACTTACAAACCCCGGCCAATAGCCGGGGTTTTTTATCTTTTGAACGTGTAACTGAATTTGGTTTGGGTGGAGGCATCAGCCCTGGCTGTGTTGTTCTATCAGTCAGGCTGAGGAATTAAGGTGGTCCAGGGAGTAGCGCTTGCGGACTTCTTGGGCCGTTCTGTGAGCCTGGTCGACCTGCTCGGCTTCGGTGGTGGCAATCAGTTTGTTGAGTATCCTTGTGAAGTGCTCGTGCATGGCAGCACGTGCGGCACGGGCATTCTTGGCTTTAAGCGCTTCAAAAATTTCCCGGTGCTCCTCAACCCTGCGGGCTCCGTCCTGTTCACAAATGGCTTTGTAGGCTTTAAAAACCTGGGGTGCGTTGTTTCGCACATGCCACATATGTTCAATAATAGAGACCAGCATGGCGTTTCTGGTTGCCTGTGAAATGATGCGGTGAAATTTCTCATCGGCTTCCCCTGACGCAAGATCACCCTGCTCATTCTCCAGGGCCATTTCATAAAGGGATTTTTCCAGTTCTTCCAATTCTTCATCGCTGATGTGGCTCGCAGCCAGGGCAACAGCTTCACCTTCAATCAAAGCCCTTGATTCGGTTAATTCAAACGGGCTAATGTGGTCAAAGCCATTACCGGAAATTGAATGATGCTCCAGCACATAGACACCGGATCCGGTTTTAACCTGGACACGCCCCAATGCTTCCAGGGCAATGATGGCTTCCCTGATGGTGGGTCGGCTTACTTTGAATTTTTCGGCGAGTTCGCGCTCAGGAGGTAGTCGACCACCGGTGGGAATTTCACCTGCGTCGATCAGGATCAACATTTTGTCCAACACACTTCGATACAAACGTTTATCAGCAGCCATTTGAGTATGAATCCTTGGATTGTCCCGACTCTTCAGAGGGCATTACTTTACCACAATTTTTATAATTGGCTATAAGCTTTTACTGACAAATTAAACCAAGCAGTAACATACTGAATAACAAGCTGATATATCATGCCGGCACCAGCCAACTCGCTCAATTCTGCATCATAAATGCTGGAATTTCCAGAAGAATCCATAATTGGTAAGTTACACGTACTGCCATTTAATCTATTTACGGTAGAATTAGTACTTGACCAATACATCTGATTTTGGTTATGCTGCCCCCGGTCAAAACCCAGAGCCCAAAAATAACGACCCTATGAGTCATATTAAATCTCGCACACATAAACAGGTGAAACGAATGAAAATGAAGGATTCTTCCCAACAAAAAGGGACTCCCCGCCAAGCTTTGAACAAACTGGCGTTCAGCATCAGCACCCTATTGATGTCAACCTGCTTTGCTAGCCCGGTAATGGCACAGGATCAAGCAACTGATGACGCTGAAAACAAAATGCTTGAAGAAGTGGTTGTCACAGCCTCCCGCCAGATCATCCAGGATGCCATTGAAATCAAACGGGATAATATCCTCGTGGTGGATGGTCTTTCTGCTTCAGATATTGGTGAGTTGCCTGCCTTGTCCATTGGTGAAGCACTGGAATCACTCACTGGCGTAGCCTCTCATCGTGAAAATGGTGGTGCGACGGAAATCTCGATTCGAGGTCTTGGGCCATTTTTGAGCGCCACAACTTTTAACGGCCGTGAAGCAACCAACGGTAGCGGCGATCGGTCGGTTAACTTCTCACAGTTTCCTTCAGAAATGATGAGCAAACTGATGGTTTACAAAACACAGAACGCCCAACTCATCGAGGGCGGCGTAGCGGGTGTGGTGGCGCTTGAAACCCTGAAGCCGCTGGATTACGGCAAGCAGCGTTTTCAAGCCGATGTAAAAGGCAGCTATAACCCCGACCAGCAGGACATCAATGCACAGTTATCGAATGACTGGGGCTGGCGCGGAACGGCGAGTTATGTCGACCAGTACGAGTTTGCCAACGGTGGACAGTTCGGCGTTTCGCTGGGCTACCAGCACAGCGATATCTCACAGCCCGAGCAGGAAGTCCGCAGTTCCAGCCCGTCCGGTTCCTCACTTTGGGCTTGTATCAATGATCCTGGTGTAACCAACGAAGGCTACTTCAGGTCATCCAGTGGTGATTGTGAAGACCAGGTGGGCGGCAGCTCAAACCAGGGCTATAACACGGCGATAAACCCGGACACCGGCCTGGCTTATAGCGATGGCCTGGATTTTGCCTTTGCCGGATCCAGTCGTGGTTATCGGCAGAATGATACCAATGATGAACGTGATGCATTCTTCAGCGCATTTCAATGGCAGCCGAATGATCAGTGGGACATTAACCTGGATGTGGAGTTTTCAGAGCGGACCCAGTCCGAGTTGAGGCATGACCTGAACTTTGCCAACACGAAACGAATTTTGAATGGTGTTACCGGCGAGACGCTGGTGAAATCTCCCCTGGGTGCCCAACTGGCCTGGACCAGCGAATCAGCCATTGAATCCAACAGCGAATCCTATTCACGGAAAGAGGACTATCAAGGCGGTGGCCTGGATTTCGCGTATTCACCCAACGATCGATTGACGATTTCAGGTGATTTTTCTTACTCAAAAACAGAGCGCATCGAAAAGCAGGTCTCGGTACGTATCCAGTCTGATAACGATGATATCTTTAACGAAGATACACCCGGAGGCTATCGGCCTGATGTGAGTTGGGACATCACTTCCGGGATACCGCAGTGGACCCTGGTGGACTTCGACGTAACCGATTACACGCTGTTCTCTGATGAGTACCGTGCACGAATTGATTCTGATGTAGATCGCACCAATGAGATCATGGCCGGCCGGCTTGATTTCAGCCTGGGAACCGAATGGGACGGAATTCATACCGTTGAAGGCGGCGTCCGTTACTCCGAACTTACTTACCTGAATCTGGGTGGTACGCGTTATACAACCCCTAACCTGGACGACAGTTCACAAGCAGAACGGGACGCCATTCTCGCGATCAATGAAGCCTGTCGCATCGCATTTCCCGAGCGAGGTTTCCTGTCATCCCAGTCTGACGGTGACCTGATTACCAATATTAATGGAGATACCGGTGAAGTAAGCAGCGGCACCGGCGCCAGCTGGGCGACCTTCGACAACATGTGTGTCACCAATGGAATCCTGGACTATCACGGCGTGAACTTTGCCTATCCTGACCAGACCAGGGAAAACCCGAGCACGACCGATGTTACCGAGACCACGCTTGCAGCCTACCTGATGGCCAGCTTCAATACGCAGCTTGCGGGTCACGAAGTGAACGGTAATTTTGGCTTGCGCATTGTCAATACCAAGGTGGACTCCAAAGCCTGGCGTTCTGCGTATACCATCACCCAGGATGACGATGACTTTTACGAAATCAATCCAACAGGTGAACTGAAACAGGTATCAGCCGACCATAGCTACACAGAGGCGTTGCCCAGCTTCAATGCGGTAATGGATCTGCGTGATGATTTGTTGCTGAGAGGTGCTGTCTATCGCGCGATGTCCCGGGCTGATCCTGGCGACCTGGGCTTTAACCGATCCTTCACGTTCAGCAGTGAAGACGATGTTGATGAGCCTACCGACCTGATCACCGGCGTATCAGGCTCGGGTAATCCTTCAACAGACCCCTTGATGTCATGGAACTTCGACACATCCATCGAATGGTATCCAAATCCTGATTCCATTCTTACCTTTGGCGTGTATTACAAGCAGTTCACGGGCGGTTTCCAGCAGGTTGAAAGCCTGGAGACATTTACCGTAGATGGAGTGCCCATTACCCGTCCGGTTGTGGTCACAGAAACCGATGACAGCACCAGTACTCTATGGGGAATTGAAGTGACCGCCGCGCATAATTTTGCAAACCTGCCGGGAGTATTGAGCGGCCTGGGCGTGAAAGTGGGCTACAACTACGGCAACTCAGACTTCGAATTTGAAGACAGCCTGTACGGCGACCTGTATGTAAAACAGCTTGATGGAACCAAAGAGCAAACAGCCATTGGCATCATTGCACCGGGAAATGTTCCGGGGTTCTCAGAGCATGTATTCTCCGGCCAGGTTTACTGGGGGTGGGGTAATTTCGATGCGAGCCTGATTTACAAGTACCGCAGCGAGTATTTTCAGCCATACACCAGCAATGGCACCCGCTTACGCTTTATTGGCGATGTGGGCGTCTGGGAGGCCAGGATGTCTTACCAGATAAACAAACACTTCCGCGTGTCTTTGGAAGGCATCAACTTATTTGACGCACCGAAGGAGCAGTACTTCTTCACGAGTGACAACCTGGGTGAAGTGAATGTTTATGGGGCCCGCTACTTCCTTGGAATTCGTGCCAAGTTCTGATCACGAATTGGAAATGCGCTAAAAAGCACCTGGCCGACCACTGTAATTAACGGGTCGGTCAGGTTCAGTTTCAAATTCCTTCGCGATACGATCACCTGAGCGCTGTTTTCAGTTAAGTGAACAGTCATTCACTGCGAACATGCCCACTGTTTGTTTGGCAGTTATAGCAGTTTGATTTTCTTTCCGTTCGGTCCGTAAACCTCGATTTACGGCTTTTGAAAGCAAAAACTGGCAATGGAGAGAATTAACTCTAGTGTTTTCATCAAAAATTCTACTGATTATTTTTCAGATATACGGATATCAGTTTTAACATCATGATAAATAACGTCAAAATTAATGGACACGCCCATATTTCATCAGCGGGTTGACATGTTTTCCAAGAGCGAATGCCTTGGTCCGGAATATTGGTTAACCAATTATTCAGCCGTAAAATGAATTATTGGTTTAAATATGCATTGACCAATTAACAGATAAGTGGTTATTCTACTCTTCTTCCAAATTTCAAAGCGGAAAAAGCAACCTGCTGCGTCGGATTGAAGGAAGCACACAAAACAGGAATAGAAGTTAATGAGACATTTTTTGAGACCGATGATTGGTTTGATGTTAATCGTGGCCAGCGTGCTGTGCCTTGATGCATCAGCTGCTGACATCCTGGTCAAATCACAGTCTGAATATAAAAAGGCGCTCAAAAAACTCCAGCCTGGCGACACCCTGATGCTGGCAAACGGCATCTGGAATGATTTCGAAATTGTATTTACTGGTGAGGGGAAGGCTGGTAACCCCATCACCCTGACGGCCCAGGAGAAGGGCAAAGTCATCATATCGGGTCAATCGAATCTGCGCCTCGCAGGAGAGCACCTGGTGGTTTCAGGCCTGGTATTCAAAAACGGATATACGCCGACCTCGGAAGTGATTTCGTTCCGGCGAAACTCAACAACACTGGCCAACCATTCACGCATCACTGAGGTCGTTGTAGACCATTTTAATAACCCTGAACGTACAGAAACCGATTTCTGGGTGATGATGTACGGCAAGAACAATCGCTTTGATCACAATCACCTGGTCGGTAAAAGCAATAATGGTGTGACCATGGCGGTTCGGTTGGATACCGAAGACAGCCAGGATAATCGCCACCTTATTGACCATAACTATTTCGGGCCACGTCCGATCCTGGGTTCGAACGGCGGTGAAACCCTGCGTTTAGGCACCAGTCATTATTCTCTGACCAACTCGTTGACCACGGTTGAGAACAACTATTTTGACCGCTGTGACGGTGAAGTGGAGATCATTTCCAACAAGTCAGGTGGAAACATCTTCAAGGGCAATGTGTTTTTTGAATCACGCGGCACCCTGACCCTTCGCCATGGCAACGACACCCTGGTCGAGAATAACGTCTTTTTCGGTAACGGTGTTGACCATACCGGTGGAATCAGGGTCATCAACAAACGCCAAACGATACGCAATAATTATCTGCATGGATTGACCGGCAGCCGATTTGGCAGCGCCCTGACCATCATGAATGGAGTTCCCGATTCGCCCATCAACCGCTACCACCAGGTGGAAGATTCCCTGATCGAGAACAACAGCATCATTGACAGCCACCACATTGAACTGGCCGCAGGAAGCGATAAGGAACGCAGTGCTGTTCCACTTAGCACGAAATTCAGGAATAACCTGATCTCAAACGCAGGCGGTGCAGATGTATTCACAGTTCATGATGATATTTCGGGGATCAGCTTCGAGGGTAATGTGCTGAACCAGGTAAATGACTTTCAGATACCAGGCGGTTTCAGCAGCCAGCCTGTTCAATTGGAGCAACAAGAAAATGGCCTGATGTATCCGATTGGAAGTGAGTTGGAGAAAGTGGGCGTCAGTCGTGACCTGGAAGTGCTCGATCGTGCAAGTACCGGGGTGTCCTGGTATCCAAAACCGGGTAAGGAGTCCAGTTTTGATACAGGAAAAGTCATCAGTATTAAGGCCGCTGAGGGGTCACTTGAACGTGCAGTTGCCGGAGCCGGTGCAGGTGAAGTGATTGAGCTGCAGCCCGGAAATTACCTGGTCAGAAAACTGCTTGTTCTGGATAAGGCACTGACCATCCGCGCAGCAGATGCAGAGAACAAGCCACTAATCGAATTTGAACGCACGGCATTATTCGAGATCGCCGATGGTGGAAGCCTGAAGATAGAAAACCTGAAATTTTCCGGCGAGAAAAGCCCGGACGCGGCTGGCAACACCCTGGTACGAACCAGTCGCTACTCAATGTTGGGTTCTTACCAGTTGTTGGTCAATAATTGCGAGATTGAAAATCTCAATATCAATCATTCTTTCAACTTCCTCACCGTTGCAAAGAGTACTTTTGCTAACCGCATTGACATCCAGGGCTCCCGATTTGAAGAGATAAGCGGAGCGGTGTTGGAGCTGAATACTGAAACGGATGATCTGGGCCTTTACAACGCAGAGTACGTGTCTATCGTAGACTCGGTCTTCAGGAATATCGGCGAGGCTGTTGCTGTTCTTTACCGTGGCGGTACCGATGAAAGTACCTTTGGTCCCCATTTTGAGCTGCGGGACTCAGAGCTGACCAACGTCGGTCAAAACAAGCGAAACAAGTCGGGTAGTTCTATCGCGCTGCACGGTGTACAGCTGGCTGACATTGTCAGTAACCAGTTTGTATCCAGCAGGCCAATACATGCGATGTTGACCGTTGGCGACCCGGTTACCACCATCAGTGGCAACCTATTCAGGGCAACTCCTTCACCTGTGATTGAAAATGGCACAGTATCTGCCATTGATAACGAGGTGATCGAATGAGAGCCCTCAAATCACTGGCTTACTGGCTTCTTATCGCTGCCATCGCCCCGTCAGTTGCCGCTTCCGAAGCGCATCCGCGGCTGTTGTTGACCGCTGGCGACGTGCAGTCCATCCGGCAGGCTGAAGCCCTGCCCCCATCCTTTGCTGATGCGATTAAAAGCGCCCAGGCAAAGACGGATGGTTTCCTGGCTGAAATTCCGGACGTACCTCTGCCCAAAGATGCGGGTGGTGGCTACACACACGAGCAGCACAAACGAAACTCGGTAACAATTTACAACGCCGGTATGTTGTATCAGCTTACGGGTGAAGTAGCTTATGCAAACCTGGCCAGGGATGTGTTGCTGGCCTATGCCGGTATGTATGCAGATTTGCCGGAGCACCCGAAGAAGAAGGAACAAACGCCTGGCAAGCTTTTCTGGCAAAGCCTCAACGAGTCGGTCTGGTTATTGACCAGCATCCAGGGTTACGACGCTATTTATACCGCTCTTGCAAAAAATGAACGCCAGGCTATCGAAGATGGTTTGCTTTTGCCTATGGCGAATTTTCTATCCGAAGGCCAGCCGCAGACTTTTGACAAGGTTCACAATCACGGTACCTGGGCCGTGTCTGCGGTGGGTATGACAGGCTTTGTGCTGGACCAACCGGAGCTGGTTGAAAAGGCATTGTTTGGCCTGCAGCAGGACGGCAGCGCCGGCTTTATGAAAATGCTGGACGATCTGTTTTCGCCGGATGGTTATTACAGCGAAGGCCCGTATTACCAGCGCTATGCGCTGATGCCTTTCATGGTGTTTGCCAAATCCATCCAGCAGAACCAGCCGGAGCGAAAAATATTTGAGTACCGTGATGGCATTCTGCTCAAGGCAGTACAGACAACCATCCAGTTGAGCTATGCCGATTTCTTTTTCCCCATCAATGATGCGATCAAAGACAAAGGCCTGAATACGATTGAGTTGGCCTATGGATCGTCAATTGCCTATGGGCTCAATGCCGACCCTGGTTTGCTTTCCATTGTTGAGCTGCAAAACCAGGTGGTCTTAACCGGCGACGGTTTTCGTGCGGCCAAAGCATTGGATGCCGGTTTGGCAAGGCCTTATGACTTCAAGTCTCTGCAGTTAAGAGACGGGCCTGGTGGGGACCGGGGAGCGCTAAGCATTCTGCGCAATGGTCAAGGCCCGGATCATCAGGCGGTCGTTTTCAAGGCAACATCACAGGGCATGGGGCATGGTCATTTCGACAAGCTCAGCTGGTTGCTATATGACAATGGCCACGAGGTGGTGACGGATTACGGCGCCGCCCGCTTCCTGAACGTGGAAGAAAAATTTGGTGGCCACTACTTGCCAGAGAACGACAGCTGGGCCAAGCAAACCATTGCCCACAACACCCTGGTAGTGGACGAGACCAGCCATTTTGGTGGCGACTGGAAGCTGGGTGAAAAATACCACCCGGTACCCATGGCGTTTGCAACAAGCCCAAACATCGACGTGACAGCAGCCAAAATGAGTGAGGCCTACCCAGGCGTGGTTTTTGCCCGCAGCATGGCCGTATTGAAGGACGAGATCTTTCCAGAACCTGTTGTTCTGGATGTAGTGAAAGTGCTCAGCGAGAAGAATCACCAGTATGACCTGCCACTGTATTTCCAGGGGCACATCACCTACCTCAGCCACTCATTGCAGGCCAATACCAAATCATTACCCGTGCTGGGCAAGCAGAATGGGTATCAGCATTTGTGGCTGCGGGCGACGGCGTCCGTCAAGCCGGGTGAACTATTCAAAGTGACCTGGTTACAGGCCAATCGTTTTTATACCTGGTCCGTTCTTGCCGATGCGCCGATGGAAGTAATGTTCATCGAAACCGGCGCCACTGACCCCGATTTTAACCTTCGCCATGAACAAGGCCTGGTATTGCGCGTCAAGGGCACCTCCAACCACAGCTTCGTATCCTTGCTGGAGCCGCACGGCGAGTACAACGGCTCGCGTGAATTCACCACCGCCAGCGCCAGCAATATTGAATCCCTGTCGCGAACGGACTCAGGTTTGCCCGACGTCATACGTGTCGTTACGAAAAACGCGAAAGTTCGCTCAGTGGCGTTTTCTTACGATGCCGATCCCAACAAGCAGCACAGTGTAGAAACTCTTAATGGGCCCTACACATGGACCGGCTATTACCAGTTGTTTGAGGACTGATGAGGTGAAGGGAAGATCAATGAAGCATCAAAGCAAGCTGTTCCTCTTCGGTAAACGGCAGGAAAAAGAAGTTGTGGGAGTAGGCATCACCCGGCAACTGCTTGGGTTCGATGATTCCCTGCTGGTGGCGCGCGTCGAATTTAAACATGGCGCCATAGGCTATGTGCATGCTCATCCGCATAGCCAGGTGACCTACGTGGAAAGTGGCGTGTTTGATTTCACGGTTGGCGCGGAAACCCAACGCTTACAGGCAGGCGACGCAACTTATATACCACCCGGCGAGAACCACGGGTCCGTTTGCGTCGAGGACGGCGTATTGCTGGATGTGTTCAGCCCGGTTCGTGAAGATTTTCTTGAGGAGAGAAAAACATGAAAATCAAGAATCTCAGATGGTTCATCGTTACCCTGGTCGCGATCGCGACTGTGATTAACTATATCGATCGTGGCGCGCTCGGTTTTCTTTGGCCGGAAATTTCGGAAGACCTTGGGTTATCAAAGACAGACTATGCGATTATCCTCAACGTTTTTACATTCGCCTATGCTTTCGGCCAGACACTGTTCGGCAAGATATTTGACTGGATTGGTACGCGACTGGGTTTCATCCTGTCCATCACCGTTTGGTCGCTGGCAACCATGCTACATGCTGTTTCCGCAGGACTGACCAGCTTCGCCATTTTTCGCGGTTTGCTGGGTGTTTCCGAAGCAGGGAACTGGCCAGGTGCCACCAAGGCAAACGCTGAATGGTTTCCAATCAAAGAGCGGGCGCTGGCGCAAGGCATTTTCAACTCTGGAGCGGCCATCGGTGGGATCGTGTCGGCTCCTATCATCGCCTACCTGTTTGTCTATCTTGAAAGCTGGAGAGCCACGTTTATCGTGGTTGGCGTGATTGGCCTGCTGTGGCTGATTCCATGGCTTGTCATTTACAAATCGGGCCCAGGCAAACATCCTTGGGTGTCCGAGGCTGAACGTGAATACATACTGACCGGACAACGAAATACTGAAACGAACGAGGTGGCTAGCTACGCGCCTGGTGCTGCCGAGATTCTGTCGCGCAAGCAAAGCTGGGGCGTCATTATGGCCTCCTTCTTCCTTGATCCCATCTGGTGGCTGTTCGTCGGCTGGTTGCCTTTGTACCTCTCCGAAACCTACGGGTTTGGCGTCAAGGAAATCGGCCTGTATGCATGGGTGCCGTATGTGGGAGCCATGTTCGGCGCCTGGTTTGGTGGGCTATTGGCACAAAACCGAATCAGCGCCGGATGGACAGTTAATAAAACCAGAAAATTTGTCATAGGATTGGGTGGCTTCATCATGCTGGTTTCGCTTTTGCTGACCATGAAAGCGGCGACTCCGATGGTTGCTGTGTTATTGATGGCCGCCATTCTTTTCGGATTCCAGACAGCTGTTGGCAACATCCAGACACTGCCCAGTGATTTTTACAGTGGTGATTCCGTTGGTTCGCTGGCGGGCTTCGCCGGAACGGCCGCCAAGCTTGCAGTCGTTGGCTTGAACTTCCTGATTCCCGTAATCACTGTGAATAGTTATGCCCCTGCGTTTGCCGTGGGTGCCGCACTGGCGATCATGACCGTCCTCTCGGTCTGGATTCTTTGCGGAAAAATTCAACCACTTAGCCCTCGTTCGGCTAACTCTGTTTAACACCAAGAAAATTAGGAGCATGTAGTGAAAAAGCTTGATGGAAAAATCGCAATCGTCACTGGCGGTTCGCGGGATATCGGCAAGGCCATATCCGTAAAACTGGCTGCTGAGGGGGCGAAAGTTGTAATTAATTATTACAACAACAAAGCCCAGGCGGATGAGACCCTGAGTGAAATCAAGGCCGCGGGCGGTGAAGCCATCATCGTCGCTGGAGACATGACCAAACAATCCGATGTTGACCAACTGGTAAGCGCCAGTAAGGCTGCATTTGGTGACTCGGTAGATGTGCTGGTCAACGTGGTTGGCGGCCTGGTTGAACGAAAGACATTGCTGGAGATGGATGCTGAATTCTTTGACTATGTCATGAGGCTGAACGCCACCAGTACCTTTATGGCAACCAAAGCTGTCGTGCCACTCATGGCCGCCGGGTCTGCGATTGTCAACCTGGCTTCACAGGCAGGTCGCGATGGTGGCGGTCCGGGTGCAGCGGCTTACGCCACCTCCAAAGGTGCAGTTATAACGTTTACCCGCGCCATGGCAAAAGAATTGGGCCCTTCCAATATTCGGGTAAATTCCCTGTGCCCTGGCATGATCAGTACCACGTTTCATGACACCTTTACCAAGGATGCGGTACGCAGCAATGTTGCTGCCGGAACGCCGCTGCGGCGTGAGGGCAAGGCGTCTGAAATAGCGGATGCCGTTGCCTACCTGGCATCAGGTGAATCCAGCTTTATTACCGGAGCCAACATTGATATCAACGGTGGCCTGTTCTTCTCTTGAAAGCGCGGATAATTCCAAATGAGCACGATTGAGCAAAGACTGAAAGCGGCACCCGTGGTGCCATTGGTGGTTCCGGCGGACGCTGACACGGCCATTCGGACCGCCCAGGCCCTGGTGGATGGTGGCCTGACAGTGATTGAAGTGGTGTTACGGACGCCCCAGGCCATTCATTGCCTGGGTGAAATAGTTCGGGCAGTACCGTCTGCCATAGTGGGTGCGGGAACCGTTTTATCCGCAGAGCAGGCCAAGGCTGTGTTGGAAGAAGGGGCCCAATTCATCGTTTCCCCCGGGTTTCATGCGCCGGTTGTTGAGGTGGCGCAGGCCGCCGGTGTTCCGATATTTCCCGGTGTAGCGACAGCCACTGAGGCCCAGCAGGCCTGGAACATGGGATTGCGGGCGCTGAAATTCTTCCCGGCTTCCCTGGCGGGTGGCCCTGCCATGCTCAAAGCACTGGCGTCCGTTTTCAAAGACGTGTCATTTATGCCAACGGGCGGTGTGTCCGCCAGCAACCTGGCCGACTACCTGGCTTTGCCCTGTGTATTGGCTTGTGGTGGTAGCTGGCTTACGCCCCAGTCCGCTATTGACCAGAATAATTATGCTGAAATCACCCGGCTTGCAGCCGAGGCAGTTAGCATAGCAACCCAGGCGAGGAGCTAATTATGGCTAAGTTTGTTTCTTTTGGTGAAATCATGCTGCGGTTGAAAACGCCGGGCCACGAACGCTTTTTCCAATCGCCCACTTTTGAAGCGACCTTTGGTGGCGGTGAAGCCAACGTTGCGGTTGCATTGGCGAACTATGGCCTGGATGCAGGTTTTGTTTCAGCGCTGCCAGACAATGACATTGGTGAAGCCGCGCTCAGGGAGTTACGGGGTTTTGGAGTCGATACCCGGCACATCCGTCGATCCGGCAGCCGGGTAGGCATCTATTTTCTTGAGGCCGGTGCCAACCAGCGCCCTTCCAAGGTGGTGTATGACCGTGCAGCATCTGCGATTTGTGAGTGTGGGCCAGGAGATTTCAACTGGAAAGAAGTCTTTGCTGGCGCCAAGTGGTTTCACATCACCGGAATCACCCCGGCATTGAGCCAGTCTGCGGCTGACCTGAGCATTGAAGCCGTCAAGGCTGCACGGGATTTGGGCGTAACCGTTTCATGCGATTTTAATTTCC
The DNA here is from genome assembly GCA_037968555.1 of Lysobacterales bacterium. Classification (GTDB taxonomy): domain Bacteria; phylum Pseudomonadota; class Gammaproteobacteria; order Xanthomonadales; family SZUA-36; genus JAWXBM01. The sequence continues at coordinate 9,572 of JBBKVS010000193.1, read as the reverse complement.
GAGGCAAATTGTGGAAGTATGGCAAAACCGCTCCTGAAGTGATGAACGAACTGGTGAAGTATGTCGATGTAGGCATTGCGAACGAGGAGGATTGCCAGAAATCACTCGGAATCACGGCTGATGTCCACGTGGAAAGTGGCAAGCTCGATACCAAAAAATATGAAGCTCTAAGCGCCAGGGTGCTGGAAGTATTCCCCACCATGACTACCATCGCCATCACGCTGCGGGAGTCCCGTAGCGCAGATACCAATGGTTGGTCTGCGTGTATACGGGACAAGGACGGTTTCAAATTATCCAAGCGCTACAAAATCAAGGACATTGTCGATCGCGTAGGTGGTGGTGACAGTTTTGCCTCTGCACTGATCTATGGCCTCAATGCCTATGAAGACCGGCAGGCTTCGCTGGAATTTGCGGTAGCAGGCAGTTGCCTGAAACACTCCATTCTCGGTGATTTCAACAGAGTGTCTGTGAAAGAAGTTGAAAACCTGATGGGTGGAGATGGCTCCGGGCGGGTCCAGCGCTAAACCAATGGCCAAATCAGGCCAGTAGTGGGTGTCGCCGTGTTTACGCCATATTTCACGCCGCAATTGCCCCTGCTGACAAGAGCAGGCACAACGCTGTAATGCCGTAAATTACATAGTTAGTGCCTGCTCTTGTCTTCATCGTATTTTCTCCAGATTTGACCCGGTGCTTACTGAATGTCGTAGATGTTTATTTTCGTGACCCAGTACTCAGTGCAGGTATCTTCGGTGGGGCACCCTGGGAAATCGGAATACCGTGCGTTATTGACGTACAGGGAATCCCCATGCATGGCGCCGCTCGCGACACCGTCCATATCAGAATCTGCAATGGTTCCCAACAGAGTCCCTGTGAGCATATCGTCACTCAATGCCACCACCTGGATCAGGTCACCTGGGCCGGTTTCTCCCGGGCTAAGAATGAACAGGACGCCGTCGTACAAAACGATACCGTCCAGAAAACTTCCTTCCATAAGGCCCAAAAGTGGCGGATCAACAATGATTTCATCTGCGTGGCCGGTGTTTGGATCCACTTTGAATATTTTCGACGTGCCCGAATTGCCGATGATCAGGGTTTTGCCATTGGGCGTGGCTACGATGCCATTGGCAAATACATCAATTAAATTGTCGCCATTATCAAAGTCGCCGGTCAGCGGTATTGCAGTAGCTGCATCTGCATCGCCCGGAATTCTGCCATTTTTGGTCAGTGGCAAGCGGTAGATAAAGGACTGGCCGAAGTCGGTAAAATACACAGCATCTTTAGTGATAGCCAGGTCATTGATGACCGAATTGCCTGAATCGTCCAGCTGATATTTCATAATCTCTTCGCCAGAATCTGCGTCATAAACATACGCGTCGCCATTGACGCAGCCGGCAACAATCAGATAGTTGGAGCGGGGATCGACTCGCATACCGAGTTTGTAGCAGTCACCAGCAAACACGTCGAAGCCGGGTTCGGCGTCCACCAGAATCTCGCCTTGCCCTGATCGCAGGTTCAATTTGTAAATGGAGCCATCGATAGCACCGTTATAGGCGTTTGTTCCCTTGCCAATCGTGAAACCTTCGGGCGGAGCGCCATCCAGAGCCGGGACGATTTTGGGAAAGGCATTACCGTCAGGTTTGGCCGCTTGAGTGGGCAGCGCCCAGCCAGCCAGCACGATGGCTGCGAGTAAGAGTTGCTTGTTCATTGATTTCTCCAGTTTTATTGAGCGTTTGAGAAGCAATCTGGCCCGTAGAAATGGGCCAAACTTGGAATTACGGGTACAATGACGGCTTCGCTTTCGAACGCCCCCGCGTTAAAAGTTGAGGGTTGAGTGTGGGGGACAACTCAGCCAGTTACCTGTTGGAACCCTGATTTCTTACTGATGATGGGCTGATTTTTTTAGGCAAGAGCCCGGAATGGCCTTAAGACTCATCAACAGCCATAAAAACTGACACCAAGGGTCACATTCACTTTGATTGCCACAGAACTTCTCAATGAACGTCACTGACACCGACGTTCCGGATCAACTTTTATTCGCTAACTGGCGGTTTGACGCCAATACGGGCGATCTGTTTGATGGCGATTCCACTACCCATCTCGAGCCACAGGTCGCCAAGCTGCTGACTTACTTCCTGTGCCATCAAGACACGCTCATCAGTCGTGACGAACTGATCGCTGAAGCCTGGGAGAACCGAACGGTCTCGGATGATGCGATCAATCGCTGCATATCGATTCTGCGGCGCATTCTGTCGCCGGATGACAAGAATGCCTATATTGAAACCGTTGTGCGCAGAGGCTTTATAAGCCACTTCCCACCTCCGCCAATTGCCCAGGCAAGAACAATTCAGCCACCGCGCAACAAAAACTACCTGATAGTGGCCGCGTTTGTTGTCGTCTCATTGATCGCTATATATTTTGTGGTGGGTAAGGTTACTGACACCCCTGTTGACGTTCCCGAGGAGCCATCGCAGGGCACACCGAAGCTGGCAGTGTTGCCGTTTTCGACTACGGACCTGGATGGTGACAGTGATTTTTTTGCCAATGGCATCCATGATGACCTGCTCACCCAGTTGGCACAGCTGCAATCCATTCAGGTGATCTCGCGCACCTCGGTACTCGAGTATCGAGACACCGTCCGGAACCTGCGTGATATTGGTCGCGAACTGGGCGTTGATGCCATCCTGGAAGGCGGTGTTCAGAGGGTTGGTGATCAGATTCGCATTAATGTGCAGCTCATTGATGCCAGCACAGACGCCCATTTGTGGGCTCAGCAGTACGATCGTGATTTGTCGCCAGCCAATATCTTTGAAGTACAGACTGAGATCGCACGCGCAATTGCAGCGGCACTACATGCCAACCTGACAGAGCAGGACACCTCACAACTACACACACTTCCCACGCAGAACATGGCTGCATACCGTGCCTACCACCGGGCGATGGAACTGAGGGGCACATGGAACATAGCTGATCCGGCCTACTTTACGGCATTGGAAGAAGCCGTTTCATTGGACCCGACGTTTGTCAGAGCATGGGCCGAGCTGGCCGGTGCATTCAGCTATGAGTATTTCTCCAGGGAAGATCCTGATTCGATCCAGCGCGCTGAGAAAATTTTGGAAAGAATTCATGAATTGGCACCCGATTCTGCGGATTATTTGTTTGCTCAATCGTACTTCACGTACTACGTTTTGAGGGACTATCCAACGGCGTACCAATTGGTTTCACATGCTCAACAACTGAGGCCCAACGATGTGCGTGTCGCGGAACTCAAATCATGGATACAACGACGTCTGGGAAATTATGAGGAAAGGCTCGATACGCTCCGTCTGATTAGAACACTGGACCCGAGAAGCCCGGGTTGGGTTTCCAATCTGGCGGGCAATTTAACCCTGTCACACCGCTACGACGAAGCCATTCATGAAATTGAGAGCTCCACATTTCAGAACATGCGACTCGCGAGCCTGTTAGCGTTTCTTCAGGTACAGCAGCATCACGATTTCGACCGATGGCTGGGGGCTTTGTTAGAACTACAACAGGAATATGGTGAAGCTCCTGATCCGAATGATGTTTGGGAGGCTCAGATTGCAGTCCGGGATTTTGAAGCTGCCAAGGAATCAGTGAAAGCCGTTTTTGCGGATAACGATTTTGTTCCGGGCTGGGCACACCCGGGCTTCGCCAAAGCCGGTGTACTCCAGGCCATCACTTTCCGGTTTTTGCAAGACGCTGATCAATTGGATCAACTCTTGATTCAGGGGCGATCTGAACATGATGAAATACGCGGTCCGGATGGTGGATTTGATGGCCATCTCAAACATCTGGAAATGGCTATTTTGAGTACCGAGGCGGGGAACTCACTGGAAACTGAACGATTGATTCGAGTCTGGCAACGTGCAGCTGTCGACGATTTGGCCGAATTCATCAATCTTCGACACTGGGCTTGCCGTGCACTTGGAATGGCTGCGGCATCAACCGCAGCCGTTGACTGCATCAGGCTGGGTCTTGTAGAACCAAGCCTGATCACGCCATTTATTGAGCCCTATCTGCCTTACTACGACTCAATGCGGAATGAACCGGAATTTGTTGGTCTTGTTGCAGAAATCGAGAGTGGTGAATACGCCATTCCCTATAAGCCGTAAAAATTTTTGGGGTCAGAGTAAAGGGACAGAGTAATCCTGCATTGAGAGACGGAGTCACTTCTCTGCCGGAAACCGTATCAGTCCAAATAATTGGATCCGACCCCTTTAGTTGTTTAATAATTGGATCCGACCCCTTTAGTTGACCCCTTTAGTTGCTGGCCTACGTTTCGGGTATAGACTTAGAAGCTTCAGTTGGTCCAGTAAGCACCAAAATTTGCCACCGAGCCATTCTGATAGCCGGAAACCATCCGGGTGATCAGCCCACCCCCGGTCCAGGTGTTGGAATATTCCACTTATTCCTGGGTATCCGCCAACTGCCGGGTTAATTCAGCTGCCGGAATTTCCTTGCATCCTGTGGTGTTTTGTCCTGCCCATAAGGATGAAAAATCACCACTGCCTTGATTCTCCGCTGCTGCCCTCAAGGGAGCAATGGCTGTTGCCGCCAACGGAAATTCAGGTGCTTCGGAATGAACAGGGCCCAATTCCCGTATCAACCGATTCACAATTGCCCGCGCAGGCCGCCCGGTAAACAGATTGGTGATGGCCGTGTGTTGCGCTGCGGCGGATTTCAAGGCCGCACGATGTATGGGACTGGTTGTGGTTTCCGGACACAGCAGATAGGCAGTACCCACCTGTACGCCGACCGCGCCCAATTGCATGGCAGCTTTCACACCGCCTGCTGAGGCAATGCCACCGGCGGCAATCACTGGCACATTCACCCGGGAGACGATCTGCGGCACCAGCGCAAAAATTCCCACCTGTTGACTCAGATCGCCAGACAGGAAACTGCCCCGGTGTCCACCGGCTTCGGTACCCTGGGCAATAATGGCATCGACACCACGACTCTCCAGCCAGAGTGCTTCTCTAACCGTGGTGGCACTGGCCAGTATCCTGGCGCCTGTGCTCTTTACGCATTTCAGCAACTCAGGTTCCGGCACGCCAAAGTGAAAGCTGACTACCGCCGGCTGCAATTCCGCCAGAATTTCGGCGGACTGCTTATCAAAGGGTGATCGGCTCTTTGCCGGGCCGACGGAATGCGGATCAATGGCCCATTCCTGGTAATAAGGATCAAGCAACTCACGCCAGCGCGCTTCCTTTGCTGCATTGGGTTTTGGCGGTGTATGACAGAAAAAATTGACGTTAAACGGCTTTGAAGTTTGCGATTTAATGGTCGTGATTTCCTGCCGGATGCGTGTACTGTCCAGCATGGCGCAGGGCAGTGAGCCCAACCCGCCAGCATTAGACACGGCAATGGCCAATGCACTGCCCTGCACTCCAGCCATTGGCGCCTGGATGATGGGAAATTGAATATGCAATAACTCCTCCAGCGTTTTCATCGTGGGTCTATCCTCCTCTTCAAGGCCACTGAGCAGAGTGACAGCTGATCAGCATTTACTGAGCCTGCGTTAGTTTTTCGCGCAACCGTGTTTCTGACTGTCCGGACACACCCCAGTTGTCAGTCGGTACCAGATCAATAACAACATGAGTGGTTGCCGGATCCTTATTCAGCACCTCCATCAATAACCGTGTTGTACCTTCGATCAATTGAAGTTTTTGTTCAGCGCTGACCGCCTCATCAGTAACTTTGATGTTCACATAGGGCATGAGATATTCTCCAATACCGGATTATCACCCAGCCTGCGGATAATAATTTCGACCAGATCTTGGATCATCTCAATTTTCAGGGCTTTCATTCGCCGCTCCTGTATCAATCGCGTACATTTTGTTCACAATTTTCCAGCTGCCGTCTTCTTTCAGAAACCCCAGGTAATCAATGAAATTCCCATGGGGAAGCGGACAACTTAGCTTCACCATGGCTTGAGACCCCTCCCGTTCCAGGCGGAGAATCCGGTATTCCCAGGCGTGCCCAATTGCCTGGGGAACCGGCCTGTTCGATACGTCAGTGAGCCATGTTTCGCGGGTTCGCCGCATTCCAGGGGCCTTCAAGACACAATCTTCATGAAACAGTGTCGATAGTCGGGCCGCATCTCCATGATGCAGCCCGGCAAAATAGCCATTCACCATTGCACGTATTTCAGTTTCGTCGTTCATGGCAAGTTCAACTCTCTCAAGCGGCGGCGCGATATAGGTTTTCACGCTGCAATGCCTGCTGAAAGCTGGCGCGAGCCGTCACCTGGTCAATCATTCGCCTGGCATTGGGACCGATGGTGATATCCACAGGAAAGAACTCGCCCCAACGGGAATAAACCGCCAGCAGAAAGTCGGCAGGAGAAGGGGTATCGTTACCCAGATAGGTTTCTCCGCGCAGTTTTGTCTCCACTGCCTGCCACAGCTTGTTGATGGCACCAGCCGCCGCTGCTAACGCTTGCTGCTTGGTCTCGGTGTGGGTGATATGCCGGTCAATAAAGAACAGCCTGCCGTAAGCTGGGTGCATCGAGGCGTTGGCGAACATCATGTTCTCGATGGCCTGTTGCCGCTGTGCACCATCGCGCGGAAGCAAGTCATTATCGTGCTTGTCCAGCAAGTGCAGCAAAATGGCCACGCCTTCATTCAGCACCCGATTCTGGTCAATCAGAACCGGCACCGTGCCAGCGGGGTTCAGGGTCTCGTAATTGTCGGCATCCTGCCTGTGAATCAACTCAACGGGTTGGTTCAGCTCATGGAGAATCGCTTGTGTCGCCAGGGAACAGGTGCCTGGAAGAAAATATAATGTGTACATAAATGCCTCGCAATTATTTGGGTTGAAGTTGTTACTACGCGGCCAGTTTGAATTCCTTCCACTTATTAATAAATGGCAACAATGTTGATACACTATCAACAATATGGAAACAATCATCTAACTGCAGGAATCAGCCCCAATGGACAAGTTGCGTGCCATGAAAATGTTCGTTCGAGTGGTCGACGCTGGTAGCTTTACCGCCGTGGCTGATGAGCTGAACGTCTCCACCTCAATGATCAGCAAGGAAATCCGGCGCTTGGAAGACGATTTGGGTGTTCGCCTGATGCACCGTTCCACTCGTGGACAGCAGTTGACCACAATCGGCGACAACTATTTGCAACGCTGCCGTGAACTGCTGATACAAGCGGAAGATGCTGATGCCTACGTGCAACACATGCAGTCAGACCCCAGGGGGAAACTGCGCATCAACGCCCCCATGGCACTGGGAATAACCGACCTGTCTCGCATGTTTTCCGCCTACATGAAGGCCTACCCGGATATCGAGCTGGACATACATTTGGGAGACGAAAGCCAGGACTTGATCGAGCACGGTTTTGACCTGGGTTTCAGGGCATCCAGTCAGTTATTTGATTCCAACTATATCGGCAAGCCACTGACACGATTCCAGTACCAGGTTTGTGCCTCACCGGACTACCTGGCAACTCACCCCAGAATCCGCAAAGTGGCCGACCTTAAAAACCATAACTGTTTTGTATATAGCTACTTTCGCGGTGGCAATCACTGGCCGTTGAATGAGGGCATCGCGATTGACGGCACACTCAAAGTCAACAGCACATTGTTTATGCGCCAGTTGATTGAAGACGGCCTTGGCATTGGTTTCTTGCCCAGCTTCATAGCCGGAGAAGGTATCCAGAACGGCAAGCTGAAGGAGGTACTCACGAGAGCAGCGCGCCCGGAGCTGACTCTTTATGCCCTTTACCCCAATCGGAAATTCGTACAACCCAAGCTGTTAAGCTGCATTACTTTCTTGCAAACCTGGTTCAAAGAAAATTCAAGCTGATTAAAACGAGGTCTCCCGTCAGGTTCTTTTAAATTGCCAAAGGAAAAAGGGGCCGAATTCAACCTACCCTGGTTTAACGGAAACACCGAAATGAATCACCCTGATCCCTGAAGAAGTCGCTGAGGTAAAAAGGGACGGAGCACATTAATCAAAATCAAAGTGCTCCACCCCCTTGTGTCGCCTTCTGTAACTGGCGAGTTTTCCTATGGCAAATTGGCGTTGATGAAATCAAGTGCGGGAGGCGTGTCCACGCGGAATTGATAGTCCACTCCGATACAGGGCGTAATTCCCCAGGAGGCCACCGCAGCAACTACCGCCGTATCCTGGTAGAAAATGGGTCCGCCGGAGTCCCCGAAACAGGTGCCGCCCCTACCCTTGCCGGGATTGTTGGAGAATTTCGCGCTCGAATCCGATCCATTGGAATCACTGTTCAGCTCTATCAACCGGGTGGTGGACTTGAACCGGGCGTAAGCCGAAGTGTCCCCCCTGAATGGCTGATTGACGCCGAATGCACCGTAACCCACGGCCGTAAACCAATTGCCGGAGTTGCCCTTTTGTGCAACGACATCATCCAGCAAGCCTTCTGGAGGCAGCATGCCGTAACTGGGCAGAAATACCGGCTCAGACAGAATCACCAGGCCGACATCAAAGGTGTCAGGAAATTCAGAAAAATCATCATAGTCCGGGTGAGGAATGACCTCGGTGGCCAGGATCCACTCATTGTCCAACCAATCCTGTAAGCTGGCGTAATCACCTCTGTCGCCGATCGCGTCTTCGTCAAATCGGACAAATGTCAGGTCATTCTTCTCCCCTGCTGATTCAACACAATGGCCGGCCGTGAGCATCACAGTTGGCGCTATCAAGGTGCCGGAACAACTGAAGAAGCCTTCACCGTTCTGAACGAACAGCAGAGTGCCTACGTGGGGATGTTCGCCATCATCGGGCTCGCCGAATGTAATTGCCTGAAGGGTGGTCGAGGCCAGGATGGCCACGGCCAGCCATGCAGCTGCAATCAGTCGTTTCGTCATGGATGTTCTCCTTTGGTTTTGTTGTTTGTGCCCAAATTGATTTATCAGGAAGTGGGATTTGAAGACACAGCGGATAAGCAAATGAGTTAGTTTGCGGCTTCTCATGTGCTTTTGAGCTTAACAGATCATCGGAAAAGGGCTCTGACCCATTTTCCGGAATGGACTGATTCATTGCCCTTGTCCGATTTATGCAGTGCATTACGTATGTACAAGTAGGGAAGCTTTGCGACATGGGAAACATTGATGAAAAACTGGATATCCGGCCTGCTGGCTTTTGGTTTGGGAAGTTGCGGCACTCTATTTGCGGCCACGTTCACGGTCAACAATATCGGCGATCTCCCTGACCTCGACCTCAACGACAACGTTTGCGCGGTCAATGCCAGCCCCAATCCCTGTACTTTGCGCGCTGCTATCCAGCAGGCCAATGCAACGCCGATTGCCGACACCATAGTGTTTGGCTTCGCCATTCCCACCACCCTCGACCTTGGTTCCGCGCTGCCGGCCATTGTTGAGCGACTCAGTATCAACGGCGCCACCGCAGCCGGCTATAACGCAGCAGCGACGGGGCTAGGTAGCGCGCCACCGGCGATCTACATTGATGGAGATGCGATCGGTGGTTCCACCGCTGATGGCTTTCTGATCAACGGCGCGGATTTTGTAGAGATCGATGCGATCGGCATTACCGGCTTTCCGGACAATGGCATCGAGGT
>JBBKVS010000192.1:0-5795 GCA_037968555.1 Lysobacterales bacterium | reverse complement strand
CCGGCTGGGCTGTCCAGGGTAAATCGGCCAGCATCGACTCCTTGCATTTTTAAATACAGAGCGATGCAGCGGGCCCCGTTGCCACACTGGCCTGCCGGGCTACCGTCTGCATTGCGGATTTCATAGGCTGCCAGGCAATCGGGATGCTCCGGGCTGCGCAGTATCAGTATCTGGTCGCAACCTATGCCGAGGCGCCGGTCGGCAATCAGCGCGGCCTGGCGGGCGTGCAATTGGCGCTTGGAATCACGCCAATCCAGCAACACAAAATCGTTACCTGCGCCGTGCATCTTGTGAAACACGAGGTCCGGTTCGTTTAGATTCGGGTTGCCAAGGCCCGGATCAGTAAAGCGCGGCTCAGAGGCCATCTACCTGTTTGTCCTCATCGTCGAGTTCAGCTTCCAGGGAATTTTCTTCCGCATCTGCCGGCTGACCGGTTTGCGCCGGAGTTTGAGTATTGTCATCGGGCAGATACAGAGGGCCGCGCTGGCCGCAGGCTGACAGCAGCATTGCCATAAGTAAGACGGCCAAAAATGTTCGGGTGATGGTCATGTTGATCACAGCAGCATATCGGGGTTTCGCCCGCTTGAGGGCTGTTACACTATACGCCATGAGCGCGGCATAGACAGCCCCGAAAAGAGAGGTACAACACATGCTCGAAACGGTAGAAATCGAAACAGGTCCGGCACCCACTGCAGCCGTTATCTGGCTGCATGGCCTGGGTGCTGACGGCCATGATTTCGAACCCGTGGTGCCCCATTTGCTGTGGCCGGATGCACCGGCCATACGATTTGTTTTTCCCCATGCCGAGACCCGGCCGGTCACCGTCAATGGCGGTATGCGTATGCGCGCCTGGTATGACATTGTTTCGCTGGATTCGGACCGCAACCATGACGCGGCCGGAATCAGGCAAAGCATGGAGCAGACGCAGGAATTGATAGCGCAAGAAGTAGAGCGCGGCATTCCTGCACAACGCATCGTCCTGGCTGGTTTTTCCCAGGGCGGCGCCATTGCCATACAAGTGGCGCTCCGGCAGCAGCCTGCGCTGGCGGGCTTGATGGCCTTATCTACATACATGTTGCGGGCAGATGAACTGAAAGCTGAAGCCAACCAGGCAGCGGATTTTCCCGCTCTTGTGGCCCATGGCAAGGCGGATCCGGTGGTACCCATGGCCATGGGCGAACAAGCAGCGAAGATACTGCGTGAACTGGGCTGTGATGTGAATTGGCGGACCTATGACATGCAGCACTCCGTCAGTATGGAGGAAATCAGTGACATCAGCGCCTGGCTACAGGTTCGACTGGGCTAGCACCGTGAACGACCGGCTGGAACAGGAGCTGCGGCTGGATACACCCGGTGTCTATCCACCCACTTTCTGCACCTGGCGAATCACCCTGGTCATCATGGTGATCACCGAGCTGGCTGTGTTATTGATTGGTATCGGTAAGGATGAGCTACCGACCTGGGGCTGGCTCAGCCTGGCCAGTCTGTATGCGCAATGGTTGGCGCTGTTTTGTATTTCGGGCCTCTGTGTCAGTAGTGGCTGGATCAACCGCATGACGGCTTCAGGCGCCTGGACGGGCAGTTGGCTGGTGATGGTCCTGTTGACAATAGCGTTCAGCTACGGTGCCAGGCAGGCTTTTCCGTTCTTCGGGTTGAGCAACGAAATGCCCAGCGTCCGCAGCTTTGTGCTGGAAAGTGTGTCGGCAGTGGCCATCGTTGCCGCTGCTTTTTTGCGTTATTTACTGGTGCGTTCGCGCTGGCGAACACAACTGATGGCCCAGGCTGAGGCCCGGGTGCAGGCTTTGCAGGCCCGCATACGCCCGCACTTTCTGTTCAACAGCCTCAATACCATCGCCAGCCTGATACCGGTGGATCCGAAAAATGCCGAAGCTGCCATTGAAGACCTGGCAGATATTTTCCGGGGCAGCATGCGGCGGGCTGACCAAGCCATCAGCCTGGCGGACGAACTCAGCCTGGCCCGGCAATACCTGGACATGGAGAAGCGACGATTGGGAGAGCGGCTGCAGATCGATTGGCGGGTCAGCGAACTGCCGGCCAATGCAGCCATCCTGCCACTGATGCTGCAACCTTTATTGGAAAATGCAGTGGGGCACGGCATCCAAGCCAATCCTGATGGTGGCAAAATCAGCGTTTACGGACGCTCCGAAGGTGACCAGGTAGTGATCACCATCGCTAACCCGGTGGCGCCCAGAGGGCATGTGGTTGCCGGTCATGGCATGGCCATACCGAATATCCGTGACCGTTTGCGTTTAGCCTATGGCTCGCAAGCCAGCCTGGTTACCTACCATAATATTGAGCAATTTTACGTAGTAATGAGCCTGCCTTATGTTGCACATACTGATAGTTGATGACGAAGAACCGGCACGCGACCGCATGCGTCGCATGCTGTCCGAATTACCCAACTTTGACGTGGTGGGAGAAGCTGGCTCCGGCCAGCAGGCATTGCGCCTCATCGAAGAACTGGCCCCCGACATCCTGTTGTTGGATATATCCATGCCCGGTATGGATGGCATGACGCTCGCTCGCACCCTGCAGAAGGGCGGTTCCCAAGCGGCGGTGATTTTTTGCACTGCCTATCTGAACCAGGCACTGGAAGCCTTCGAAGCGGAAGCCGTGGACTACCTGGTCAAGCCGGTGCGCGCTGAACGTTTGGCGCAGGCTCTGGAGAAAGCCCGGCGCTTTATTGGTGATCGTGAATCCCAGGCACCCATTGCCTACCTCAAGTCCACGGTGGGAGGCAAAGTACTGCTGACCCCGGTACAGCGGGTGATTTGTTTGTTGGCCGAAGACAAGTACACCACAGTGGTGCATGAAAAAGGTACGACGGTGATCGATGATTCACTGACTGAACTGGAGTCCCGCCACGGCGCTGAGTTTTTCCGCATACACCGCAATGCGCTGATCTCCACCCGGCATCTGCGCGGCCTGGAGCGCGGCGATAATGGCTGTGTATTGGCGGTGCTCAGTGGCACCGAGGAGCGGCCGGAAGTCAGTCGCCGTAATGTTGCCGCTTTACGAAAATTGTTAGCCAAACTTTGAGTAAGGCCATGCCCGGAAGGCTGAAAATCGCCACCCGCAAAAGCGCACTGGCGCTGTGGCAGGCAGAACATGTGGCCCAGCTGTTGCGCCAGCATCATCCCGGCCTGCAGGTGGAATTGTTGCCCCTGCTTACCGAGGGTGATCGCATATTGGACAAACCACTGGCCAGCATAGGCGGCAAGGGCCTGTTTTTGAAAGAACTGGAACGTGCGCTGCTGGATGGCGAGGCTGACCTGGCGGTGCACTCCATGAAGGATGTGCCGGTAGAAATGACTCCGGGCCTGCAGGTGGACATCGTGCTGCAGCGAGCCAATCCCTTTGATGCCCTGTTGTCACGTGAAGGGCAGAGCCTGCACGAATTGCCTGCGGGCGCGCGGATTGGCAGCAGCAGCCTGCGGCGGCAATGCCAGTTGCTGGCTGCACGGCCCGACCTGCAAGTGCTGGATTTACGCGGCAACGTCAACACACGAATACGCAAGCTGCAGGAGGGCGAATACGAGGCGATTATCCTGGCCCGCGCCGGGCTGGAGCGCCTGGGTCTGGATGGATTGATTACCGAAACTCTGGAAGCACCGGACTGGTTACCCGCACCTACCCAGGGAACCATAGGTCTGCAGTATTCCACCGCAGATAGCCGCACCCGCGCTTTGCTGCTGCCGCTGGATGATGTTGAAACCTCCTTGCGCACCCAGGCCGAGCGGAGCGTGGCGCGCATGCTGCAGGGTAGCTGCCAGGTGCCTTTGGCAGTTTACGCTGAACTCTATGGCGAATTAATGCAGTTGCAGGCGCTGGTGGGGGATGCTGATGGCAGTCGCATTTTGCGCAGCCAAAAAGAAGGTCCTGTTACCGAGCTGCAGCAGCTGGCCGAGGCGGTGGCAACCGATCTGCTGCAGCAAGGCGCAGACCAGATCATTGCGCACTCCAAACATGGCCTTTGATTACCTGCTGATCACCCGGCCGCTGGCTGAAGCAGAGGAATTGGCTGGCCAGCTGGCCGAATTGCCGCTAAAAATTGCGATCCAGCCAGCGCATGAGTTTGGTGAAGTCCGGATCAGCACAGCACAAATCGCCGCCTTAACCCAGGCGAAGAATTCGAAAACAACGCCCTTGCTGGTTTTTACCAGCCCACGAGCCGTTCAATTTGCTTTGCAGCAACTATCGCAGGACTTGCTGGCCGCCAGCCAGTTGGCGGCCATAGGCCCAGCCACAGCCAGCGTACTGCTGGCGGCAGGCCTGGGGCCGGTCATCCAATCCGAGGCAGGCTATACCAGCGAAGACCTGTTGCGCAGGCTGGATGAAATTCCCCTGCAAGCCAGGCAAGCCTGGATTATTGCTGCAGCAGGTGGCCGCACTGCCTTATTGCAGGGCTTGCAGCAGCGGGGTTTGGCCGCAGAAATGCTGCTGGTATACGAAAGACGCGCGGCACTCATATCTGCGCAGAACATCCACAAACTGGAGCAAAGCGGAAAAATTCTTTCCGTATGGACCAGCGCAGAGTCTATTAAGCTGCTGTCGGCCGGCATATCCGCCAGCGCCTGGCAGCAGGTTTGTGCCGGAGAGTGGCTGGTGGTTTCAGAACGGCTGGCGGAGATTGCTGCTGCCAGTAAACCTGCTGCGGTGCACCTCTCCACCGGGCCTGCCAATGCTGAGCTGGCCATGGCAATCCGCAAGCTTTGTTTACCCAGTTGAAACGCTACTATTGAGCTCAGGTTTGGCTGCACTTTTGACTGCGGGAGTGCAGAGCGGAGCAGATTTGTTTAGCATCTGGTGCCATAAGCCACAGTCACCATCGTTTTTCCAGAGGTAAGCACCATTGTGAATTCTGACGAGTTGGACCCAAAACCTGACGAAAGCCTGACTGCAGCTGAGGACCTGTCGCGTCCCGAAATGCGCGATGAGGTCATCGATGCAGTGCGTGAAGAAGCCGCTCCGAAGCGCTCCTCCAGCGGACTCGCCGGCCTGGTACTGATACTGGCGCTGCTGGCTTTGGCCGCCGCTGCCTGGATGTGGTGGCAGGCGGAAAGTGGGCAAAAGCAGCAAGCCGCGCAAGCGCAAATGCAGCAGCAACAATTACAGGCTGAATTAAAAGGGCTGCAAGCGGCTTTGGCAAAGGTGCAGGATTCGGCCAGCCTGCAGCCCAGTCCCAGCGCACAGGATGGGGAATTGCAGCAACGTTTGCAGGCTTTGGAAAATACGCAGAATGCCAGCGAAAATTTCCACTCCGAAAGCAACGCATGGAACCGTTCGGCGCAGGCCGCACTGGAAGATGCGCAAACCCGGCTCAATAGCGTAGAGGAAAAGTTGAGCAACCTGACAGCGCGCAGCGCCCAAGGCGATTCGGAACTCAAGCTGGAAGAAATCGATTACCTGTTGCGCATGGCGCAGGAGCGCCTGCAGCTGTTCGGCGATACCCGCAATGCCGACCGGGCATTGCAGCTGGCGGATCAGCAGGTGCTGGCTTTTGACAACCCCCTGTTCATCTCTTTACGGCGCGAAATTGCTGCTGCCCGCCAGGCGCTGGTTGCTGCCGATGTGCCGGACATGGTCACCTTGGCTGCCGAGCTGGACAAGCTGCAAGACAGCCTGGCCATTTTGCCTTTCAAATCCAGTCAATATGAAACGCCAGTCCAGTCAGCCAGCACCGACACCGGGTTGCCCTGGTGGGAGCGCCTGAAAAATTCCCTGGCTGGCCTGGTCACGATACGGCGGGTGGCTGATGCCGAGCTGGCAATGCC
>JBBKVS010000191.1:0-21093 GCA_037968555.1 Lysobacterales bacterium | reverse complement strand
CAGTTACAGCGTCCGCTCACACACCGGCACCCCCGATGCCATGCGCAATCCGGGTCGTGAAACAATGACCTGGCTGCGCGAAGCGGTGGATCGAGGAGCCGGAGAAATCGTCTTGAACTGCATGTCAGCCGACGGCACACGCAATGGTTTTGATATCCGGCAATTGTCGGCGGCGCGAGCCGTACTGCCCATCCCGCTGGTGGCTTCGGGCGGCGCTGGCAGCATTCAACATTTTGTCGATGTATTTCAGCAGGCCGATGTGGATGCAGCCTTGGCGGCTACCGTGTTCCACTCCGGCGACATTGCTATTCCCACTTTGAAAAACGAACTGGCGGCTGCCGGTATCGAGGTAAGACCATGCGCATAGAGAAAGCCGAGCAGATAGACCAACTGGACTGGAGCAAAGGCGAGGGTTTGCTACCCGCGGTGGTGCAGGATGCATTTGATGGTCGAGTCTTGATGCAGGCCTGGATGAATCAGGCCGCACTACAGGAAACCCTGCAAAGCGGCAAAGTCACTTTTTTCAGCCGCTCGCGTCAACAACTCTGGACCAAGGGCGAAACCTCGGGCAACTTCCTCACCTTGCAGGCGGTACATGCCGATTGTGATCTGGACAGCTTACTCATCCTGGCGGAACCCGTCGGGCCGACCTGTCACCGTAACACCACCAGCTGCTTCGATAGCGCTTCAGCCGTTTTCCCAAAACTGGCATTTGTGGCCGAACTGGAAAACCTGATCGCTGATCGCGACCAGAACCGACCCGAAGGCAGCTATACCACCTCTTTATTGGAATCGGGCGTACGTCGGATTGCACAGAAGATCGGCGAAGAGGGCGTGGAAACTGCGCTGGCTGCCAGTAACGGTGATGATGCGGAAGTCTGCAACGAATCAGCCGACTTGCTGTATCACCTGTTGGTTATGTTGCGCGCGCGGCAGATTCCCCTGGCCCAGATTATCAATACATTGAGTCAGCGGCACGGTTGATGTCCTGCCCACGGGTATTGGGATCAGCGTACCAATTTCCGTCAAGTTCGTTGAAACTACCGTGCGGAAAATCGAAAATAATACTCTGACTCCATCTCTCGTTTGATTCACCTGACGTCGGAGAGTAGTCTCAATCAAGCACGGATGCCGAGGGAGCACGACTGCACTCGAGACTAAACCTTGTGTTTTTTCGGACACGGAGGGTCCCTTCCATGTACACAAAAATCAAAACCTTACTGATCGTTTGCTGGGGATTCACAGCGATTTTCTTTTCCACTAATGCCCTGCCCGATCTGGTGGTTGATTCCAACGAAGGCACGCTTGCTATCGGCACCACTATCAACGTTACCGGCGATACCCTGGGTGGTCCCAACAATGCGCAGTGGTATCAGAACGCAAATCTCGGCTCGACTCTGTATTGGGGTTCCGAGCGGGTGTACCAGTTCACACTGACACAAAGCGGTTTTCTTTCTATCGAAAGTAGTTCCTTGCTCGGCGACCCGGACTTCTTTCTGTTGAACAGCCTTGGCACAGTGACTGTGAACACCCGCATTGAAGCTACCGGCACCATCCACGACGTTGTCTTTCTCGACAAACCGCCCCCTCAAACCGTTCTGTTTGGCTACCTGGAGCCTGGAGTCTACTACCTCAGTGTGGATGCCTTCGCGGGTACCTCCTCCGGTGGCGCCGGCAATACCGGCCCTTTCGACATCAATCTCAGCCTGTCTGATACGCTGCCTTTTGCCTATCTGGACCTCGGCATGCTGCTTATTGCCCGCGAGACTTTCTCTATTGACACATTGGGTAGTGATTTCGACACAGAACTCGCGGTCTACAGCAACGATGGTACCCTGATCGACAGTAACGATGATGAGCCAGGCGGAGATACCACAAGCGAAATCACTTTCCCAGCGGGCCTGCCCGCAGGTGAGTACTTCATTGCACTTGGGAGTTTCGACACGCTCTACGAAGATTTTTTCAGTGCTTCGAGCAACGGTGACGGAGGTAATTGGATACTCAATAGCTCGAGCTCCACTACCGATGGCGCCCTGGCGGCAAGCACCGTCCAATGGTTCCGGTTTACCGTAGAAAACCCCGCGGTAATCTTTGTCGATGGCTTTGAAGGTTGAATCCTGGGCTCCCCGGTGCCAGTCCGCAGTTCTCTCGCCGTACACTCGCGTTCAATCTATCGCTTGCAGTGAAGCTCGTTGTACAGACAAAAGACCGGACCCAGCTAACCGTGGATTACCGTCTTACTTTGTTAAGCCAATTGCGCATGCAGAAAAGCCCGCGCCCGCAGCCAATCACGTTGCAGGCTGCGGCTGGAGCGTTGTTTGAGCACTGCGATCTGGTCCATGGAAAGCCCGGCAAAGTATTTCAACTCCACCAGTTCACTCAATTCACCATCCACCAGTTCAAGGCGGTTCATGGCCTCGTCCAGCTCCAGAATCTGGCTGTCCTGGTTGAGTGCACCCGGGTCGGTCAAGGTCACAAACACCAGCTCACCGCCCCGTTTGCTGGCACTGGCGGTGCGTGCAGAGTCGATGATGATTTGCCGCATGGCCTTCGCGGCACAGGCAAAAAAATGCTGCTGATTTTCAACCGAGAGTTGATCGGAAGCAGAAAATTTCAGATAGAGCTCGCTGACCAAGCCGGTCGGCGTGAGGGTAAGATTTGAATCACGACTGAGGCGGCTGCGGGCCAGCCCCATCAGTTCGTTATGCAGCCTTTGGAATACTTCATCCAATGCGCCTTCGCTGTTTGCAGCTGCCTGCTGCAGCAAGCTGGTGATTTCGCTCATCCGCTCGCAATCCCGTGCCAGTGGATCTCAGTATACTCAAATCACACCCGCGGGCCGCGACTATCCTGCATTCAATTTTCGGGTTTTTGCCCCAGAGATCTGGCCAGTGACTGAACTTCAGGTTTATAGGTGCTGCCACCGTCCGACTCTTCACTCATCAGCAGATCAACACGGCGCAAAAGACGGTTGGCCCTGGCTGAATCACCTTCATGAAAAGCCAGCAAGGCTTCGGTATACACCACTTGTCCATCAGGCTGTTCACTGTCTGAACCCAAGCTGGCGAGATAAGGTTCCAGGTGCGTGCGAGCCTGTGGTGTTTTGCCAATCAGCAGATAATTTTCGGCCAATGCCAATTCGATATATACGCGCAGCAGCGAATCTTCCGGGAATCCCTTGGCAGCCTCCGCGGCTTCCTCAAACCAGTGTGTAGCCGGTTCCAGCTCGCCCAGCCTTTGATGCTGACGGGCCAGGTCACGCATGATAGAAATTGTCAGATGATTACCGGGGCCAGGAGATTCCAGTGCTTGCGGTAACAGCTGCTGCAGGATGACCAGTGCCTGTCGGGTTTCCAACTTCCGACTGAGAATGCGCGCCAGCTGAAACTGGGTATGGATGAAAACCGGATGCCCATCCGGCAAGGTATTACGAAGTATGGCTTCTGCCTGCAAGGTAAGTTCTTCGGCCCTGTCGAATTGACCCAAAGTGATGTAGTAATTAGCCGTGTTGGCCAACAAGTTGGCCCGCATGGGGTGTTCACCATTGCCCAACCGCACCATCATGGCCTCGGCTTCACCCGCATCCCGAATTGCACCTTGCAGATCACCGAGTTGCTCCTCGGCAATGCTCATGCTGTTGAGCACATCCACCGTCATCGGATGGTCGCCCAGCCGGCTCATGGCGATTGCCAACGCAGCCTGTAGCCGCTCGTAAGCCTGTTGATGTTGGCCCAGGTTGCGCAGCGCTTGTGCCTCGGCTTTAGCAATATCGATCATGATGCTGTGATCCGGACTATAAATGCGCTCGTACACTTCGCGTGCAGCAACATATTCGTTCAGGGCATCTTCATGGCGACCTTGGATTTCCGCTACCTCACCGGACATGCGGGCGATCTCCGCCTGCTCGCTCCAAAGGGTTGCCCTATTCGCCAGTTCTTTACCCTGGGCCAATGCTTCCAAAGCAGGGTCATAGCGGCCCTGAAAAATATGATTCCTGGCACTGGCGGTGAATAGCGCTATCCGGGCCTTGGCGTCTGTACCTCTTTCAATGGCCGATTCGGCTGCACTGAGTTCTGCATCGGCACGTTCATACAGGGCTTCCGTTGCCAGATAGCGACCCAGCTGTGTGCGCACTTCCAGCGAATTGCGCCCGGGCGCAGGCAAAGCATCCAGGTAGTCGATGGCGGCCAGTGTAGAACCCCCGGAGTAGATGGATTTTGCGTACAGCAATTGCACCGGTAAAGGTTGTAAGGCCATTTCTGAGACCAGTCCAGATTGCAGAAGATCTTTAGCCTTGTTGAAGTCGCCCATGCCGAAATAAGCGCGCGATATGGCGATGGTCAACTGGTCCCGAATGTCGGGATTCTGAATGCTCACCAGGGTACTTTCAGCCCTACCCAGGAGGTCGCGAGCGGTGGTCGATTGCCCTTGCGCAATAGCGGGATCAGCTTCTTCAAACAGCCCCACCAAAAACTCGGTACTGGCCTGGGAAATCTGCAACTGCTTTTCCGTTTCCCTGGCTTGCCAAATCACCATAAATACCGCAGCCACCAAAGCAAGCAGCGCCAGGGACGTAGCCAGAGCAGCCAGACTATGCCGTTTGAACCATTTTCCGGCACGATAGCGACGGCTGCCGGCCGTGGCTGCAACCGGGAAACCATCCAGCCAACGTTGCAGATCCAGCCCCATTGCCTGGGCTGTGGTGTAGCGATCAGCCGGATCTTCACGCAATGCCTTGCGGATGATGTTTTTAAGATCACGGTCTGCCGGACCGGACTCCAATGCATTGCTGAAGCTGCCGTTGCGATCGCGCGGCGGTTGCCCGGTAATCAAAGCGTGCAGCAATGCGCCCAGGCCGAACACATCTGTCGCGGTAGTGATGCGCTGGCCGTCGAATTGTTCCGGCGCGGCATATTGAGAGGTAAGTACCCGGGTGGCAGTGCCACTGTCTTCCGGCTGCATCAGTTTGGCGATACCAAAATCCAGCAAGCGGGTGCGGCCGGACTGGTCGACCAGCACATTGCCCGGCTTGAGGTCTCTATGTACCACCAGCAGGCTATGGGCATAGCTGACGGCCTCAATCACTTCGAGAAACTGCTGTACTTTTTCGCGCAGCCCGAAGTTTTTGCAGTGCTGGTCAATGGTTGTGCCTGCCACCAGTTCCATGGCCAGCCAGGGTGTGCCGTCTGCTGCCACGCCACCGTCCAGCATGCGAGCAATGTTCGGATGCTCCAGTTGCGCCATCACGCGCTGTTCGGTTTCGAATCGTTCGTGACCGGTCATGCCACGCGGCAACAACTTGACGGCTGCCTGTTGCTCAAAGGACGAGCCTTCTCGCTGGGCGCTATAGACCACCGCCATCCCGCCGCGGCCAATTTCCTCACTCAGACGCCAGGTGCCGAACAACTGACCTCGCAAGGCACCGGTGGGCTGGCTCACCACACTGGCTGCCAACTTGCGATCCAACAGTCCTTCGGCCTTATTGGCCCGCAACAATTGCTCAACGCAATTGCGAACTTCCGTGCTGAGCTTGAGCTGGGTAACAGCCTCGTCCCGCTGGTCCGGATTCAGCTCCAGCAAAACGGTCAGAACCTTGTCTGCCTCTTGCCAGTTGGTGATCTCGTCTGCTGAAAACATAAGTTCAGGACCAGGGTGGTTTGATTACCCAGCAGCCTAAGGATTCTGCCGGGAGAAGTCCATGCGCGATGCGGGATGAAGTGTTCCTTATGAGTAGATACGGAAAGGGCGGGCAGAAACGGACAAAGTAATTGCAGCCTGCTAGGGCCTTAATGAGGGACCGTGCGATAAATCAGCCGATCTGCGATACGGCTTAAAGGGCTTATTCGGGGATGGGTTCTTCTACCGACAAGCGCTCCACCGAGCTGAGAATGGCACCGGCTATTTCTCCTAACAGCCGTTGCAGTTGCTCCACAGTGTGGGCGTAACCGTCCTGTTTCAGGTCACGCTGGAAATTGAAATCCACAAAAACGGAGGTGGCAGGTGAGGCGCCTGAAATGACCTGGTAACGGCCTGAGCTCACCACTTCGCCCTGGTCGGTCGCTTGCAGGCTGTCAATCCGCAGCCGCAAGCGGTAGTCCGCCTGTCCCACCCAGTCGAGTGACTTCAGGTAATAAGAATACTCATCCGACTGTTGCTGTAAGTCACGCACCAGGGCTTTTGGTAATGCCAGTTCCAGACTCTCGGCCCACAAGTGCTTGCGGGAAACTGTGAGTTGATTATTGCCATTCTGGATGATCATGCCGGTCTGTTTCAGGTAAGCCGCCAACTCAACATTTTCTATTACCAGGGTAGGTTTGTTGCTGTGCTCAACCACCTTGTTTTGCGCTGAAACCGCTGGTGCCAGGACGTAATACTCAGTCGGGCTGGATGGTGCCGAGGCGCAAGCCACGATGCCGAGGACCAACAGCGAAATTCCAATCAGGCGTTTGATCATGGCTGTTTCCTCTGGGGTTGGACGTCTTCAGGCGGTCGGGACGGGAATATCAAGCCATTGGGTTGATTTTTTAACTGCGAAATCAGCGGCGTTAGCTCCTCGAGTAAACTGGAGGTGTTCTGCAACAGGCGCTGCAAGTCGCGGTTGGCCGGCGAATCCCCTGAAAACGAACTGGCCAGATCTTCCAGCGAATCCAATGTAGCCGACAGTTGTTCGATCAACACGGTGTTACGATCGTTTTCGACCAATGAGTCGGCACTCTTGACCAATTCCTGCACGCCGGCCAGGGTTGTGGAGCCCTCATCCAGCAAGGTTTCCAGTTTGCTCATGACTGACTCAATCGGCAGCTGATTCATCTTGGCGAGAAACTCCTCGATGCTGTCGGTAAATTTAGCCAGGGTATCCTGGGTGGTAGGTATCACAGCCAGGTCCTTGTAGTAAGCCAGTTCGCTTTGAGCGCGCTTCTCATGGTATTGCAGTTCCACCAGCTGTGAGCCAAGCAGGAAGTTTTGCGATCGGATAATAGCGACCAGGCCCTGGCTGATCCAGGTGTTGATGTCTGCTTTGGCCCGTTTGAGACTGTCTTCCGAATCAGGCAAGCCCAGGCGGCCAGGATTGATTTCAATCAGAATCGGAATGTCCATGCTCTTGTCCAGCAGGTTGCGGCCTTCGGGGATATAGTCGGTGCGTAATACCTTGCCAACTTGCACGCCACGGTGCATCACCGGTGCGCCAACGTTGAGCCCGCCTACGCTGCCTTTGACCATCACCCAGTACTGGATGGAAAAGAGGTATTGCTTCTCAAAAATCCCGGCACGATTGGGATAAACATAAAAGAGTGTATTTTCTTCCACGGTCTCGCTGACAAACTGCCCGTCCGGCATGGAAAATGAGATCCCACCCAGCATCAGGCTGTCGATGGGCCCCACGTCCAGTTCGAAACCACCGCTGGTCAATTCGGCGCGGATTCCGCTGGCTTTCCAGAACCGGGTTTCACTGCTGATCAGCTGGTGGTAAGGCGCTTCGATAAACACGCCGTAGTAAATCTTGCGCTCGGTGAAATTGAAATCCACCTCCTCGACCTTACCGACCTTGATGCCCTGGTAATGAATCAGGTTGCCTTTGGAAAATGAAAAGTCGCCGTCGGTGGTCAGGACCAGACGCAGACCCGGTGTGTTCACCGGCGTGAGGGGCGGGCTGTCGAGGCCCTGAAACTGGTTTGCCAGTTTCTTGCCACTACCGGGCGAAAACAGGATGTATTGCCCGGTCAGAATGGTGCCCAAGCCAGATACGCCAGACAGGCTGATATTGGGCTGAACCACCCAGAACAGCGAGTCCTCCACCAGTAATTTTCTAAACTCGTTATTCATGCGCGCGGTGACAATCACGCCATCCAGGTTTTCATTCAAGGTGATCTGTTCGACCTGCCCGACTTCCACGTCCAGGGTTTTGATCTTGGTTTTTTCCGCTTCCAGTCCCTCCGCATTGGAAAATTCGATGGTGATTTGCGGGCCTTGTTTAGACCAATCGTCGTAAACAATCCACGCGCCCACCAGTAGCGTAAGTGCGGGGATCAGCCACAAGGGGGACACCTTCCGCAGCGGAGCCACCTTTGCCGCCGGCGCATCAATCATCTTGGAATTGCTCATAGTCATCCCAGAAAAGCTTCGGGTCGAGGCTGTTGGCTGCCAGCATGCTGAAAACCACCATCCCGGCGAATGCCAGTGCAGCGGGACCAGGGTAAACGGACATTATATCGCCCAGTTGAATCAGGCTGGCCAGGAAGGCCACAACGAACACATCCACCATCGACCAGCGGCCGATAAATTCGGTAATGCGATAGATCAATATCTTGTTGTGCGGCTTATTGTATAACTTGAACTGCTCACACCAGCACAAAGTGGTCAAGGCAACAAACTTCGCAATAGGTATGATCAGGCTGGCGACCAGGATAATGATTGCGATCATATGAGAACCGTCCTCCCACAAGGACACAACGCCACCCACTATGGTATTAAAAGTCTCGTCACCCAGTTGACTGGTCGTCATGATCGGCAAAACATTGGCTGGCAGGTAAAAAATAAAGGCCGTTATCAGGAAAATCCAGCTGCGTTGCAGACTGTCTTTTTTGCGGCCATGCAATGAGTGCCGGCAAAAGCTGCAGCGTTCGCCTTCAGCTGGCTGGACGGTGCCACATTGATTGCAGCTTTGCAGGTTCTGTGTGTTCAAGGCACCCAGTTCAATGGCCACTGGCTGTCGCCTGCTTATGCTTTACGATTTGTTTGATTGCCAAGGCCATCTGGAACTTGTCGAAATTAACCATGGCTGCAATCAGGAATATATTGAACAAGGCATAGGCCCAGAACGAAATGCCGACCTCAACATGGGCCATGGACGCTACCTTCACCATGCTGATCAAAATCCCCAGGAAGAAAATTTCGGCCATATTCCAGAATCTTAAATACCCGACTATCCTCAACAATCCGATCGTCTGCGGGGATACCCGTTGGAACTTGATGGCCAGGGCCAGCCAGGTCACAACCCCGACGAAAAACGTGGGTAGTCCAATAATCACCAACAACATAAAACCGGCCAGGGCTCGCTCTTTCAGTTCAAACAGCACTTGCACAGTTTCCAGCAGGCTTATCGAACGATGTTGACCCTGGACCGCCAGGTCCACGTAGCTGAAAACGTTGCTGAACAACAGGCAGAGGATTGCCGTTACACCAAAAACCAGCATGCGATCGAGAGCATTTTTATGGGCGCTGGTAAGAACCGAACCACAACGCGGACAGATGGCTTTGAAGCCGCCGGTCAATGTCCCGACGTGGCTTAGCAAATCACATTCGTGACAGATGAAAAGATCATCAGAAAGCTCTTGGCTCAAACTGCTTCAACTCCGTTACTGCCAGTGACGCGCCCACTTACCATGGCGGCAGAACGCGTGCAGTTTAACAAATTTCCCACCGATCAGGCTGCTGGATTACCCGATAACAGCAGAAATCAACCAGAGCGATACCGGCATAAAATTGCAAACTGACCCGACAGTCCGGGTAGTTTGATTGTTGAACTCAATGGCATGGGGCGGGTGTGCCTGGAATTCAGGGCAACCCCCTCATTTGAGTCTTCACATCACCCAGGAAAGGTGGTGAATAAGCGGATTATTCGATAATGCCGAAACAGGCTGGATAATCCTGCCAGCCTACCGTTCCCCAGAGACGACCTGTGATGAGCGCCATGTCCTGGATCGATGCGCGTGAAAATAGTGCCTGAACAAGCCACACAATACGCCCGTCCTGGTATTCAAAACCACAAAGTGGCGCAGGGTTATGAGGTCCAGAAAGCTGCAAAGCAGCAGTCGGGGCACCACAGCCAGGAACACGCACAGATGATTCAACGCTTCGTTATTGTCATGGTAATTGAGATGGATGAACAAATGCTTTGAAATAATGACTTCAGTTCGTGTTAGTATCGAGATCGAAAGATTCTGCCGGCTGGCACCTCCGTGCGAGTGAATCAATCGCACGTCCCCGGTGCAGGCCACGCGCTTGTTTGCACCTCGGGCACGAAAACAAAAATCACGGTCTTCAGAGTACATCCAATATTCATTACGCCAACCGTTCAAGAGATCAAAATCAGTCCGATCGATCATGAATACGGAACCTGAAACCCAGTCGCAATCAAGCAAGCCAGTGAATGGTCGTCTCGGATTTGGGAAACGACCCGGTTTCAATATGCGCATCAAAAATTTGACGGTCGGGAACCAGGTCAGCTTGTCAGAAAAAACATCAAATACCTTGCGCAAGCGACCCTTGTCATCCACCTGGCTGGCGGTGAGCACGGCAACGTCCGGGTTAGCGTGTTTGATGTCCAGCAAAGCCTGGATTGATCCTCGCTCCGCTATCACATCAGGGTTTAAAAATAGCAGGCATCTTCCTCTGGCCGGTTTGGCACCAAGGTTGCAACCATGCGCAAAACCTCCATTCCACCTGCTTTCAGTGAAGTGGACTCCCGGAAACCTGGCAGCAAATTCACTCAGTTTTCCATCGGCGGACTGATTGTCCACTACAATAATTTCCCAAGATTGTCTGGGGACATTACTGGTCAGGGTGTGCAGACAGTTTTCGAGACAATCCCAGGTTCGGTAGTTGACAATGATGATTGAAAGGATCACGAGGGCGCGTGTGCTGTGATCAGGAATCCTTTTATTACCAGATCTCCAAAAAGCGCCCTCCCCAGCCGCTTGTGGAGCGCGCTCTTGGGCCGGACCGGACTGATCCTGATTTCGGTGTATCCAGCCTCTTCAAACATCAGCTCTATGTCCTTGCGGGTGAAGAACCGCAGGTGCGTTCGGTCCATAACCCCGGAGTCCCGGTAAGCGAATCGCTTACGGAAAAGCAGTTCGAGAATGAACGAGAAATTCCTTATGTTCGGAATGCTGCAAATAAACTTGCCACCCGGCTCCAGGCAGTTCAGCAGCCCGCCAACCACCGACCAGGGATCGATCAAGTGTTCCAGCACGTCGCCCGCCACGATGTGACTGAAGAAATCAGGGGGTAATTCACCAAGAAGGTGAGAAATGTCGCCACACAGTACTTTATCTAGCGCCGGATTCTTGAGTGCCTGCGCGGCCACTTCCGGAACGACTTCCACGCCCCATACTTCCCGAACGTCGCAACGTGCCCGAATAGCCGCGGACACCATGCCGGCGCCACATCCCAGGTCCAAAACTCTGAGCGCGGTGCCACTGATTTCAGCAACCAGTTCAGGACGCTGGTGTTGGTAATAGCGGGTATCCAGGTTAGTGGTCACGCTGCGAGTTTATCAGTTCCGCCCCAAAAAGGACTTTCGTAAGGAAAGAACGATCTGGCAAACGCTTGCGCGACACCGCGATCCTGGCCGATGATGTGACGCTGCTGCAGGGCCAGCCAGCCCGGCACATCCAAAATCCTGAATGCCACATGGACTTGCACGGACTCACTTCGTAAAACTACGATAGACGCTGCCAGCCAAGGTTAAAGAGAATGCGGAATTTATGATGTCTTTGAAACACACGCAGAAATTGTTCGAGGAATTTGGTGAGTCCGATCCGATGTTTGCAGTGCTCAGTGAAAAAAGCCTGCGCGGCAACCGATGGGACCCCGAAACGTTTTTCGCCACCGGCCGCAAGGAAATTGCGGACTCCCTGGATTGCGTCGCCGGACTGGACGTGTCGCTGCACAAAGGCAGGGCGCTGGATTTTGGCTGCGGAGTAGGGCGCTTGAGCCAGGCCCTGTGCGCAGAGTTCGAAGAAGTGACCGGCGTGGACATTTCCGCATCGATGATTGCAGCCGCAGAAAAATACAACCAGCATGGCGCCCGCTGTACCTACCTGGTCAATACGCGCGATGATCTTTCCCTGTTTCCCGACCAATCTTTCGATTTTGTCTATACCGACAAGGTGCTGCAGCATATGCACCCGGATTTCTCCAGCCGCTACATTGCGGACTTTTTCAGGATTCTGAAACCAGGCGGCATGGCACTGTTCCAGATACCCAGCGGCAGAAAAATTGAAAAAGGAAGCCTGGCGGAAAAGTGGTATAACCTGCAGAAAGGCCCATTGCGGCGTTTCTGGAAGCGTTTGCGCGGTAAGCAACCGGTAGAAATGCACCACATTCACCACAGCCAGGTCGAAGCGATCATCGCCCGGTCCGGTGGTCAATTGATCGAAGCCAGCAAACGCGGTTCGGTGCGCCGCCATCGCGTCAGTTATTTTTACTGTGCAATTCGTACCTGAACCCAACTGCGACCCCTGAGTTTGCTCTAATGATGTAATGAGCGCTACTCCACCCAGGGGGAGGCAACTATAGGATGGATATCAGTCCAGCTATCCCCTGGTCGAAAGTTTTCTGCATCACCCAGTGCCAACCCGCTTCGTCTGACTGTAGGAAGATAACGCGCCGCGGTGGGTTGGGTGCAGGATTATGCACATCCATAATGATGTTGCCTTCGTCATTTTGCTGAACGCTTTGGTATATCCGGCTTTACGGGTTAGATGTGCGGTATTGGTGCGGTCGACGGTGCCCAGCACCTTGTCGATGATGATGGAATAGTGGGTGGCAAACTGAAAGCGCAGCACCTAAAGAACGCGGTCGCACGATTGATACTTACGCGATGCCATTTGCTCGTCAAGAGCATCAACGGATAAGCCTGGCATC
The DNA here is from genome assembly GCA_037968555.1 of Lysobacterales bacterium. Lineage (GTDB taxonomy): Bacteria > Pseudomonadota > Gammaproteobacteria > Xanthomonadales > SZUA-36 > JAWXBM01. The sequence continues at coordinate 8,442 of JBBKVS010000191.1, read as the reverse complement.
AGAGCTATCAGTTCGTGCTGGCGACCGTACAGGACTATGTGTCCGCGCCCTTTTTTCCCCAGGAGCTTGGATCGACACCAACAGCCTCGGCAGCCTTCTTAACCGACCAACCCATTAAGCCTAAGGTGATGGTTCCGGGGATGGCTCGCCCAGAACCATGGACCAGTATGTCTCGAACTCTTTGCCCGGAGGGCTATAGGCGACGTAGATGCCAATCCTGGAAACACCGGCCGTCAGCAGCTTTTTGTATTGTTGAGAGTTGTTGACCCAGGCATTAAAAACTTCCGGCATGATCGCCGTTTTGGACCCGCCATGGAGAATTTCCACCGCCTTGGTTCCATTGAATTTACCTGCAATCAGGCGCTGTTGAAGGTTGCCTTCGTCAGGAAGAGCGTAGACAAGGTGATCCGCTTGCACCATGCGATTCGCGTGGTCGGTGGCAATCTGGATCAGCGCCGGGTCGAGGGTAACGGCTTCCAGGCCATTATTCTCGCGGAATCCGGAAATCAGGGATTCCACCTGGTTCAATACATCCCTATTGGCATATGCCGCTGTTTGGGCGATTTCCTCCGCGCTGGGTTTGCGTGTGAGGTAATCACGACTGAGGTGCAAGTCAACGGCTGCATTGAATCCTCTCTTGCCAGCAGGACTCATGGAGTCCCGAATTTTTTGAGACCCGGGTCCGGTTTGCGTGTTGCCGGCGGCGCCCTTGGCCGGGTCACCAAATAATCCCGTGGCAATATCGAAGCCCAGCCAGTAGAGCGGGTCTGCGTCCATGGTGCGAAGACGTGCCAGCCTTGGATCGGTTGCGGTAATAGCCGTCGCGGTGTCAACCAGTGCGGCGTTTTTATTGCGAATCAGGGAAAATGACACTGCCTCATCAAACCCGAAATGTTCATCTTCAGCCAATTTTCCCCGGATACGATTCTTGCCTGGTCCCGGCTCGGTGTGACCTTCAGCGGCCGCCATGCCAACCAGGAACCCGAAGTGATCATGCTCTCCTGAATGTTGTTGAAGCAACGCCATCGCCAAGGGGTCTTTGCTGACGATAGTTTCGCCCCTGGCCGCCAGGCCATTTATTTCGATCGGCTGCGCATTGCATTGCGCTTCGAGGCCGGGAGCGGCGGGTGAGTTTCGTTCGCGCGCCAGCCGGGCAGATTCACAGATTGAAATCGGTAAAGCGGTCGTAACCGCGTCGCCAGATTTGATCCGGCCTTGAGCCCCTACCGGCTGCGCATCGGTTTGCGCTTGCGTGGATGCTACCAGCAGGCATTGTGCCGCCAGGGAGCAGATTGCCAGCTTTATTCGTCGCAGTCTTTCGGAGTGGCTTTTTACGTGCCGCAATTTCATGAGAAATCTCCTGGGTGATGCATCAGCGTGGTTTGAACATATCCGGGTCTCGGAAATCTATGCGCAATGGGGGCAGCGTTCAGGGCGTGTACTTCCGATTCAAATGAAAGCCCATCGCCGCATTAAAACCCCGCTGTCCGGCAGGGCTCAGGGAATCCCGGATTCTCAGCGAGCCGGGTCCTGAGGCTGTGTTGCCCGCGGCACCGAGCGCCGGATCGCCGAACAGACCAGTGGCGATGTCGAATCCCAATGTATACAGCACGTCCGAATCGGCAGTACGCAGCATGGCGATGATGGGATCCGCCTCGGCAATGGTGGCTCCATTTGCGGCAAGATCCACGTTGTTATTGCGGTCAATTGAAAACGCAACAGCAGCAGCGTACCCAGCCTGTTGATCGGGCGGCAGCGCCTCAAGAATTTTCTGTTTACCCGGACCCTGAGCAGTCTGCCCTTCAGCTGCGGCGAGGCCGATATCGAAACCGCGCCGCGCAGCGCCTTCTGCCTGCAGACTGCGAAACTCGGCGGATTGGGGATCAGCGCTGGCAATTGCCGCGCCCTGTAGCGCAAAGTCCGCGATTTTCTGCCGGTACAGGGCCAGTGCGAAGGTAACGGCGGTGTCATAGGCCCTTTGCTCGGACGGGCTTAGCAGGTCATGAATTTGCTGTTTACCCGGACCTTGTGACGTGTGCCATTCAGAAGCTGCGAGGCCGATTTCAAAACCACGTCGTGCCGGGCCTTCGCCCTGTTCGGTGCGGAGTTTGGCCGCCAGCGGCTCGGCGTTCGCGATTTCTGCCCCGCGGGCATGCAGCGCGTTCAAGTCAATCGGCGGCAGCTTGACCCGGGCAGCCGCCTTAACCACAGGCTTTGGTGCTGCGGGAGCAGCGACTACAGGCGGAGCGCCGCAAATCAGCCCCAGTGCATCCAGGAGATCTCCTGCACGACCGCTTATACCGACCCCGATCAGTCCACTGGGGCAGCGCTGTTTAGCACTTCCGTGCGAGACACTTTCACACATAAGAAGACCGCAATCCTCTTTCGCTAACGGGCTATTGTGTACCGCAGATGGAAACGCAGACTGCGGAGTGCTGCCATCGGCCAGACCACAATACAGTGCTATTCGGTTGACAGTGTTTACATACATCCCTTCCCAATCAATATCCACACCACTTACCACGGGGAAATCGTTTGGGCAAACCAGGCCGATTGGCCGCCCTCCGCTGCCCCCGAACATCACTGGATAGGCATGGAACTGGCCCGCCACCCCGGGAATACAGATTGGCCGGATTGCATCAATGTCATCACCGGCACGAAGATCAAACCCCGTCAGTACTTCGCCTTGTGGGCAGCGTGCAGTAAATTGGCTTCCTCCTGAGCCACCAATTGGCAGGAGGACGGCATCTGGCTGGGCATGCAGGGCCGCGGAGAACAGCAATAAAAGAGCGAGCTGGCAAACTGCGCGGTGGAGCCATTGCAAGGAATTTCCTGCGTCACTTCTGAGCATAATGACAGCACCTTGCGCCACATCCGGTCAATCCAGATCGAAGGACGCTGAACAGCGCTCAAGCGCATGTACGCCGAGCAATGCTTGCATCAGAAGTCAAAATGCAGACGACTTTGAAACGCAAGCCGTTGGGTTGTAGCCCAAGAGTAAACTCCTTTTCTATAGTTTTCACAAGAGGCCAAAACCGTGTGGGGTAACCGTATTTTACTCTGTCCCTTTACTGTGACCCCGTCTGACTCCCGAGGAGAAACCATCCAGTTACCTGGCCGACCTGACATTCCATCTGTAAGGCTTCCCTGAATACAGTTGTATATTGCAACTATTTAGTTGTACATTTAGTAAATGAAACCTGAAACCAATGAAATTCGCCAGGCTTCGCGTGAAATGGTCCGCGAATTGCACTTGCTGGATAACGACCCGAATTTTGCCGGACACCGCTTTTCCGAATGCCATGTACTGATGGAGTTGGAAATTCTGGGCCAGACCACGGCATCCGAACTGTGTGAGCGGCTGGTGTTGGAAAAATCCAAGGTCAGTCGTCTGGTCAAGGGCCTGGTGAAACGGGGCGAGGTCAATGTACTACCCAACCCGGTCGACGGTCGGCAACGTTTGCTTAGCCTCACATCATCCGGTCGCAAAAACCTCAAGCCGGTACACCGGCACTCCAACACCCAGGTCGAAGCTGCCCTGTCCTGCCTGCCACCCACAGATCGGGAGGAAGTAGTGGCTGGCCTTTCGCGCTATGCCAAGGCCCTGCGTTATGCGCGCCTGTCGCATGAGTACAGGCTGCGTACCATTCGCAAAAGCGACAACCCGGCGGTGGCACGCATCATTCGGGATGTCATGACCGAGTACGGTGCTGTGGGTTGCGGTTATTCCATACAGGATGCCGAGGTGGATGCCATGTTCGAGGCTTACCCCGCTCCAACTGCTGGGTTTTTTGTACTCGATAAAGAACGGCAAATCCTGGGCTGTGGCGGCTTTGCTCCGCTGACGGACGCTGCAGCGGATATATGTGAGTTACGGAAAATGTATTTCCGCTCGGAATTGCGCGGCAAAGGCCAGGGTGCACGTTTACTCGGTCACATACTGGACGGTGCCCGGGCAGCCGGTTATCGAATCTGTTACCTGGAAACGCTGCAGTCCATGAACCATGCACAACGCCTGTATCAACGGCATGGTTTTCAGGTTCATGACAAACCCATGGGAAATACCGGCCATACGGCCTGCAACCGGTTTATGACGCTGGCTTTATAAAAACGACCTTCCACAGACCTATGGTTAACACCGGTACAACCACCACCAGCACAAACACCCAGGCCATTAAGTTGTAACCCACGGCAATCAGGTCGATGATGCCCCAGCGTGACAGCAGAATCGCTGCAATGATTAACACCACGGCGATCAATGGCCTGAGCCAGTTGCTTAAGGTTTTTCCATTAGATCTGAAGGTACTGGCTATGCGTTCATTCAGGGCATGAATCATGCCGGTGCCGGTTTCTATAAACGTTCCGATTAAAACAATTGGAAACAAGTAAAATATTACGGGTGAATTCAGCGTCTCAAGTATAAGATTCATCGGCACGGGTCTATCGAGAACATCCGGATAGTTCGCCACCAGGGCAACGAAGAATAAGGCCGCAGGTATCATCAACAAAGGCCCGGCCAAAGCACCCGCGATCATGGCCTCTTTGCGTTCCTGGATATGCACAGTCGCGAACAGAATCGCCGGCAGTAGCGCCAGTTGCAGTGATCCGTATCGAATACCCGACAATAACCAGCCAGGCTGGGCTTCGCTGGCCTGCAGATTTTCCACAATCACCGGGCCGAACAGCTTCATGCTGAGCAGGAAAATAGCTCCGTAAAGGGCGTAAAGCACGAAAGACCAAACGGACATCACACCTTCAATGACCCGTGATCCAAAGAAAGCCAGCAGGGCTATGGAAAACAGCAGCAGCACGGTACCGGTCATGGCCGGCAAGCCAAAGGTTTCGGTAAATATGGCGCCGCAGGCCGAGCCCAGTACCGCCAGAATCAACAGTATGGACACTACATAGGCCAGCTCATAAATAATCCAGGCGGGCCCCAGCAACTGTCGCAGGAAGTTCCGGTAGTCGTAGGTTCTGGTGATACGAGCAAACTCAAACGCCACCATGCAGACGAGACTGACCAGAATGGTGGCTGGGATTATCCCCAGGTAGCCCCCTTTCGGCCCATAGTTCAGGAAAAATTCCACCAACTCCCGACCGGTGCCATAGCCTCCGGCTACACACATGGACTGCAGCACCACGCCGGGTAAGAGGTATCGACGAAACCATGACAACATCAATCAGCGCTCCTCACAAGCGGGGGTCAGACCACAGTTGCGCCAAACACCCATTACAAAGTCAATCGTTCGCCGGGATCGGGAATGTGCACCTCGGCACCATTGCGTTCGGTCAGATACTGGCTGAAGGCTTGCTGGGAGTCACGCTCGCCATGCACCAGCCAAACGGGCGGGCGATTCTGCATACACTCGTACCAACGAGCCAGGTCATCCTGGTCTCCATGCGCTGACAGCCCACCCACCGTATGCACCTGCGCGCGCACCGGAATATCCTCACCGTGTATGCGCAAGGTGTCACTGCCATCCACCAGCCTGCGTCCGTTGGAGCCATAGGCCTGATAACCGACAATGACCACGTGATTGCGTGAGTCCGGCAGATTGTGCTTGAGATGATGCACGATGCGACCACCATTACACATGCCACTGCCGGCAATGATGATGGCGCCCGAACGTATACGGTTGATGGCCATGGATTCGTCAGTGCTTTTGGAAAGCGTGAGATTGGGCAGCAGTGGCATGCCACCATTTTCCTTACGCAGACGGGTGGCTTCCTCATCGTACAGATGGTGATTTTCCCAATACACTTTAGAGACTTCTATGGCCATGGGACTATCCAGAAAAATGTGGAATCGATCCAGCTCCCACTCCTCGTAATGCTGGCCCAACATGAACAGCACTTCCTGGCTGCGGCCAATGGCGAAGGCGGGAATCAGCACATTACCCCTGCCCGATTTGACCGTGCTCAGCACCTCGCCTATTTCCCGGACGGTTTCAGCCCGGTCGCGATGACGTCGATTACCGTAAGTGGACTCCATCAAAACGTAATCCGCTGAATCAATGCACTCCGGATCTTTCAGTATGGGAGTGTTGTATTGTCCCAGATCACCGGAAAAAACCAGCTTGCGTTCACGGCCCTGCTCGCTGGCAAATACTTCCACTGCACAGGAACCGAGAATGTGGCCCGCATCGCGATAACACACCTCAATGCCAGGCACGACTGGGAATTGTTGTCGATATTTTCTACCCTCGAGCTGACGCATGACCGCGGCACCATCCTCGTGGGTGAACAGGGGTTTTACTTTTTTGCCCGTCTTGCGCGACTGATAGGCGGCATCACGCTCTTCGAGATGAGCGGCATCCGCAAGCAGGATGGCGATGAGTTCAACGGCTGCTTCATGCACGAATATGGGGCCGCGAAAACCGCGTCGAACCAGCAAAGGCAGGCGACCACAATGATCCAGATGGGCGTGGCTGAGCACGACTGCATCGATCGCGCTGGCTTCAAAGGGAAATGGATCGTGATTGCGGGCTTCATCCTTGCGGCTACCCTGGATCAGGCCACAGTCCAGCAATACTGTCTGATCACCTACGCGCAGGATATGACAGGAACCGGTCACTTCACCGGCAGCTCCGAAGAATTCAATATCCATCAACTTTACCTCAATCGTTAGGGTCCACAAAAATGGTGGTCAGAGTACAACTTTGCCAAGGATATTGAGCTTGTTTCAGCAAATATAAATTGTACTCTGACCCCGGTTATTTACTCTGACCCCATCATTTGTTTTCGTACCAGTGGTATGGGTGGCCCGCCGTAGGACAGGAACTGGTCATGAAAATCGAGCCAGGCCTCGCGGCCGCCTTTGTCGGCGGTCCAGTCATTGCGCAGCTGACGTATCATCAGCTTACCCAGCGTGTAATTGAGATAACCCGGATCGTAGGTGCCGCGTGCGGCTTGCTGCTTGGCCGTGCCTTCGTCCTGGTAAGCCTCTTCAATAAACATTTTTTCGGAAGCCGCTACCGTCATACCAGCGGTATGCAAGCCTATGGCCGACAGAAAACGTACATTGCGCAGCAGGGCGTTGGAGATCTGGCCGATGCGCGTTTCCGCAGAACCGCCACGTAAGCCTGCGTCCATCATCATCTCTTCGGTGTAGTGCGCCCAGCCTTCACCAAAAGCATAACTGACAAACAAACGGCCAAATTTCCAGTCGGCCCGGTTGGCGTGCAGAAAATTCAGGAAGTGGCCTGGCCAAACTTCGTGTACCGAAGTGAACAGCAAGTCGGATTCACCGGGCACATAGGCTTGCTGCACTTCTTCTGTCCAGCTGGGGTCGGGCGGAGAGATGTAATACACCGATGGCTGGTTCTGCTCATAGGGCCCAGGAATACTGATGTAGGCAGAATTCGAACGGGCATAGGGTGGTGACTCGGCAACCAATGCCTCTTCCGTGCCCGGTATGGTGACCAGGTTTTGCTCGACCAGGAAGGCTCGTGTTTCTTTCAGTTGTTCACGCGCGCCTTCGACCGCACCTCCCTGTGGCTTGCGGTTGGCCATTTTGGCAAAGCAGGCACGCACCGATTCGCCCGGCGCAAACTCAGCACAGGCTTCACCCAGTGCCAGTTGGTTACGGCGCATATCATCCCTGCCCATGGCTTCCAGTTCTGCCAGGCTGACAGACACGCGCTCGGTGTCATAAACCATCTGGCTGAACAACTCGGGCCCGATGGCATAATCCTCGTTCGCAGTGGATCGGTTGGATTTCAGCCAATCGGTTAATTCGTTGAAAGCCTGGGCTGCCGCCGCATTGGCCTGGGCGAATTCGGCCTGCAGGGCTTCATCCTCAACTTCGGCAAACACCGCAGGAACATCATTGACGAAGTATTCAGCCATGCCGCCGAAAGAACTGATGCCGTACTCCAGGCGGGTGCGCGACATGGGCATACGCAAATTGTCACGGATTTGCGCAGCGGCAAGCGGCAGGTTGGCGGCATAGCGCGTGTACGCCTTCATGCGTTGCTCTATCGGCGCGTAGTTCAGTGCGATGTAGGGGCCGGGGTCCAGTGAGTCCGTCAGCCAATCAAAGTAAAAAGCCGGGTTCACAAACGGCCATTCAGCCTTTTCAATCCAGAACAGGGCACGGTCCATGGTAGCGATGAAGTAGTCCCGTTGGTATTCACCTTGTGGGCCCAGTTCATCGGCTGCGAATTCCTTGGCGGTATTACGCGCTGCACGCAATCGAGTCACTTCAGCGGCTATACCTTCTGCACTCCAGTCGGGCAATTGACCATCGTATTCATGCCGCCCCTGCGCTACAGCCCAGGCCGGATGTGCTGCCAGGTAGGCTTCGATCTGCTCATCGATAAATGCGCTCCAGGCTAGTGAAGGTTCTGCTGCGGGTATCGGTTCAGCGCCAACTTGAGACTGCGTAGTTTCATCGGCTGGCTGGCAAGCGGCCAGTACGAAAACCAGCAAACAGAATAATAG